>CAZPCW010000005.1:13400-52966 GCA_964585175.1 uncultured Thermoplasmata archaeon
TGCCCTACTAGACCTCCAACATTAGAGACTCCACTCACATTTGCTTCAAGAAGAGTAACATTCTTCACACATCCTTCCGTATATCCAAATAGACCCACATAATTCACTTCTGATCGATTTATATAAAGATCCTTGATTTCATGGCCGTTTCCCGTAAAATTACCGAAAAATGAGTCAGAAAGTGTTCCTATAGGCTCCCAACCATCCGACGTATTCACATACTCCTCGTATCCATCAGTATCCTCATCTAAATCACTTACCAGAGTGAAGTTCTTGCCCAATTCATCTCTCACGTTATACAAATGAGTCCAATTCGCTATTTCGTAAGGCTGGCTCTCATTTCCCTCCCCGCCAGCAAAATCTCCTTCCTCGAGCATCCCTGTCTCTCCTACGCCTTCTCCTACGTCTTCCCCAACCGCCGTACCTGCAAATAGAGGCACGAGAGCGGAGATAAGGATGATTATAGCTGTCATACACACGGCTTTGTCAGCAAGTTTAATTCCTTTCAAGTTCATGATCGTTACCTCATTTTGTCAGACGAATCGTCTGCCGTAATAGATTGATGACACGAAGGCGTAATAATTGTCCTTAAATAAAAGTTATGGACAAGAATAAATAATCATGAATGATGGTTTTTGTTCAAGACTTAATTATTTCTATCATTTATCCTTAACTTCTCCACCCTAAACTTAATTATCATACCCTTTTTAACTCAATCGTGAGATGATGAAAGAACCGGAGCCCTTCAAGATAAAGATGGTCGAGCCGCTAGAACGTTTGACCCGCGAGGAAAGAGAAAAAAAGATGAAGGAGGCTGGATACAACGTATTCAACCTTCGCTCTGATGACATCTTCATAGATCTTCTGACCGATTCTGGCACCACAGCGATGAGCGACGCTCAATACTCCGAGATGTTGAAAACGGAGCAGGCGTACGCGGGCAGCGATTCTTATTACAAGCTGGAAAAAGCGGTAAAAGACATATTCGGCTTTGACAGATTTGTGATAGTCCATCAGGGCAGGGCGGCCGAAAACGTGCTTTTTTCGAATCTCGTGGAAGAAGGCGATTTCGTACCTAACAATATGCACTTCGACACCACCCGGGCCAACGTCAAACACAAAGGAGGAGAGCCTGTTGATCTGGTGATAGACGAGGCCTACGAGCCCGATAAGAGGATGGACTTCAAAGGAAATATGGATGTAAATAAGTTAGAAGAATTTATCGAGGAAAAAGGTCCCGATAAAATACCGCTAATAATGCTGACCATCACCAACAACACGGGCGGAGGGCAGCCGGTTTCGATGTCCAATATCGAAAAGGTCTCGGAAGTAGCGGAACAGTACGATATACCTTTCTTCTTCGATGCATGCCGTTTCGCCGAAAACGCTTACTTCATCAAACAGCGAGAGAGCGGCTACGAAGACAAATCTATCCGAGAGATCACCGAAAAGATGTTCTCTTACGCCGACGGATTCACTTTCAGCGCCAAAAAAGAGGGAATGGTCAATATCGGCGGTCTGATCGGAATAAGAGACGAAAAACTTCACCGCGAATGCAAGAACCTAAGCATAATAGTTGAAGGTTTCGTCACCTACGGAGGTCTCGCCTGCAGAGAACTATCGGCGATGGCCGAAGGTCTGAGAGAATCGACTACCGACGATTATCAAAAATACAGGCACCAGCAGGTGCAGTTTCTTGCCGATAAACTCCTAGAAGAAGACGTCCCGATAATAGAACCAGTTGGGGGACACGCGGTTTTCGTAGATGCTAAACGACTCCTGCCCGAAATACCTCAGAAACACTTTCCGGCACAGGCACTAACCACCGAACTTTACAAGGAGGCCGGTATCCGAGCGGTAGAACTCGGGACTAGCGCCTTCGGAGAGACAGACGAGGACGGTAACATAATTCCAGCACAGATGGAGACCATGAGATTGGCGATCCCGAGAAGAGTTTACACTCTCAACCAGCTGGATTACGTGGCGCGATCGGTCATAGATCTGAAGGAAAAAAGCGATGAGATAAACGGGCTCCGAAGAACCTACGCTCCCGAACTGCTGGGGCACTTCACCGCCGAGTTCGAACCTATAGATTAGATCCATCTCTATTTCTTGGGAAACTGGATCTTGAACCGCCTGTTTGGCGACGGAGATATCTTCAGTATCACTTCCCGCTCCAGCGAATAGTACTTTCTCTTACCTTCTTTTCTAGAGGAAACCAGACCGTTTTCCTCCAACTTTTCGAGATGATGTTTCGCGGTCTTACCGTCAAGACCCACTTCGTCCATTATCTCAGAGACGTACATGTCCCTCCTTGCTAATTTATGAAGTATCTCCAACCGAGCTTTGGAACCCAACAATTCTACTCCATTCATATTTTCACGTATAGAATTCCTAAGAAATTTTATATATTTAATGATTTCTACCCTGAAATGATAACATGCCCGAAATACCGGACGACTCTGAGGAGGAAGAAAAGAGAGTAGTGGAAGACGGCGACCTAGAGCACGAAGTGTACCTCGACAAGGAGCAGACTGCCGATTTCCTAGAATCTTTAGCACAACAGGTGAGAGAAGGGGACGAAGTCACGATCAAAACCGACGAGTGGGAACTGCCTTTCAAGTTCAGAGATAACATAGAGTTGGACATAGATTTTGAGGGATACGGCGAAAGAGAACTCGAGATAGAGTTCGAGTTCAAAGGAAAAAGAGAAGAGAAAGCGCCTAACGTATCCTAAAAACCTTTTTTCAAACAACCTTTTTATTTCACGAGTTTCTTCCGCTCCTGATGAGATTCATCTACGGACCGATAGATTCTTGGAGACTAAAGCGCTCTTTGGGCGTGGACTTGATAAGTCAAGAGGGTAGGATCTGCTCTTTTGACTGCATATACTGCCAGATCCAACGCTCTCAAAAACTCACCTCCAAACGAAAAGAATTCGTTGATATAGAAGAAGTGAGAAATGAACTCGAAGAGGCTCTAGAAAAAGTGGGAGACAAAACCGATTATATCACTTTCTCCGGCATGGGAGAGCCAACACTAGCGCTCAACCTCGACGAAGCGGTAGAGATGGTGAAAGACGTTTCTGACAAGCCGATAGCGGTTCTGACCAACGGGAGTCTTTTCCACCTGAAAGAGGTAAGAGAGGCCTTAAAGAAAGTCGACTATGTGATAGCCTCTCTAGACGCCTCTAACGAGATGAACTTCAAAACAATAAACGAACCCGATGATGATACGGACCTTCAAAGGATCATCGAAGGCTACAAAAAATTCGGTGACGAGTACGGCGGAACCTTCGCCATCGAAGTCATGTTCGTACAACAAAACAAAGATTCTGCAGAAGATATAGCGGAACTCGTAAAAGATATGGCCGCAGACGAGGTTCAACTGAATACTCCTCTGAGACCTTCGATCGTAGAACCGTTAGATGAATCCAAGCTAAAAAAATTCGAAAAGTACTTTCAACCGCTCGAAACAAAGAATGTTTACGAAGCTAAAAGAACTGACACGCCGAATATGGAAGATGTAGATGTGATCAGTAGAGGGAGAGCAAAAAAATAAATCTTAAATCTTTTAACATTGGTTCTTCATACCCATACTAGGGGATAAAATGAAAGAGGTCGAGATCAACGGCTCTATATTCGAGATTGTGCAGGGAGATATAACTAACCAAGATACTGACGCAGTGGTAAACGCCGCAAACAAAAGACTCGCACCGGGTGGAGGTGTCGCTGGAGCTATACACAGTGCCGCGGGACCGGAACTCTACGAAGAGTGTAAGGAACTAGGTGGATGTGAAACAGGAGAAGCGAAGATCACGAAAGGATACGACCTTCCATCAGATCACGTCATCCATACAGTCGGGCCCGTTTACTCCGGAACTGAAGAGGACGAAAAAGACCTGAGGAGAAGCTACAGGAACAGCCTCAAACTCGCAGTAGAAAACGAGCTCAAAAGCGTAGCATTTCCCGCCTTGAGTACTGGTGCCTTCGGTTATCCCACAGATGAAGCGGCCGAAATAGCTTTCGAAGAGATGAAAAAATTCCTACAAGATAACAATACCCTAAAACTAGTGAAAATGGTGCTTTACAGCGAGGGAGATTACAAGATACACGCTAAAATATTCGAAAAGACTTTTTGATCAACTCAGATGGCTCGGATCATTACCGTTTTCCATCTCTTCTATGTAGGGATCTAACCTTCTTTTCATATACCTTCTCAGAAAATGATAACCGTACTTTTTCAGCATGTTCACGTCGTCCAGCCTAGTGACGTCTTCTATCAACTCTGGAGTCATCTCAAAATCTTTCTTTATACATTCACCTAACAACTGCCAGTGTTCCGGCAGCATATCATCCCGACTGAAGAAATCTTCGCTCTGGCTGACACCCAATGGAACGAACATCAGCGGAACTATCAGAAAGTCCTTATCCCATATATCGTCTAAAAGTTCTATAGTATCCATCACATCATCTCCAGTCTCTCCTGGCAGACCCATTATCACAGTGAAGCACGGCACCCAGTCGTTATCGTCCATTATCTTTACAGACTGTCTCACCACCGAAGGCCACTCCTCCGGATCAAACGGCTTCGCTTTTCCTCTGAGATGTTTTTTAGCTAGATCAGTAGAGCCGGTCTCTAACCCGACCTGTGCTGAAAACAGAGGATAGTCTTCACTGCCTATGTTTAACAGTTCGGTGATATCTTCTATCAACTTGGGTTTAGATGCGGCAGAAGCAAGAGCAATATGACTGAAACCGATATGATCCGTCCGTTTTTTGACCTTCTTCAATAATTTCATCAATTTCGGAGGATTGGGCTCAAGATCCTGGCTACCATATCTCAAGACGTCCTCAGCGTGAAGTATTACCTTTTCATTGCCTCCTTTTAAATTTATTTCGACTTCTTTCAAGATATCTCGGATAGGCCTATGCCTCAAGTTCAACAAAGTGGGGTTGCAAAAACTGCATCCGCGTCCACATCCACGGCTCACTTCGATCAGACCGTTTATTGTCGGACCCTTTATACTGAGTATATCTTCTTTAGCTACAACGTCTCCTTCGACCTTCCGGGGAAGTTTTTCTCCGTTAGCGGCTTTCTCAAATAATTCCGGGGCGGCACTTTCACCTTCACCCATCACGATAGAATCCACGTTGTACTTCTCCATTATCCTCTTGTCGTCCAGCTGCCAGACTCCCGGACCTCCTACAATTATGTCAACGTCGTATTCTCTTAACAGTGGATCCTCTACCAATTTTTTGAAGCAGTGCGAGCTGTAAGGTTCCCCCTCGACCAGATTCGAAAAAGTGGTTGATGCGGGTCCCAGTCCCATCGGATCGTGGGTTGTTATACCGATCGCTTCAGTATTGGGGCCCACCAGTTTATCCAGGTGGTCGGGATGGCCTATAACCACATCTTCTTCATCAAACCCATTCTCAAGAAGCGAAGCTTCGATCTTTCTACTTCCACAATGACCGTATTCCATGACCCCTCTGTCGTGCGGCAGCGAAGGTGCGAAGAGAGGATTGTATAGAAAACTCGGCAGTACCTTGGGAAAGGACGCTCCAAAACCGACGAAAATACTGCCGTTGTAGTCGGAGGCGAGAGTCCTGTCAGTCGTCAAAATGATAGGATAGCCTCTATCCTCACCATCACTAGAGGTGAAGAGATCGATCATTGGGGGGGCCTCCTTCCGTTCTTCAGAAACTCTATATGGTCAAATGATATTTCTATTTTTCGAAAAATAGATTTTTTAAGCCTTTGAAGGATAAACGCGTTTGAGATAAAAAAGAAAAGAAGGTTTTAATCACTCGATGATTCACTTTGGATCTTCTATTTCAGGCTCCAATTTTATCTCGGACTTCATGCTTTTCGAGATCAAACAGTTCTCCTTAGCCAATTCCATAGCTCTTTCGACCTTCTCTCGATCATCTTTTTCCTTCAAAACGATCTGTGGCCTGACGAAGATTTTCGTTATCATGCTGCCTTCATCAATGTCTTCTAGAATTCCTTTCGTCACCAATTCGAAATCTTCCAGTTCCAATCTCATCTTCTCTAGAGTCGACTTGAAAGTTATCGAATAACACATGGCCAAGGAGCCAACGAAGGCATCTTCCGGATTCAAAACACCTTCCGCCCCTCCAAATTCTATAGGTTTATCAAAGGTGCAGGAGTATCCGCAGTCCATACTGAGCTTCCCGTGTTCGCTTTCTTTTCCGCTCCATTGAACGGTTGAAATATATTCGTGCGCCATGGTTTTGTGAAACAAAGTCAAAAATATAAACTTTATTGAGGAGTTTTTGACTTACTTCAACGTCTAAGCAGAAAATAAGAAATATATTAGAGAGCTAGAGGGTCTCGTCCATCGCCTTCATTACACTCCTCTTGACGTTTTCGGGCGTGAATTCCTCAAGATGACCGGACACCTCCACTATCGGTATTTTGCCTTCCAAGTAATCGATCATAGGCTTCGTTTTATTCCTGAATTCTCCAAGTCTTGACCTGATCCTCTTTTCGGTATCGTCCTTCCTCTGTATGACTTTCACCCCACATTCTTCGCATCTACCGTTTTCTGGAGGATCGTACTTAAGATGGTACACTTCACCACATTCTGGACAGATCCTTCGTTTCGTGGTCCTCTCTATTATCTTCTCATTAGTGTTCCTTACCCACAATATGAAATCTATCTCGCTGTCCTTCTCTTCAACGAGTTCAATCAAAAATTTAGCCTGATCCACCGTTCTAGGATAACCGTCTAACACTTGACCTTTATAGTCTTTTTTGCTAAAGTATGATCGAAAGAGCTCATTGGTTATGCGATCGGGTACGTACTTTCCTTTATTAACGAAGTACTCGGCTTTTAACCCCAATATAAGTTTTTCTTCATCCGTGCCTATCTCTTCTGCTATCTTCTCATCATCCACAAACCTCTCTTTCTCCTCATCCCAGAACTGGGAAATGTCTCCTTCGTAATCGTATTCGTCGAATTCCTCTAGATATGATCTGAATAGATTACCCGTAGAAAGTTGCTCCAAGTCGTATTCTTTAACAAGTACATCGATCCTCGGCTGCTTTCCCGCTCCACTCTTCCCGGTAACTATTACATTAGTGACATCTTCGGGTGCGTTTTCATACATAATGATCCATACGTGAAATAGAGACAAAGTATATTTTTATTTGGGTTTCGAATCGGAACATTTATAATCTTCTCTTATTTCATTTGAATGAAAGGTGAGATGAAAATGTACGAAGTGCGATTCCACGGCAGAGGTGGACAGGGAGCTGTCACCGCTGCACACACGCTCGCCGACGCCGCTTTCAGGGAAGATAAAGACGTTCAGTCTTTCCCGATGTTCGGTGTAGAGCGTAGAGGTGCCCCTGTGGCGGCCTTTGCCAGGATCGATGAGAAGGAGATAGACATAAAAACACAGATATACGAGCCGGATATAGTGATAGTTTTGGATATGAGTCTTCTAGACGTCGTCGATGTTACAAAAGGACTGAAGGAAGGCGGTAAGATAATACTGAATACAGGTAAAGATCCGTCCGAATTCGATTTCCCGGATGTTGAAGTTTACACGGTCAACGCTACTAAGATAGCTGTCGATAACGGTCTCGGAACCGAAACGAACCCGATCGTGAATACGGCTATTCTCGGCGCATATTCGAAAGTCGCTGGAAACGTAGAGATGGAGAACATAGCGAAGGCGATAGATAATAACGTACCTGTGAAGCACGACGAGAATAAGAAAGCCGCTGAACAGGCTTATGAAAGTGTAGTTGGGGTGTAAAGATGTCAAAGGTAAAGATCACGATAGGCGGAATTAACAAGGAAGCAGGCAGTTCGAAAGAGTACAAGACCGGTAGTTGGAGAACGATGAAACCTGAAGTAGATATAGAAAAATGTATCCAGTGCTTCAAATGTTTCGATTACTGTCCTGACGGCGCTATAACGAAGACTGAAGATGCGATAGAGTTCGACTTAGATTACTGCAAAGGATGCGGTATATGTGAAAAAGAATGTCCCGTAGACGCTATAGTAATGATAGAGGAGGAGAAGTGATAACATGGGAGAGCAAAAAGGAATGACCATTCAGGGTAATATGGCTACCGCTTTGGGAGCTAAACTTTGTGAACCCGACGTTATACCCGCATATCCTATCACGCCATCGACGTTATTCCCCGAAAAGATCTCGGAATATATAGCCGACGGCGAGTTGGACGCGGACATGATAAGGGTCGAGAGCGAACATTCGGCGATGAGTGCCTGTATCGGTGCTTCCGCTACCGGTGCAAGGACCTGTACCGCTTCCGCATCGCAGGGTATAGCGCTGATGCACGAGATGCTATTCATAGCTTCGGGAATGCGCTTACCAATAGTTATGGCGGTAGGTAACAGAGCTCTTTCCGCTCCGATCAACATATGGGCGGATCACCAGGACAGTGTGTCTTCTAGAGATTCCGGATGGATGCAGTTCTATGCTGAGAAGAATCAGGAAGGCTTAGATCTGATGATACTAGCTTTCAGGATAGCCGAAGACGACAGAGTTCTTCTTCCAGCGATGGTAGGAATAGACGGTTTCGTTTTGACTCATACCGTGGAAGGTGTTCAAGTGCCGGCAAAAGAGGATGTACAGGACTTCCTGCCTCCTTACGAGCCGCCGCACGGTAAACTGGATGTCGATGAGCCGATGACCTTCGGTTCGTTGGGTACTCCGGAATATTATCAGGAACTGAAGTACGACCAGACCGAAGCGTTGGAGAACACGCCAGAAATTATAGACGAGATCTTCGACGAATTCGAAGAGGAATTCGGCAGAGAATACAACAGGTTGAACAGCTACAAGTGCGAGGACGCCGATATCATACTTCTGACGATGGGATCCATGGCCGGAACCGCTAGAGCCGCCGTCGACGAGATGCGCGAAGAAGGCAAGAAAGTCGGTATGGCCAAGATGACGGTCTTCAGACCGTTCCCCGATGATCTTCTGAAAGAGATCGCCGGAGACGCGGACGGTTTAGCCGTCGTAGATAGGAACATATCTCCGGGCTTCGGAGGAGCAGTGTTCGGTGAAGCAGCTGGAACTTTCATCAACGAGAACGATAGTCCGCTGATGAAAAACTTCATAATAGGTCTCGGCGGAAGAGAGATATTCAAAGAGAACTTCAAAGAGATGTACGAGAAGACCAAGGAAGCGGGCGAAGCGGGCGAAGTAGAGAAACCGGTCGAATGGCTGAATATGAACGAGGAAGTGATGAGGTGATCATGATGGCGGAAGAAGATGAAGAAGAAAAAGAAATGTTCGCTTCTGGTCATAGGATGTGTGCCGGCTGCGGTGAAGGTACCGCGATGCGCACCATCTTGAACGAAGCCGGAGAAAATACTATAGCTACTGTCGCTACCGGTTGTTTGGAAGTCACCACTACAGCGTATCCCGAGACCGCTTGGGAGATCCCCGTGATACACGCTGCTTTCGAAAACGCCGCCAGTGTCGCTTCGGGCATCGAAGTGGCTTTGAAAAAGTTGGACAGAAAAGAAGGGACCAACATCATTTCATTTGCCGGAGACGGTGGAACTTTCGACATAGGTTTTCAGGCGCTTTCCGGCATGTTGGAGAGAAAGCACAATGTCACTCATATCTGCTTGGATAACGAAGCTTACATGAACACTGGTATCCAGCGCTGCAGTTCTACACCTTACGGAGCTTCGACGACGACTTCACCTTCGGGTAAAGTAAGTATAGGCGAAGACAGGCCTAAGAAACCGATAGCCAGGATCTGTGCGGCCCACGATATTCCTTATGCCGCGACGGCTTCTATAGCTTACCCAGACGATCTGAGAAAAAAAGTGAGAAAGGCTTTGGACGCTGACGGACCCGCATTCGTTCATGTCTTCGCTCCGTGTCCGACCGGATGGAGGCACGGAAGTGACGATTCTGTCAGTCTTGCGAAATTAGCCGTTCAAACGGGCATATTCGTCCTTTGGGAAGCCGAAGACGGCGAGATATGTGATATAGAGGTGACCAAGAAGCCCAAAGAAAGGAAACCAGTCAAAGAGTATCTGGAGAAACAGAGAAGATTCGCTCACTTGGAAGATGAAGATATAGAAAAGATACAGGAAGACGTGGACGAGAAGTGTGAAGAGTACGGTTTCTAAAACCAATCAAAAACCTTTCTTTTTATTTCTGTTTTTACTCTTTTTCATCGGTTTCCAGCGAGAAAGAGACGTTGTAACCCCTCAGGTTCGTATGTATCTTATCGGCGAACCAGATAGCTTCCTTGACATCAGCATCATCGTCCCACTTGTATACCATATCGTATTCGCCTCTCTGGGGCTCGAATCCGAGTCCGTGAAGGACATCTAGGATCTCGGACGGTTTTTCACCCTCGCTGTTAAATTGGAGCTTGATATACGTCTTCATATTTGTTATTATTTAACTTATAGTATTAGTTATTTGCCTCTTAGAGGATCACCTCTTAATATGAGAAAGGTCCGGAATTACAGAACCCACTGAGCTGAGCATATCGAATTCTGAATTCTAGTTTGTGTAAATGATTGCATACTTGTTTTGTGAGAGATATTATAAATACTAGGAAATCCATATGTATGTTATGACTGAAGAAAGAGTAACCGGTGTGATACCGGATCTAAGAACAGGTCGGTTGGGACGGACTTCGTACAGTTTGATAATAACCGATCGAAGATTGATATTTGCTGAGATCACTAATGAATTGTTGAAAAAAGAGAGAAAAAAATCAGTGGATGGAGCTCAAGGCGGTGGATTTATGAGCAGATGGAAAGCGTCCTTAAGTTCTAACACTAATTTTCACGAAAGATATTATAAAATTCCTCCAGAGTATGCTCTTAGTGAAAATCCCAACAATTACGAAATGAGACCTGAAGAGATACAGACGGTCAAATTGAGAGACAGTCAAGTCTGGTCCAATGATGGAAAACAATCTCCAAACAAGATGGTTATCAGATGGTCAGGAGGAAAAAACAAGTACGACTTTCAACGAGTGAATACCGGTGAAGCGAAAAAAGCTCTGGTGCCCTTATTGGGTCCAAAGGTTCATTAAATCGTATGCAAGGGGTCACAGAGGTTTATCCGATTCCTCGGGATCGTTAGCGAACAGCTTACATCCAAGATATCCAAGGAACGCCGGGATCAACCTGGCAAAATACCAAGGCGTTATCTGATGATCCAGCATTTTTCCAGGTGAATAATTCTGCCAAAGATTACCGTGTTTCATTGTCAGCTGCTTTCTGCCGAATCCGTTCCAGAGGGCCTGTTTGAAGAAACCGAAGAAACTTCCTCTTGTTCTATGATAAACTATGGCTTTTTCTTGGAATCCTATCTCGGCCCCCGCTTCCACCGCTCTCAGATTTAGATCTATGTCTTCCGCGGTCTGAAACCAGGAGTCGAATCCTCCTATCTCTTGGAACAGTCTCTTGTCGTATAAAAGATTGCAGCTCGGGTAAGTGATATCATATCCTTCATGGAATAGTTCGACTCTTTCCAACTCTTCAAAGCCGTGGTAGCCTATCTGTATGGTCTTACCCGCAACTACGTCGTGCTTTTTCGCACCCTTCCGCATCTCTTCCGCCCAGAAAGGATTCACTATAGCGTCTCCATCGATGAAGGCTACCAATTCTCCGTTAGCCTTCTCCACCCCGAAGTTCCGGGCTTCACCTCTAGTACCCCCCTTCACGTAAAGATGGACGAACTCGTATATATCAGAGTAATCTTCGACTATCTCTTGAGTACCGTCATCACTGTTCGCGTCGACGACTATAACTTCTATGGGCTGCTCCTGTACAACGAGGCTGTCCAACAGGTCGGGCATGTCTCGGGCTTCGTTTTTTACCGTTATGATTATACTGATGAGCATTTCTATCTTATAAAAAAGGATGTTGATTTTATATCTTTTCTATTTTTTCGGTAAAATTTAGAGTCTGAGATTGGTCTTAAATTACTTTATCGGCCTTTTACGGCAAATCCTTTATAAGAGCCCCTTATGAATAGTTAAAGGGATAACAATGAAATTGAACTTTTTAGGAGGTGCATCGGAGGTCGGTGCTTTGTCGATGGTGATGCACCATAAGGACGTTTCGCTCATATTCGATCACGGGTTGCTACCGGATGACCCGCCTCAATACCCGATGAGGCCGCCATTAGTAGATATGGGATTCTTGACTCATTCTCATCTGGATCACTGCGGGATGATGCCCGCACTGCTTAGGCAGAATGACATACCTATACTTTCGAGTCATCCGACGGTCGAAGTTGCAGAACTACTGCTTTACGACAGTTTGAAGATAGCCGATATAGAAGGATATCCTAAGCATTACGAGAAGATGGATATCAAAGATACTAAAGCTGCATTCGATATCGTAGGATACAACTCAAAAAGGGATATTGGGGGCTTGGAAGTCGAAGTACACTCAGCCGGTCACATACCCGGTTCCTGCATGTTCGAACTAAAGGGTGAAAAAAATACGCTTTTTACAGGAGATATCAATACTACTAACGCTAGACTTATTTGGGGTACTCATCCAGTAGAATGTGATAATCTTATAATGGAGACGACATACGGTGGAGAGAACCATCCGGATAGGAAGGAAACAGAAAAGAAATTTTTGGACAAGATAGATGAGACCTTGGAACAGGGCGGACAGGTGATAGTGCCCGTTTTCGCCGTAGGGAGAACACAGGAGATATTGATGTTACTGAATGATAGGGACTACGACGTCTGGTACGACGGGATGGGAAGGACTGTTAGCAGGATCTATCTCAATCACGAAGGCTTCTTACGCTCTCCAAAGAAATTACAGAAAGCTATCAGCAACGCAACCGAAGTGAACTCACCTTCGAAAAGGCAGCAGGCCAAAAAGGGTGAAGTGATAGTCACCACTAGCGGTATGGTTGAAGGAGGTCCCGTTATTGAATATCTGAGAGAGATACGCAACGATCCAAATAGTGCAGTACTGTTGACCGGTTATCAGGTTGAAGGGACCAACGGAGAAAGGTTGCTGGAGAACGGTATGATCAGAGATAAAGGCGCAACCCTTCCGGTAGAATGTGATATCGAGAGATATGACTTCTCCGCTCATGCGGGCCACGAAGAACTGGTAGAATTTGCCAAGGGATGCAATCCGGAAAAAATCGTACTGATGCACGGTGACAAGAGAGATGAAGTTGCGGATGATCTTTCCGAATTCGAAGTGTATACACCGGATGAAGGGGAAGAAATAGAAATCTAAACGTATCACCAATCGATATTCGGCACATAAAATATTTTATAGGGTATTTCCCTTGTATTTCCTGTTTATGCAGTGGTACTTCTCGGTCGTTAGATTCATAGTCGGCGTGGTTTTCTTACTCGCCGCATCCATAAAGGACCTGAAATCTAGAAGAGTTCCCAACGAGATCTGGATGATCATGGGATCTATTGGCATGGTCATTCTCGGCATCGAATTATGGTTCGTTAAAGAGGCCAGTTGGGAGTACTTTCTGATGTTCATCCCGATAGGAGTTCTATTTGCCGAGGCCTTCATTGACAGACCGCCTATCTACTCTGAAGGAAAACTCAACTTTAGAGTGTTGGGTTGGCTTGTACTCCCGATGCTCGTATTCGTTTTCCTCGTCAATAGGTTGGGAAATACGCTGTTATTCTGGTCTTTAACCACGATTTTAGCCGTGATGTTATTTTCCTTCATACTCTATTTTTTCTACATAATCCACGGCGGTGCGGACGCAAAGGCCGTGATAACTTTAGCTATACTATTTCCCTTCTATCCAACGGTTCCTCGTCTGACTCATCGAGCTCTCTCCGCTGAGCTGGTTCCTGCCATGGAGGTAGTGTTTCCGTTCACATTGGTTATCTTACTGAACGCCTCACTTGTCGTATTAATACTCCCTTTCGCGTATCTTTTCATCAATCTATCTAACGGAGATGTCGACTTTCCAAAGATGTTCTTCGGTTACAAAAAGAAAGTGAGCGAGCTTGAGGACTCCTTTGTTTGGCCGATGGAATATTATGATGACGGAAAACTCAAGAGCGAGCTGCTTCCAAGGTCGATGTCGGAGGAGAAAATAGAATCATTAAAAGAGCACAACAAAAAAGAGGTTTGGACCACACCGAAACTTCCATTCATAATACCGATACTTTTCGGTCTGATCCTTTCCATACTGATAGGAAACCCTATAATTTACGTGATGTGGTGATTCGATAGTATTATATTTCCTATTCCTATCACGGATAATAAAATGTTGCGAAAACTTTAAATAAGGCCTTCGAGACTTACTCTATAAAGATTGGATCCGCACTATATATGTGGAGGCCTGTTACTGTTGAAAGTGGAAGGTGATGTTAAGAGTGTAGTTGATAAAACTACACTAATCACTAAATTCCAAGTAGTCCCCGAGTTAGGGACTACTATACTCGATAAGAAAAAGAAAGAGATCGGTAAAGTAACATGGATCTTCGGTCCCACTCAAGATCCCTATATCGAGGTAAATCTACATTCTGATACCAAAAAAAGGCTCTCCATTCTGAACGAGAAACTCTACCTGGAGGAGATATAGATGGAAGAAAAAATTGAAGTGGAAGAAAAAGAAAAAAGTTCCGTTGAAAAAGTCACTGAATGCCCTGAATGTGGCAGTAGACACCTTGCTCAAGATTATGACAGAGGAGAATTGATCTGTGAAGATTGTGGTCTTGTTATCGACAATCAATATATCGATGAGGGTCCAGAATGGCGAGCGTTCGATATGAAACAGGAGGAGAAGAGAGCAAGAACAGGAGCTCCGATGACCCAAATGGTCCATGATAAAGGCCTATCCACAGGTATCGATTCTTCCAACAAGGATTCGTATGGAAGATCGATCCCAAGCAAGAAAAAGGCCCAGATATACAGATTGAGGAAGTGGCAGAGGAGAATAAGAGTCTCTGACGCTACAGAGAGGAACTTGGCCTACGCACTGACAGAGATGGATAGGATGGCCTCCACTATGGGGCTGCCGAAAAATATCAGGGAAACAGCCGCCGTCATATATAGAAAAGCGGTGAAGAAAAACTTGATCAGAGGTAGAAGTATCAACAGCGTGGTCGCGGCTTCACTGTATGCCGCCTGTCGAAAAGCTAGTGTGCCTCGGACTTTAGATGAAATAGCGGAGGCTACTTCATCCGATAGGAAAGAGATCGGTAGAACATATAGATTCCTCAGCAGAGAGCTTGTACTAAAATTAAAGCCGACTAAACCACAGGAGTACCTCAGCCGTTTCTGTAGCGAATTAGATCTCAGCGGTAAAGTTCAAAAGATGGCTAAGAACATAATCGATCAGGCTGAGGAAAAAGAACTGATCTCCGGAAAAGGACCGACCGGATTGGCTGCGGCCTCGATATACATCGCCTCGATAAATGGTGGCGAAAGGAGGACTCAGCGCGAAGTCGCCGATGTCGCCGCTGTTACCGAAGTGACCGTCCGAAATAGGTACAAAGAGCTGGTGGAAAAACTAAATATAGAGATAGAAGTGTGAATCCGTAGTTAGAATTCTCCAAAATCTTTTTTCTAATTTTACTTTACCCCTTTCTATGGTTAAAGCACCAGTATTTCTCACTCACTGAGTATAGCTTTCAGATGTCGGATATTTGTTTCTAAAAGTTACGGTTTCAGCTGTAATTTTAAAAGGTGAGAATTTCTTGAGCCTAGAAAGTATAATAACAGGAGGACAGCGCCGTCGGACGGATTCGAACCGTCAACCGCTCGGTTAACAGCCGAGTGCTCTGCCAATTGAGCTACGACGGCTTTCAGGTGTTAAAAGTGTAAGAACAATTCCTATTAAATATTTTTTATTCTGAGAGTGTTTCAATCATTTCAGATAGCGTATCTCTCATCGTTTCAAAATCTTTTTTAACTTCTTTCTCAAACTTTTCATGCTTTTCTGTCAAAGATGCGCCGTGAGACGTCGGCTGGATTATATTATCCTTCTGTAACAGCCTGAGAGAATATCTTACCTTATGATCTTCAATGCCCAGCTTTTTACTGAGCTTGGTGATACCGATCGGCTGTTCGTCCCTCACAATATCTAAAATTTTGATAGTCCTTTCTACCGTTTCCAACTCTGATTTTAGCTCACCGGCCAATGAGTGGTCGCTCATTCTTTCACCTTTTAGTGTCGTATAGTTATAAAGTTATTGATATATAAGTTAAGGGGTTGATGACCAATTTTTGCTTACCTTTACTCTTCCCATCGATCGTAAAGTGAATGTTCGATCTCGAAAGAGTCCAATATCTTACCTACCACGAAATCCACCATGTCATCGATCGAAGAAGGATCCTGGTAAAATGCCGGCATCGCGGGCAGGATAGTCGCTCCCTCGTCTGATATCTCGTACATATTCTTCAGCCAGGTCGTACTTAGAGGTGTTTCTCTCGGAGTCAAAACTAGCTTCCTCTCCTCTTTTAGAAAAACCGCCGCAGCTCTAGTTATGAGATTATCAGATATACCTTTAGATATCTTTGAAAGAGATGACATCGAACATGGTACTATCGCCATCCCGTCATACCTAGAACTTCCAGATGAAGGAGGCGCGTCCAGTTCGTCCGGGCCGTATTCTTCTCCGGCAAGTTCCACCATCTCGCTGTAAGATAATTCTAATTCCGATTCCAACAATTCTCTACCAGCGTCAGAGACTATGATCTCCATGCTAGTATCGTTATTTTCGGACAACACTTCAAGAAGTCTTTTTCCGTACTCTACTCCAGACGCCCCCGTTATTGCCAATAATAACCTCATATCTCTTAATTCTTTTATTGTTATAAACAAATTTGGGAATCTAAAAATTCATTTCCGTTCTGTGATAGTTAACTGCGGCCCTTTTCACCAATCCTAAAAATACAGCCGCGCTTACGTCGGTCATGAATATAATAAAGAGAAGGCCCAAAAAGGCATCAATTCTGAATACAAAAGCCGGAACTCCGATAAAGATGATAGATACTATCAAACCAGATACCATCATGGTGTACATAGTCGTCACATCTGGAGCTCCATTAGAACTTTCGTCAAAGTTTGGAAACTTTACTCCTGCCCATACTCCGATTCCTGTGAGTAGAAATATCGTTAGTATGGAAGAGAAGACCAAAAATAAAACTCGATAAACCGAGTATGAGAGTATCAGCGGAAGTGGTAAGGCGATCACTAGAGGTATGATAGGAGTGTAAATAAGCATAGCTAGAGCTTTTCCCCAGACTATATCTTCGGCCTCAATAGGCACTGACTTCATCACCCAAAACGCCTGACCCTCTCTTCCCAAGAGAGACAACGATGGAAAGACGACCTGAAGGATAACTGCAAGAAATATGGAGATGCTTATCAAGATCGGATACAGATAGGCTCCTAGTTCCAACCCTAAATCTGGTGAAGGACCCAATTGAATATAGAAGAAGATCAAACCGGATGCTATAGCTCCAGTGACAGCTATACCGGCCGGGCTCTCTCTTCTTCTCCATCGGGTGAGCATCTCCTTTTCAGCTACCCTCCTCACTGAAGAAGATATAAACTCAGGTAAAAAGTCGCCCGCTTCGTGAAATCGAAAACTCTCATCCGTAGAGGTGGTCGTTCCGTATTTCCAAGCCCTCCAAAATAAATTTTTACAAGATAAGAAAAAGATAAAAGAAATCGATCCCAAGATCAGAAGGTAGTAATATATTTTCACCGGAGAAACATCGGCATGTAAAATTAACCAAACCAAAGTTATATTTTGCCCATAGATAGCTACCGGAATAAATTTCTTAAAAACACCTTTGATCTGTGATATAGTGCCAAGATTGAAGCCGATGATCGGTGATATCAGGAACAAGACGTAAAGTTTGTAGAAAAATTCTTCCCCGATTGGCGGGGCAAAACCGAAGAGTTTTACCAATAATACCACGATAGAGATAGAGATCGCAACTAACAGGAGATTGTACCAGAACACTTTCAAGAACCTGGATATCTGAACTTTTCTTATCGAAACTGATGTGGAAAAATAATGTTTCAATCTTTTGTTTCTTAGAGTGTTTTCCACAGTCTCGACCGATGCCTTCGACATTATCACGAAGAAAATAGTGAACAAAACGTCTCCCTCAGATAGAGTGATCAATGGTTCATCTAGACCTTTTGCCAATTCTACCATCATCAAGATGGTCCAAAAACCTACGACCAGTAGTAAGATAAACCATCCGGTCATGAGAGGTCTTTCGGTAGTCCTCCGTCTAAAAGCTCTGAAAGACTGCTTTATCTCGGTGGAAAAAAGCTCAAGCACCCCTCCGTTCATCTTTAATCACTTCCACGAATGCCTGTTCTAATGATTCGGTATTCTTTCTTTCCATCAACTCGGAGGGCTTATCAGAGACGATCAACCGACCATTATCTATGATACCTACTATGTCGGCTATATCCTCCGCGACTGAAGTTATGTGGGTCGTCATCAATATGGTCTTATCGTCCTCTGAAAGGTGGTTTATCCTTTTCTTCATGTATTGGCTGTAGCGCGGATCCAACCCGACGGTCGGCTCGTCCAGTATCAGATTCGGAGGATCGTGTATTATCGCGTTCACGAAGAGGATCTTTTGCTTCATACCCTTCGAATATGCTCCCATCTCAGAATCCATCCTCTGGTCCAATTCGAGTTCCTTTGAAAATCTATCTATTTCTTCACTTAACGTGCCATCATCTACGCCTTTGAGACCACCCATAATCTCCAAAAACTCTCTCCCGGTCAATCTATCGTAAAGATGAGGTTGCTCGGGCATGTAACCGAACGTCTTCTTTGACTTGGCATCTTCACTTACTTTTTTACCGTCGACTAAGGCAGAGCCACTGGTCGGCTCTAAGAGCCCTGTCAATATTTTGATCACGGTAGTTTTTCCCGCACCGTTAGAGCCTAAAAGACAAAAAATCTCATTATCGTCGACGGTAAAATCTACATCCTCAACAGCTGCGAGATTTCCATATCGTTTATGAAGATGCTTTATCTCAATCATGGATCCTAGTTTCTAGAATGTCTTATGAATCCACTGCATGGAACTATCTCGACACCTCTATCTTCTAACTCGTCTAGGAGTAGATTCATCCCAAGAGAATCGCTGGCCATGTGACCCGCTATTATGTAATTTATATGATTCTGCTCGACTTTTTCTCGGTGATCTTCGCTTAGATGCATCCCGATTATGGTTCCAACGCCCGCTTCGGCCAACTTTTCATACGATTTTTTGCTGCCTTCGGTTCCGCCGGTCATCTCTACGACGACTTTCCCGGCACGATTATCTTCGCTTCCTACCAGGAGGTCTGGGCCGGCGTTGAACTTCCTCGCCTCGTGATATTCAGGTACGGCTTTCAGAAAATCCATAACATCTTCGACCTTTTCGAAGTCCTTATCTTCTACCTCTTCCTCTAAATAAGATTCGACAAGATTATCAGTTATTGTGTGTAGACACATCATTGGTATATCAAGAAGCTTGGCCGCGTCCAAACTCTGATTGAAATTGGCTCCTTTCACCCCTCTTTCAACTTCTTTCATCCTTTTTTTGACCAAACCTTCGGCCACGTTGATCGGTACACCCCATTTTTCTAGCATGTCTTTTTGGAGATCCATGACCTCATATAGAGAAGCCAATCCAACGCCTCTCGGATGGTGACCGATTATTAGATCGATGTCTTCGCCCTTTTCGGATAAGCGGTCCGCGAGTACTACTTCTCCAGTATCGATATTTATTCCTACCATGACTTTCTCCACTTCAGTTTCCGGATCGCCATGAAGTAGTCTAGAATCCTGGAACGGATTTTTCATCCTCTGTTCGTCAAAAACTTCCTTATCTCTACCTTCCAACTCTTCATATTCCTCCTTAGCCTCTTCGAGTTCCTCGTTCAGCTTCTCTTTACCCCTAACATCATTTTCCTTTCCTTTCTCGATAGCTAATTCGTAAATTTCTTCGAGTTTCATGTTTACCATTTAAAGATTATGCATGAAAGTTATATTTTTTTGCATCATAGATGAAAATTTATCGAAGGATATATTCTTCTAAGATCTTAGAGACCCCGTTTTCTTCGACGGTGGGAGCTATCTCATCCGCGGCCTCTTTCACCTCGGTAGGTGCGTCTTCCATCGCTATACCGGTGCCCGCTTCTCTTATCATCTCCAGGTCCACTTGATCGTCTCCTATCGTGAGTACTTTATCGAAAGATATACCCATTTTGTCGCAGACTAGTCTCAAACCGCTGGCTTTATCCACTTTGTTGTCGTATATCGTCAAAGTCCTCAATGCATTTTTATAGTGATGACCGTCCACTCTCACTTTGGGTCCGTACTTTTCGGTAACGAAGCGGCGGACGTCTTTTAACGTTTCTAGGTCGTTCTCCGATCGATGGATCATGAAATTGATCGGTGTCCCGTAATCCGATACCTTCGAATTCTTTTCTAGGAATCTGACCATCGGGTCCTTTTCAGAGTTTTCTTCTTGTCTTGTACGACAGACCATCTCGTCGAATATCACGGAATATTTGTGATCCATCTCATCTCCTCTAGATATCAGATCTTCAGATATCTTGGGTTCGAGCTTGATGTTCCGGTATTCTTTTACTTTATCCGGGTCGTCCCATCCAGAGCCTAGAACACGGGCGCCGTTGTTACACACGATGGGGAATTCATGAACAGGTAGATCTCCAACGAGGCGTAATGAGGAAAATCTCAATCTCGTCGTAGCCGGCACCACCGGATAACCTTTTTCGATGACTTTCTCTAGAGCTTCTTTATCTTCTTCAGCTATCTTCCCGTCTTGAACTACGGTACCGTCTAGATCTACGGCGATCAATTCTACATCCATCAGGAAAAGATGTCAGCACTTCAGTTTAATCTTTTCGCCGCATCATCTTAAATCAGAAAATATTTTTTATCAGCAGATATATTCACCATCGCATGGTCAAGATACTAGACAGAAAACTCAGGAGGGAAACACTAAACCATTACCTGGGACAGAGCTTTATCGCGGCATTAGTACTCTTTTTAGGTCTAAATCTCCCCTTTTTAGATGATATAGTATTGGTGGCGGCTGTCGGCTCTTCAGCTTTCGTAGTATTCGGTATGCCTTCGAGTAAAACATCCAATCCCCGGAACGTGATGGGGGGTCATCTCGTGTGTGGACTCATCGGTTTTGCTTTCTACAATCTTTATCTGACTGCTCTTCCATTAGAAGCCGCGGTCTCGATAGCTCTAGGTGTCGCTATGCTGGCAATGGTCTCCTTGTGGATCGAACATCCTCCGGCCGGCGGTACAGTCATCTATTTTGTACTGAATCCAAGACCCGAGGCTTTCGTATCTTTATTGCTGCTGGTCAGTCTAATGACGACCCTTTCTTTCATCATCAAGCCATATCTGAAAGATCTGGTTTAACGATTTCCTAAAAATCAAAAATCGAATTTTTACTTTAGCTCCAAAAAAGAATATATAAGACCCGTATGATATGATGGGCTGATACTTTGAGCAATGGAGACGAAGACGAAGTGGTCAGGGTCCCTTACCCGGATCGAAGCGAAGGACAGATGTTCGCGATAGCAGATAAGATGCTGGGAGGAGCTAGAGTCAGAGTTGTCTGTGAAGACGGCGAATCCAGGATGGGTAGAATCCCAGGTAAACTCAAAAAACGTATGTGGATCAGGGAAGACGATCTTTTGATCGTAGATCCATGGGATTTTCAGGATGAAAAATGCGATATCGAATACCGCTACACTAGAACTCAGGTCAGTTATCTACAAAAGAAGAACGATATACCCAACAGTTTAGACGTATTCTGATATTTTTTTCCGAAAGTTTTTTTGCCCGCACAAAGATTAACAACCATGAAAAGAAATCTGCTAGATATACTTCGATGTCCTGAATGCAAGGGTGAATTGGACTTAACCGTAGAAGAGGAGAAAGAGGAGATCGAAGAGGGAACTCTTCACTGCGGGGCCTGCGATATCGATTATCCTATAGAAGACGGTATACCGAATATGCTTCCTCCTGAGGAGTGACTAGAAAACTTTACTCCATGTATTCTTTCTGTATCTCCACTATTTCCTCACTACTTTCAGCCTCTCGATACTCGTTCAACGGCTGCTCGTTCATCTCTATAAAATGTTCTCCCCAGCTGAATTGAGATAATATTTCCTTAGCCTGATCTTCTTCGTCTAGAATATAAAGTGCGGAGGCTAAAGCTTCGGCGGTCGTCAACTGGAACGGTTTTCCGTAATTCACCGGATTTACCGCGACCAAGTAAGGCAGCGCTCTTCCGTTTTCATATTCCGGTATCTTGTCATCGGCTTCAGTCCACGTACAGTCTATCGCCCTTATGCCGCCTTCTTTCGCTATTTTCCTGTCTTTAGGAGATATCGCTTTTTCAGCTAACGGGTTAAGGTAAATCCCGGCTTCTCCCAATTCCCTATCGTTCACTATTTTTTCCGCTTCGCCTTTATCCAACAGTTTTCTGGCTGTACACTTATCCGGGTCGCATTCTCGATAATCCAATATTAAGATATTCATACGGTTCAACATTAAAAGCGGAGGTAATAAATCATTCGAAAAGATTTCATCCGCACCGTTGAAAAAGGCCTTTCAGTGATGAAAAAATATAAGAACATGCTAATCGATAGAGGGAAGCCCGATGATGACGAATCCAAAGCTGACGAACACAGGATGATGAGTGATGGGCAGTCTGAGGGCAAAATACCAATAATGGGATATTTATGGTTACTGGATTTGATTTACTGCATGAAAACAAACCGCTACAGAAACACTGGATAAAAAGAGTTGTAGCATACTTGATCGATTTTTTGGTTTCTTCACTGATAATATATGCTCCTTTCTACCTGATAATAGACTTTAGGATACTCGCACCCGCTATGATATGGTATTTTCCTATGATAGCGGGTATGATCCAAGTGTTCTACTCGGCGGTATTGGAATACTTCACTAGAAAAACCATCGGAAAAGCTGTTATGAATTTGAGCGTAGAACAGCTGACTCAGAAGTTCGATATGTCAGAAGCTTTGATAAGGAACTTCAGCAAGATCAACGGCATCTTGATACTGTTCGACTGGGTCGCCGGGATGGCCTCCGAAGGGGATCCACGCCAGCGTTACCTCGATCGAGTATCTGAAACTACGGTAAGAGGAGCTGGAGAGCCAATTCATGTGAAAGAATTTATCGACGAGCACCTGTTCGAGGAAGAAGAGAAAGAAGAAGAGGAAGTGGAGAAAGAAGAAAAGCGCTGCCGTGAATGTGGTGGAAAATTGAAGGAGATAGGCGAAGATAGATACAGGTGTACCAACTGCGGCCGGATTCAATAAATACAATGTTTATCGCGGTCGACGATACTGACTCAAGGGAAGGTATGTGTACTACATTTTTAGCCACTGAGTTGATAAGAGAGTTCGACGACTGTCAACTGCTCGATTATCCACGGCTGGTGAGACTGAATCCGAACGTTCCCTGGAAGACTAGAGGTAACGGAGCTATCGTTCTTGAATTGGGCGATGGATTAAAAAAGGAAAGTAAGATCGGAGAGTTCAGTGAAGAGATATGGACCTTCGAGGGTGAAGAAAAAGATGGATGGGAATTTTTTAAAAGAGTCGAAAAAGTTGTAGATGATCTGGCGATGTTCGACAGTTCCAAGACCAATCCGGGTTTTGTGATAGCAAAAAAAAGACCCCATAGAGAACTGTACGAAAAAGCGGTGAAAGATGTGGTGGAACTCGACGAAGTGCTAGAGATCCTCAAAAGTGAAGATTATCAATACAAGGGCTACGGTAAAAAAAGAGGATTGATCGGAGCTACCGCTGCTCTATCTTGGCGGCCAGACGATTTCACCTACGAACTTCTCGCTTATCGAAGAGAAGAAAAATGGGGAACACCTAGAGATATTCCT
The DNA here is from genome assembly GCA_964585175.1 of uncultured Thermoplasmata archaeon. Classification (GTDB taxonomy): domain Archaea; phylum Thermoplasmatota; class Thermoplasmata; order Halarchaeoplasmatales; family Halarchaeoplasmataceae; genus Natronoplasma. The sequence continues at coordinate 37,348 of CAZPCW010000005.1, forward strand.
GAAGAAGATGTGAAAAAAGTCGACAAAAAGATCAAAAGTTCATTCGACAGCTACGATCACGTGAACGGTAAACAGGCTATCGCTCCTAACTCGCCTTGTCCTGTTCTCTACGGGGTGAGAGGCGACGACTCTGACGAGTTATGTAAGGCTTTAACGCTGCTCGGAGGAGAAGAACAGCAGCATTGGATTACTTTTCTGACCAATCAAGCCACAGACGATCATATCCAAGAGACGTCTATCTCTGAAATCAAATCTTGGACTTCAGGTAGAGTCGAAGGTGTTGTGAGTTCTGAACCTGAGATGATCGAAGGCGGCCATGTCCTGATCGATATAGAGGATGAAAGCGGAAAAGTCACCGCCGCGGCCTATGAACCCACAAAGGATTTCAGGAAAATTGTGGAAAGACTGATAGAAGGAGATAAAGTCGAACTGTGGGGCGGCATAAGAAAAGAACCCAAGACCCTTAACATAGAGAAGATGAGGATCAAAAAGTTGGAAGATAAGATAGTCAAAGTGAGCAATCCAGAGTGTCCTGAGTGCGGGAAAAATATGTCATCCATGGGGAAAGACGCGGGGTATAGATGTAAAAGGTGCAGGACTAAAGCGGATGAAAACGAAGCTGTTAGAGAAAAGGTCGAAAGAGATTTAGAAGAAGATTGGTACGAAGCGCCGGTTTCGGCTAGAAGACATCTCTCTAAACCTTTGAAAAGAATAAGGGACTAAAGAAAAGTTTTTTACTCCGGATAGAACTCGTCTATGTATTTCTGATCTATCCTCTTTAGATCTTTTTTCGGTATGAGTGTCAGTAGATCCCAAGCTAGGTCAAGAGTTTCTTCGATAGTCCTATCTTCCTCGACATCCTGGTAGATGAACTCTTCCTCGAACTCTTCAGCAAATTCAAGATACAGCTTGTCTCGGTCACTCAAAGCTTCTTCGCCCACGACCGCTACTAGATCTCGAAGATCAAGACCTTCCGCATAAGCCGCGAACAACTGATTACTCACGTCGGGATGATCTTTTCTGGTCCTTTCTTCACCGATACCTTCTTCCATAAGCCGGGAAAGACTCTCACCGGGCGTTATCGGAGGTCTGATACCTTTTCTATGCAGCTCTCTAGAGAAGACTAGCTGTCCTTCCGTAATATATCCGGTCAGATCAGGTATGGGATGCGTTATATCATCGTCGGGCATCGTCAAGATCGGTATCATCGTTATAGACCCCTCTCTGTTCAATATTCTACCCGCTCTCTCGTAGATGTTCGCCAGGTCGGTGTACATGTACCCCGGATAACCTCTTCTACCCGGTACTTCTTCCCTAGCCGCGGCTATCTCTCTCAAAGCTTCGCAGTAATTCGTCATATCGGTCATGATGACCAATACCTGCATGCCTTCTTCAAAAGCAAGGTATTCGGCAGCGGTCAAAGCCATCCTCGGGATGATTATTCTTTCAATCGCGGGATCGTCGGCGAGATTCAGGAAGAGAACAGATCTTTCAAGTGCGCCGGTCCTCTCGAAGTCGTTTCTGAAGAAATTCGCCTCCTCGGCGGTGATGCCCATCGCACAGAAGACGACAGCGAACTCTTCCTCTTCACCCAGCACCTGAGATTGTCTGGCTATCTGTGCCGCCACGCTGTTATGCGGTAAACCGGAAGCACTGAATATGGGTAATTTTTGACCTCTTACCAGTGTTAGCATACCGTCTATAGTTGAGATTCCCGTTTGGATGAACTCTCTAGGATACTCTCTAGCAGAGGGATTTATCGGATCACCGTTGATGTTCCTTCTCTCGTCCGGTATTATATCGGGACTTCCATCGATAGGTTCTCCGATGCCGTTGAAAACTCTACCTAGAAGCTCTCTAGAAACGCCGAACTTCATGACTTCTCCGGTGAACTGTACGCTCGTTTTATCGGTATCTAAACCTCTAGTTCCAGCAAAGACCTGTAAGATCGCTCGATCGGTTTCGGCTTCTAGCACCTGTCCCAGCCTCTCTTCACCGTTGGGAAGCCTGACTTTAGCTATCTCATCGTAAGCGACGTCGCTGATCCCTTCGACCACCATGAGAGGTCCGGAAACTTCCGTCACATTCTGATATTCCGTCCTTTTTGACATCTCTTCACTCATGAATTATCCCTCCATTATCTCTGTTTCAGCTTCATCTGATTCATCCGTCTTTGAAACTTCTGCTTCTCCTACTGGGGATTTCAATTCGAGTGACTCTTCTATCTCCTGGAACTCCTCGTTCATCCTCATCTCGACTTCGCTCGATTTTTCGTCCCAATCATCTTTGGGTATATTGGAGAGTCTACTTATATCTTCGAGAACATCCATCTCGTTCAAAGTATCTACCATAACGCCCTCTTCGATTGCATCTTGACCAGTCTCATAGTATTCCATCATTATCTGCAGCATCCTGAACTGCTTTTCAGGCGAGCAGAAAGTGTCTATGTCGTGGAAAGCGTTCTGCTGGAGGAAATCTTCTCTTATTATCCTAGCGGCCTGCAGCGCGAACTGATCCGATGGGGGTAGAGCGTCTGGACCTACTAATTGCACGATCTCCTCGAGTTCCGATTCCTTTTCGAGCAGCCGCATCGTTTCTCTTCTCAGATCTTTCCAGTTTTCGTTGACATTGTCGTCCCACCAATCGCCCATTTCGTCCAAGTAAAGTGAATAAGAAGTCAACCAGTCTATAGCCGGGAAATGCCGCCTGTTCTTCAATTCAGTATCTAGAGCCCAAAAGACCTGAACTATCCTCAAAGTATTCTGCGTGACTGGCTCAGAGAAATCACCGCCCGACGGACTCACTGCACCGATAACCGATATCGAACCGTCTCTGTCTCCGTACAGTTCGCACATACCGGCTCTCTCGTAAAACGATGCGAGTTCAGAAGCCAGATAAGCGGGGAAACCTTCCTCGCCGGGCATCTCTTCAAGCCTGCCGGATATCTCTCTTAGAGCTTCCGCCCACCTGGAAGTCGAATCCGCCATCAAAGCCACATTGTAACCCATATCTCGATAAAACTCTGCTATGGTTATGCCGGAGAAAACCGAAGCCTCTCTCGCGGCGACGGGCATGTTACTTGTGTTCGCTATGAGAACGGTCCTCTTCATCAAAGGTTCGCCGGACCACGGATCTTCCAACTCGGGGAAATCTCTCAGCACCTCGGTCATCTCATTACCTCTCTCGCCGCATCCGACGTAAACTACGATGTCGGCATCACTCCATTTAGCCAATTGATGCTGAATTACCGTGTTATGGAGGAACATAGGTGCGTTACCTCCCACAAAGTTATGGGTATCCGGCACCGTCAGATCAAAAACTTCCTGAGTTTCCTCTTTCTTCTCTATCGATTCAACGGGATCGGGCAAGAAATGATCTAAATGGTTCTCTGCTATACTCTTCAAATCTTCATCCGCGGTCATAGAAGAGAATTTCCTAAATATAGGAATGCTCATCTTTTCTTCCTGAGTGGTGTAATTCGCTACCTTTATTCCGTTTTCTTTGAATTCTTTCCTGGTAATGCCGCTGTTTTCGAACTTTTCCTGCACCACTTCGGGCGAGACATTTACTGAATTAGTTCCTCTAAAATATTCACTATCTTTTTCTAGATATCTTTTGATTTCTTCATACTTTTCATGGTCTATAGATGTTTTTTCGTAGAAATTCTCTAGTTCTTCCCCGGAAACCCTTATCCTGTAGCTTTTATTTGCTTGGGTCTCTCTAGAAGAGAGCCTCGGCGGAACGGCGATCCTTGTCAAAGCATAAGTGAGGTCACTAGCCATCTCTTCACTTGAAGTATCTATCTCGACCTCATATTTGGAGAAACTCCCATCGGCTAGATAATAACCTCTTACAAAGGCAGCTATTTCATCATCTCCGCTTTTAAAGACCTTATTTGGGATACTACAATTTCTCGACTTGCCTTCTTCGGGGAAGCCTAAGGATACCAGCATATCTCTAAGCGTTTTGCAATTGACCTTTACTGAATCTACCGTTCGAGCGTGCTCTCTTTCTGCCTCCACCTCGAAAAGTTTGAGGAATAACTCTTCTACTCTTGACAAAAGCTCTTCATCGTTGTTGTAAAAGTGTATCGAAGTCGGCTTTAAACTGCCGTCTCCGAGCAGAAGACCTAAGAGTTCGGCAAAGTCTTCATCGATCTTCTCTGGGACCTTTATGGGAGTAGATCTCCTCTCACCTTTTACTTTCCTTATCTCGTGATCGATTTCGTTCTGTTCGAAGATTTTTTTGGCGACCTTGACTTTAGGCCTATTCCTTCCATTGGCGTATTCAGTAAGAACGTCTTCGTTGATATCCAATTTCTCAGCGAGTTCCTTCCTACTCCCAAACTTCTTTTCTAGTTCATCTATAGTCTGAATCACTTCTTCGAAGTCTTCACCATGAACCCTCTTTTCTGGCAGTAGGTCTGCTGTAGTCAATTTTTGCTCTTCTGTTTTTTCGTCAAAAGTAAGCTCTCTCGGAACCAAAAGAGTATCCTCTTGTTCTATCTCTCTAGCCGGTTTCTCCACGATCTCCATCTTTGGAGTAAGAACAAACAGTTTATGGACTGGCGTGATCTCAACTTCCCGACCAGACTTAGTTTTTATCTCGATGGTCGAATCTGTTTTACCTTTGTAAAGACAGGTCGCCTCTTTTTCAGATACTTTTCCATCATCCATAGATAGTATCTCGAGTGGCTGGTCTAGTTCGATCAACTCTTCTTTACCGTCCATTTTCTTTTTACCTTTTTCTTTGTACTTTTCATATATCTCTTCTATTGGTTCTTTTGATCCGTCCACGAACGTTACAGGAGTATCTCCAGTAACGCATTTTCCTGTCCCGAAGCCCCCGGGGATAGCGGCGGTTCCGCCTTTTGCCAGAGGGAAGAAAGTATCAAGAACTCTTTGACCCGTAACGAGTAATTCGCCGGGCTGCTTTTTATCTTTTATCGGCCGTCCTATCCTGACCGGCCAGCGCTGTTTCATGCTTATTTCTTCCTCGCCCTCTTCATCTTCTAGAACGGCTATGGTTTCGTTTATCGTATATTTCCCTTCAGATACTATCTCTTTTATTGTTCCTTCAGTATCAGGAGGAACCATGACTTTGTGGTCCACGGTCGGAGTCTCGTCGACAACTCCCAAGATATCACCGTGCGATACTTCTTCACCCTTTTCAGCTTGAGGTTCAAAATTCCATTCCTTTTCTTCGTCGAGAGGCGAAACGTCGATACCTCTGCGGATGAAATCTCCAGTCTCTTCTACAATACTTTGAAGGGGTCTTTGAATTCCGTCGTAGATCTGCTCTATAAGACCCGGACCCAATTCCAAAGATAGAGGTTCACCGGTCCTTTTCACGGGCTCACCTGGTTTGACCCCGCCGGTCTCCTCGTATACCTGTATAGTCGCTACGTCCTCTTCCAGCTCGATAACTTCGCCTATGAGTCCTTCTTCTCCGACTTCGACGACTTCGTACATCTCTACGCCCGTCAGATTGTCGGCCTCAACAACGGGTCCCGCTACATGAATAATCCTTCCTTCACCCTCTTCATCGGGCTTTTCGATCTTGCTTATACTTTCTTCGACTTCATCTACCATGATTTCTTCCTCCTGAGTTGATATTGACCTTGCGAAATTTTTGAGTCTGAATATTTAATATTTTTATCATTTTTTCTCCTCCGTAGTGACGTCTATACCCACAGCTCTCTTGATCTTGTCCTTCAGAGGATCCTCTTTATCTTCTATACGTCCTTCTTTATCGGGTAACTCTACTATCACTGGATATACATCCTCTTTTCTCTTCTTTTTTTCATCCAGATGATCCCTAACCTTTTCCGCTAGCCTCTCGGATAACAAGATAACTCCTATTTCGGGCGACTCTAGTAATTTATCTATCCTCTTCTTTATCTCATATTCATCATGCGGAGTAAAGACCTCGTCGACACCTGCTAAAGAAAAACCGAGTGCCATATCTTCCTTTCCCACCACGACGACCTTCTTTCTCATGTATTTTCCTCCAATATCATCATTTCTTTGATTCTATCCGAATCTAGATCTTCATGAAGACCTCTAATCAGTGTTTTAAGATTTCTCAATTCCAATTCCTTCGAAACAAGATATTTTATCATCGGACCTACGGTCAGTATCTGCTGACTCGAGATCTCTGAAACGATAGAGAGCAATTTTTTGTCCAAATACATCTCTAGATCAAAATCGGACATAGATGTCCCTTCAGTCCTCAGGTCGGCGTAAGATGTGCCTTCCAACTCTACCATCGCCTCTTCTGCGTTATTCGCGTCGATCATATCTTCTAGCTTCCATCTCTCTAATTCCCTTCCTGAAGGGAGTAGTGAATCCTTTATCGTCTCTTTATCGAGATCTTCCCTCAATCCTCTAAACACTATTTTGAGGTTTGATATATCTGTATATCTACCGAAAAAGTACTTCACGTGAGCCCTCTCTTCCGTCCCCACTTTCGTGACTGCTTTTCTTAATTTTTCAAATATATATCTATCGAGCGCTACGTCCAGTTGGAAAAAATTATCCTCCCAATCTTTGCCTGTCAAGACATCCTCGTATTCCGTATCCTTCAATGCCCCCATCACTTCTTGAAGGTTCGTGGCCGAAGCTATATCATCTATCATCTCTTCATCTATTTCTTTGACAGGCGATAACTTCTGGAGAATTTCTTCCTTTTCCTTACCTCTAGATACCGCTTTTATAGCCCTCTTTACCATCTTCACGTCGTATCTCTTTATCCAAGCGTTGACTAGCGGTTTTGCGTCCTCCGGAGAAGCTACGTAGGCTTTTCTCAATAGGGAGATCGTTTCATTTTCCAAGTGCTTTTCGACTTCTCTGATATCTTCAAGCCCTTCTTTAGGTATCTGATAATTGTTTTCCCTGATCTTCGAATAGACTTCGTTAATATTTTTGCTTTCGGTCAGTGGTTCTAATTCCTCGTTCGTGATGAACGGATTTCCATGAGCTCTAAATTTGGCGTTTGGATAGGTGAAGTTTGCGATAGTTATCAACTGTCTGAAGTAACTCATCAATAGAACTACCACTATCAGTAAAGATACCCCGACTATTATAAGCACCAGATTAGGTAGTCCTATCGTACTCAATAATTCTTCCAGCAACGATTACTCCTCCGGAAACAGTATATCGGATACATCTTTTCTGAGCTCTTTCCTATTCCTTTCCAAGTTAGCTTCGAATGTGAAGTCGATACCCGCACCTTTTTCCGAGTGAGCCTTGATCCCGCCCAAAGAGTTCAAATCATCCTTCACCTCGATGGTAGGTTCAATCTCCTCTACGATCTTTTGAACTAGATCCAAGCTTTCTTCATTACAGCGGATCTCGATGTCTTTTCCTAAAACGTTTATCGATTTTTTGACAACTTTTTTCAGGTAATCTTCATATTCTGAAGGATCGGTCTCTTTTAGACGTTCTCTCGTTCTCTGGAACACTTTTTCGATCATCTCTTCCCTGGCATTCATCTTCTGTTTACGAGATTCCAGCTTGGCCTGGGAGATGATCCGGTTCTTCATCGTTTCTATCTCTCTCTCTTCCTTCTTCTGGATTTCATCTAGTCTTCTCTCTTTCTCTTTCTCGATCTCCTGTCTGACCTCTTCGGCTTCTTCCTCCTTCATCTCCAGTATCTCGTCTGCTTTTCTCTCAGCGTCCTTTTTGATTCTTTCTATTAGCTTTTCTACTGGCATTTTAAATTCCTCACATAAATCCTAAGAAGACTATTATAAAGATGGCTATCAAGAGACCAAAGATAGCGAAAGTTTCTGACATGACGCTGAAAATCATGCCTTTGCCGAACGTCTCTTCACGCTTCGAAACCGCAGCTATAGCGGAACCCGAAGTGATACCTTGACCGACGCCGGAAACGCCAGCTATTCCTATAGCCAATCCGGCTCCCACCGCTGCGATACCCATCTCTGCTCCGGCACCAGCCGGATACACCTGACTGAGCATACCGCTGAATACCATCAATAATATAGCTATGAGCATACCATAGATCGCCTGCGTCTCTGGAAGTACCGAGAACACCATTCCTCTACCGAACATACTCTCGTCTTCAGCAACGGTCGCGATCCCGCTGGCAGAAGCTATTCCTTGACCTATTCCAGAAAGACCGGCAACACCGACGGATAATCCGGCACCTACGCCTACCAAACCTATGAATATCTGTATTTCCGTGGGTTCGTTCACTAGTCCCGCCTGTCCAAGCAGACCGCTGAATATCATCAATAATATAGCTATGAGCATACCGTATATCGCCTGCGTCTCTGGAAGTACCGAGAACACCATTCCTCTACCGAAGATATCTTCTTTCTCCGCGACACTTCCTATACCACTGGCGGCTGCGATACCTTGACCAATACCGGATAGACCGGCGACACCGACGGCCAGACCGGCTCCGATACCTATCAAGCCTAAACTGTAGCCGGACATCCCACTCATCGCGTCTATAGCTGAACCACCGAGTAAACCGGTGAAAACCATCAACAATATGGCTACAAGCATTCCATAAATAGCCTGAGTTTCTGGAAGTACCGAGAACACCATGCTCTTACCGAAAAGAGTTTCATCCTCGGCCACGCCTCCGATTCCGGCTCCGGCTGCGATACCCTGTCCTATTCCTGACAAGCCGGCAACACCGACGGCCAGACCGGCTCCGATGGATATTACAGCTAAACCGAGACCTTTGGGGCCGAGCATAGCGTCCGAGATGCTTCCTCCCAGCAGCCCGGTGAAGACCATTATGAGTATGCCTATCAGTAAACCGTAAATGGCCTGTGTCTCTGGAAGTACAGAGAACACCATTCCTCTACCGAACAGTTCTTCCTTTTCGCTGTAAGCGGCTATACTGCCTGAAGCGGCGACACCTTGCCCTATGGCTGAAAGACCGGCGACGCCCACCGCAAGGCCGACTCCGACGGAAGTTATACCGACCGACAGCGGTAGATAGTCTCCACCGCCGATAATACCGGTGAACAATAACAATAACACCGCAGTTAAGAGACCGTAGATCGCCTGCGTTTGAGGCAACGCTTGAAACACCAAACATTTACCGAATTTATCGGGCTTTTCCGCTATGGTTCCGGCACCCGCGGCCCCTGCGATACCGACACCTATTCCAGCTCCCATCCCTGCGATACCGACCGCTAAACCGGCTCCAAGCGCGGTAAGAAAAGTACCTCTCTCGTCTTTTACGGCTTCAACGTCCAAACTATCCGAATACGTTTTATTACCATAAGTAACATTCAAATCGACCGTGTATGTTTTTTCTTTATTATCATCTTCCAGCTTGAACATATGATCGGCTTTTTTTTCGTTCGAGTTCGTTCCGTCTCCAAAGTCCCATTCGACTTTATCCGGCTCTTCTTCCGAAGGTGTACCGTGTGAACGGAACGATAAAGTGAGATTATTACCTTCGCTTTTCTTTATGTACAATTTCGTATGATTACCCACATCTTCTCCATCGACCAAAATGTCCACTTTACCCTGCTCTTCCCCTCGGACATTTTCGGCCGGAACAGCCCCTAAAACCAATATCAGAGCTACAACCATTATCGCGAGACAACTTATCTTCACAGCTTTCCCTTTCAATAAATTCATTCCATCACATCCTTTTCAAGCTTCGTGTGTTCCCTTTCTGAGGTGAATGGAGTAAAGGGAGAACCTCCGCCTTCGTAAAAGTAACCGAAGAATTCTACGTACTGTAATCTTAACGAATGGACGAACGCACCCAATGCCTGAAGTACGGCATTAGCTAGATGTCCTCCTATGATTATGATCAATCCCAGTATGTAGAAGGGTGCAGAAGCGGTGATCACGCCCAGGAAACCCAAAGCTCCCAGTATCCCCATCAAAAGAACGAGTGAACCCGTGCCCTGGAATATCATATTTCTATCCAAGAAACCCTTGCCGATTATTCCGACGCCTGCGGCGAGTAGAACTACGGATAGATAGATAGGCATCTCGGCGGCGGTGATCAGATCCGCCAGAACGTTGACGGTCAGAGCTATGCCCGAGGTGGCGAGACCAAGAGCCAATATCCTGGAGAATGAGAGGAAATCACCTAAAAATCCGGTGAGTTCAAAGAATGATAATCCTTTGGCTCTGATGACCATCAGAATAAGACCAACAGCGGAAAGCACACCAGCTATAATATAAGTAAGATTTGAAAAATCGTACCATCCGAACAATTTGCCCGAAAGCAGTATGAATCCGCCGGGTTCTAAAGTCCACCATGAAATGTTTTCGATCAATATCTGTTTGTAATCCCCTCTTTTCCAGTGCTGTATGAATTGGAGGACCATCCCGAGATTTAAGTAAGCTAGAGCGATCACGAGTGAGATTACCAGTAAAATAAGAGGGCCCTCTCCTTCTAAAGTTTGTAGGAGAGCGGAATCGTTGATAAATCCTAGCCCAAGACGCCCCATCAGATTAAGATGAGTGCCTTTGCTAGGTCCCATATAACCTCCCTGTAGTACTCCAAATAAGACGGTAGAGCCCCCGGTCGCCAACATCAAATATCCAAATTCTTTTGTTCCTTGTTCAACCTTTCCCATCCCCTTTATCAGGACTATAGAAGTGATGATTATCAAAATGCCGTAGATCGCGTCCCCCAGCATCAGACCGAAGAATAGCACGAAAGCCGGTGCCAATATGATCGTCGGGTCTACCTCGTCATATTGTGGAGGCGCGAACATATTAGTGAGAAGTTCGAACGGTTTGATCGGTTTCGGATTATCTAAAGAGACCGGTGTCTCATCAGGATCTTCAGGATCTTCATCGATCACTTCGGCGTGACCATCAGAACTTTCCATAACAGTCTTCTCGACCTTATCAACTTGATCTTCAGTTGTCCAGGCTTTTATAACACTTGTCTGATCGGTCATCCCAAAGTTCTTCGAGATCTCTTTTTTTTCCCTGTATATGTTTAATTCCTCTTTGAGCACGAGATAATCTTTCTCCCATTCCTCTTTTAGATCTTTCAATTCTTTCTTTAACGAATCTTTTTTCTCTTTAAATTTCTCTATTTTGGAATAAACGTTTCCGAGGGCCTTTTTGGGAGAGCCTTTCAAACGATCTAAATCTAAAACATTGAAGTTACTCTCTCTCAAGGCTGTTTCGAACTCTTCTTTACTTCGGACATGGACTCCGGCGATAACCACATATTCGGCCTCGTCGACCTTCGTGATAGAATAAAATGATTCCTCTATATCAGACATCGCTTTCTTGAATTTGATCGGACTCGATACTTTTCCGATCCTTATCTTGGTGAATGTCGAATCTTTGATCTGGGAGAGATCTATATCCAGATCCTTTATCTTATTAAGATTTTTCTTTAAAGAGTGCAGCTCGTCCAATCTTTCTTCGATTTGAGTAAGCTCCTCGTCTAACTCGTTGATCCTTTTTCCGCTTTTCTCTATCAGATCGTCTATTTCATCGAATATCTTTTTGAGGTCCTTTTTTTCTCGTTTGACCCTCTCGATCTCAGAAGGATTTATCATCTCTCCTAAACTCTCACCTTCTTTTTCCACCCTATCAAAAGTATCGAGAATGGAAGCCAATTTCATATCGTAGTCCGTACATTTTCCCACTACCTCCGGGATCCCGCCGGTTTCACCTTCTAATACATCCATAACATCGTCATCTCTATCCACCGAACTTATTTCAGCGATACCTTTTTCATGTAAAGAGTCAACTACACTCTCCACATAGTCTTCGTGGATCACGATAGTAAGATCCTTCATCCGTTCGGGGAAGAGCACTTCTCTCATACCTCCATCAATTTATCGATAACGTGTTCGACGGCATCAGATATATTCTCTTCAGTTGACTTTTTTATCTTTTCAGTCTCCCGATCAGCTTCCTCTTTTATCTCTTCGGCTCTTTTTTCGGATTCTCTCTTCGTTTCTTTTTTCTTTTCCTTGTACTCTTTTCTCAAAGAAAAAAGTGCATCTTCTTTCTCTTGCTGAGCCTCCTCCTTCGCCTCATTGACCAGCTCTTCGGCTTCCTCTTTAGCCTTTTCGATTCTTTTCAAAGCTTTTTTTTCGGCCTTTTTTACCTGTTTTATCTCTTCAACTGCCACAGTTAAAACCTCGTGTTAGATAGCATAAAATCATGAGGATCTATTGAGTATTCGATATTTGGAATATAGGTATCAGTAATAAGTATTTTGGTAAGCCCTTCAAAATCCTTATCGGGTTTTCCCCCATATCTGTTTTACCGCGTACACTTTAATGAGCATTCAAGCAAATCGCTACCTGAAATTTAAATTAGTGTTTTTCGTTATTCAATGCTGAGGGAATCGGATGGTAAAAGAGTTCAAAGAGACCGTTGAGATAGATGTTCCTGTTGAGTTAGTTTACAGTTATTTCGAAAAAAAGTTCAGAAATGTGAAAGAAGAAAAATCGAGATACAGTTCTCTTTCTAGACACAGATTTAAAAAGATATCTAGTAAAAAAAATGAAAAGATAATATTTCAAGAAAAATACTTCTTTTCCCGTGGAACTACCGAACTCTATTTCGAAAAAAAAGGAAAAGAAAAGACCGGCGTGATAATAGTGGTAGCGCTGACTTGGTCACCTCTCAGAAAAAAGATGGGTGAGTCCTCACTCTTAGGTATGACCACTAACCTACGCTCGCTCGAATTTATGTACGAAACGATACAATCCTCTAGTATCACTTCAGACTGATAGCCACGTCCAGCGCTTTAGCGCCGTTGTCCAGAGAAGCTACCGGATTCAGATCTATATCGTTTATAGCTTCAACATTATACATCAAGCTGCCCACTCTGGAGATGACTTCCGCTAGAGCGTCGAGATCTTTACATCTTTGACCTCGGGCGCCGGTCAGTAAAGGAAACGAATCTATATCGGCCATCATCCTGTGAGCTTCATCCAAGGATATAGGCGCAATCCTGAATTCAACGTCCTCGAATATCTCTACATATATACCTCCAAGACCGAACATGACAACAGGGCCGAAAGTAGGATCCATCATGCCTCCTATGACGACTTCTTCTCCACCTTCGACCATCTCCGCGACGGATATACCTCTAAGATTCGCCTTGGGTTTCCGATCTTTTACCTTGGAGTGTATCGCCTCGTAGGCGTTCTCCACTTCCTCTTTACTCTCCAGACCTATAGCTATTCCACCGACGTCCATCTTGTGAACCACGTCTTCCGAGACCACTTTGAGAACTACCGGATAGCCTATCTCTTCGGCCGCTTCAATGCACTCGTCTATGCTTCTCGTTATCCGTCCTTCGGCCATCGAGATGCCGGCTAGATCCAAAACTTGCCTGGCCTCGCTTTCCAGCAGTTGATGCCTGTCGTCATCTTTCGCTTTCTCGACGATCTCTTCGATGGCGTCTATATCCAAATCCCAGTCCTTTTCTACTCCATAAGTTCTACATTCCTTCTCGACCTTCGTCGTCATATTTTTTCCCTCATTTGAATCTCATCTTCAGTATTATCTCTCCACCTTCTCTCCGCTTGTCGATATCGTAACCCATCTTCTGGAAGACCTTGAGCATCTTCTGATTATCGGCCAAAACTTCGGCCGTGAAACCGTAAAGTCCTTGGTCCTGTGCTATCATCGTCAAGTACTCTAAGAGCCTCGTACCGATACCTTTACCCTGGTACTCGTCTCTTATCATCAAGGAGACTTCGGCAACGTTCTGACCTTCTTTGACCCGATAATCTCCTACACCTACCATCCGGTGCGGACCTTCTATCTCAGGGTCTATGACAACGATAGCCATCTCTTTATTATAGTTCAACTGAACGAACTCCTGTCTCCTCTCGTGAGGCATGTCCTTTCTTGCACTCATGAACCTTTTATATCGACTCTCGTCCGAGAGCGAATAGAAAAGATCTTTTAGGAGTTCCTCGTCAGTGGGCTTCATCGGCCTGAACAGATACTGTTTATTGTTTATGTCAACATGATCCTGATACTCGTCCGGATACCTTCCACCTTCTCCCATGACCAGCATCTGATCATCATAGACAAGATTGTGTTCTTTAGCTTGTTTAAGCAATTCTTCTCTAAATTTAGGATGAGCTATATTTATGAGCTCCATCGCCCTTTTCCTGATATTCTTTCCTTTGAGATAAGCTCTGCCGTATTCGGTAACTATGTACTCGACGTCACCTCTAGTGGTGACGACCCCCGCCCCTTCGTCCAGCGACGGGACGATCCTTGAAACTTCTCCGTCTTGAGCTGTAGAAGAAAGAGCTATGATGGACTTACCGTCCTCCGCATAACCAGCTCCTCGCATGAAGTCGGCGTGTCCACCTATACCGCTGTAAAAGCTGTAACCTAGTGAATCGGCGCACACCTGTCCTGTTAAATCGACCTGAAGCGCCGTGTTTATCGCGGTCATCTTTCTATTTTTCGCTATATTGAACGGGTCGTTAGTATAATCAGAAGGATGTAACTCTATCGAGGGGTTCCTGTGAACAAAATCGTAAAGATCTTTAGTACCCATCAAGAACGATGCTATACTTTTTCCCGGGTGCATACTTTTCTTTTTGTTGGTCACAGTCCCGTTGTCTATCAGTTCAGCTAGATCTTCGGACAGCATCTCAGTATGGATGCCTAAATCCTCCTTTTCATCCAAATGAGACAAAAGAGCATTCGGTATCTCTCCATAACCTACCTGTAATGTAGCACCATTTTCTATGAGAGGACTGACGTTGTTCGCTATCTTTTCTGCAGTTTCACTGGGAACTATAGGATCGAACTCCAAGAGCTCTTCTTCATGATGGACCAGATAATCTACGTCATCAACGTGAACGAAAGAATCGCCGTGAACTCTCGGCATCTTTGGATTTACCTGGCCGATGACCATCTTTGAGCTTTCCACCGCGGCCTTGATTATGTCGACTGCTATCCCCAAACTCATCCAACCGTGCTCGTCCGGTGGAGAAAGTTGAACAAGCGCCACGTCGACAGGGACCCTTTTATTTTTAAATAATTTCGGGATGTCCCTCATGAAGATAGGTGTGTAATCCGCTCTACCTTCGGCTACCGCGTCTCTAGTATTATCGTCGACGAAAAAAGCGTTGTGTCGGAAGCGATCTTCGAATTTTTCCTCGGTATAAGGAGCTACACCTAGTGTTTGTATATGAAATATCTCGGTATCGTAAAATTGATTCGCCATATCGGTCAATTTTTTGACCAAATACTGCGGCTCCGCGGCTCCGGAGCCTACGAACACTCTTTCCCCTCTACCTATTTTTTCGAGAGCATGTTTAGCCTCTACGTAATCTACATCGTAACTCATCTATTACCCTTCCTTTTTACAGATGATGAAATGATTTTTAGGGGTAGGATAGATATTTCGAGTTTTATAGTAAAAGACACGACATTTTGTACTTTTTGGTGTCTTTTACTAGTTCTAGAGGACTAACGTCCTCTTCTCCCTCGAAGCAAGTTCTCGGGATCCTAGAGGACTAACGTCCTCTTCTCCCTCGAAGCAAGTTCTCGGGATCCTAGAGGACTAACGTCCTCTTCTCCCTCGAAGCAAGTTCTCGGGATCCTAGAGGACTAACGTCCTCTTCTCCCTCGAAGCAAGTTCTCGGGATCCTAGAGGA
>CAZPCW010000006.1:0-52940 GCA_964585175.1 uncultured Thermoplasmata archaeon
AACCGCCGTCGCCAGGTCCAGAGCCTCACATGATTGACCTCTACACCACCGGGCTGTTGCGTAGCAAGAGCGCGGTGGGAACTTGGAATATTTTATTCCAAAGCACCACCGGGCTTCTACGAAGTGCGGTGGTAATTGGAAGCTTTGCTTCCGATGAACCACCGGTCTAATTTATAATCTTAAGATACTGATTAGACCTGATGAGAGAAGTGGTTAAAAAGATTATCGTTTCTAGAACATTTATTATCGAATTTTATTCGATATTGTATTCGTAAAGATGGTGCCCTTCTTTTTCCTCTATCTCCTCAAATCCCTCTTCTTCTATCAATTCCCTTATGGGCTGATTGTCCTTTGGTATACGTGCGACCATATTCTCTTCGGTATTATCTACAGCGTGTCTCAACAGCATCCTTCCGATTCCCATCCTCTGGTGATTTGGTAAAACCCCTAAATGATCTAACTGAACTCCGTTTCGATCAACGCAGATTATAGCCCCTACAGGTTCATCATTTTCCCAAGCTATCGCCGACATCTGATCTACGGTATCCTTCAAAGACTGCTCTACCTCTTTCTGTATATCCCAGTGAGAGTCCGACTCTGGAAATATAGAATGAATCAAATCGACTAACGTTTCTTTGCTCAGAGAATCAAGGGGCTGTAGTTCTACATTCATCATCTTAGTATTGATTTATAAGATAAAAGAGTTATGCATTTGTCGATCTGAGACCCTCTAAAGATTTTTTTACCACCTTTGAGTTTAGCTCGATGATGAAACTTTCAGAATTCGACTATGAGTTGGACGATGAGCTGATCGCTCAAAGGCCGAAAAGACCTAGAGACGAGTCAAAATTGTTCTTTCTTGGAAAGAACGGAAAAAAACACTTGCGCTTCAAAGATATATCTTCTCTATTGAAGGAAGGAGACATCCTAGTAAAAAACAGATCAAAAGTCAGACCGGCTAGAGTCGACGGAAAAAAAGATACCGGTGGTGAAATAGAGGTCCTCTTTCATCGACCCGTAGAAAAGGGATGGGAGTGCCTGATAAAGGGAAGCAATATCAGGGAAGACAGGGCTATCTTCATAGGCGATAAAGAATTCGAGATAATCGAAAGTAGGGAAGAAGGGCTTTTCGTCATAGACTGTAAAAACGCGGTAGATTTGATGGAAGAACACGGAACGATGCCAACTCCGCCATACATCAAAGAAGATATTGAAAGTTCTGAAGAGTATCAAACTACCTATGCGGAAGTAAAAGGTTCTGTGGCCGCTCCTACTGCTGGTTTTCATTTCACCGAAGAACTGCTGGAAGAGATCGAAAATAAAGGGGTGGAAATACACGATATAACTCTCCACGTTGGTCCCGCGACTTTCTTACCCGTGAACGAAGAAAAGGTCGAAGATCATGAGATGGGGAAAGAGTACTACAAAGTCGAAGAAGAAACGGCCGAGGCTATCAATAAAGCAAATGAAGAAGGTAGAAGAGTCATACTCGTAGGAACAACTACAGTCAGAGCCGTGGAAAGCGCTTCTCAATCCGGTAAAGTCAAACCTCAAGAGGGTTGGACCGACCTTTTCATATATCCCGGCTACGAATTTAACTCGGGGATCGATCTTCTTATCACGAATTTTCATCTACCCGAATCGACTCTTCTTATGCTTGTTAGCGCCTTCGCCGGAAAAGAGAGGCTATTATCGGCTTACGAAGAAGCTGTGGAAAAAAATTATAGATTTTACAGTTTCGGCGATGCCATGTTTATCGAGGGGAAATGATGTTCAAATATGAAGTTCTCAATCAGGCGGGTCGAGCAAGATACGGCAGGATGAAAGTGAATGGAAAGGAAGTCGAGACCCCTCTTTTCATGCCTGTCGCCACCAAAGGCACGGTTAAAACCTTGACGTCGGAAGATCTAGAAGAATTAGAGGTCCAAGCTATCATCTCGAACATGTATCACTTGTTACTAAAACCAGGTCTCGAAACTATCGAAAACGCTGGTGGATTGCACGACTTCATGAACTGGGACGGTGTGCTGTTCACGGACAGCGGTGGTTTCCAGATGATCAGGAGTGACTTCAGACAAAAAATTAGCTCTGACGGGGTAGTTTTCAGCACCGAAGGCGAGGACAAGGAATACGAGATCACTCCTGAGAAATGCATTCAGATCCAAGATAAGATGGGTTCGGATATTTCTATGTGTTTGGATTACTGTCCTTCTTATCCGACCGATAGAGGGGAAGTGGAAAAATCGGTGATAAGGACGAAAAAATGGGCCAAGCGATGCAGAGATCAGGGTGAAAATATCTTCGGAATAGCTCAAGGCGGAACTATTCCAGAGTTGAGAAAAGAGAGCTGTAAAGATATAGTGAATCTCGATTTTGAGGGGAACGCTATAGGAGGGCTGTCTATAGGAGAACCTACCGACCTGATGTACGAAAACACCAAGATATCTACGGAAGTTTTTCCTGAGGATAAACCTAGATACTTCATGGGGCTAGGCTCTCCGATCGACATCTTAGAATGTATAGATATGGGTGTAGATGTATTCGATAGTGCTTATCCAACCAGGAACGCTCGACACAGGACGATCTTCACGAGAGAAGGAAACATCAGGATCGATAAGAGAAAGTTTGGAGAGCAGCATATCCCTCTAGATAAGGGATGTGACTGTCCGACCTGCCAGAATTACACTAGAGGTTATGTTCATCACCTGTGCAAGGCGGATGAATTGAGTTGGATGAAGCTCGCCTCTGTTCACAATATCAAATTCATGATAGATCTGATGAGAGATGCTAGAGAAGCGATAGAAGAAGATCGTTATGAAGCGTTCAAACGAGATTTCATTGAAAAATACGGTGATTGTTAATCTATCAAAAAGCTTATACATAAGCTAAATCTCAATTAATCTCACATGATAATTGAATGGGTTGGATTTTTCCTCGCGATCGCCATATTACTGATCGGTTCTAGATATCATCTGGGAGCCGCACTGATCAGCGGAGCGGTAGTATTAGGGATCTTTACTCTCAGCCCTTATGGTATCGCCTATAATTTTTATGATACACTAACCGATCCAGGCACTATGATACTCATCTTCGCTCTCTCCCTGATACCCATCCTTGGTGGAGTACTGCAGGAGAGCGGGCTGTTGGACCAGTTGATAAACAATTTGAGGATAGGTAAGAAATTATTTCTTGGTTTTTCCCCGGCTCTTCTAGGCCTCTTGCCTATTCCTGGTGGAGCGCTGTTTTCAGCACCGATGATAGATAAGGCGGGAGATAACCTTGAAGGACACGAGAAGACCGCTATTAACGTCTGGTTCAGGCATATATTGTTCTTCGTATTCCCTATAGCTCCCGCTCTCATGGTCCCCGCGGATTCTGCAGACCTTTCCGTTTACTCGATAATACCGTTTACCGCCCCATTTTTACTGCTCACACTAGTACTCGGATATTTCTTCTTTATCAGAGGTACTGAAGGCAAAATGACCTATAAAAAGGATTTTTCTCTAGAACAATTATTAGTTCCGCTGGGTATAATTCTTTTGGCTCCCGCATTGGATTTCATATTCAAAAGCTTTTTTGGCCTTTACAATATAGGCCCAAAATCCATCGCCACTCTCATAGCGATATCCACCAGTTTGATTTTACTTTTGTTCGTAATAAATTGGGAAAGAGATATCATAAAAGATGCTGTATTTGAGATGGAACCTTGGAACTTCGTCATAATGCTTTTCGGTATCTTCTTATTCATCAATATGTTTAATTCATCCGGGATAGATACCCTGGTTGAAGCTCTTGATCTATCGGGTATCTCATTGGCTATTGGTGTCGGATTTTTACTCGGCTTAGCAACTGGAAGGATCAACGTTCCAGCATCAGTCGTTATACCGATCTATCTCGCTAGTTTGGGTCTAAACGCTCTATCACCACTAGTATTCGCTTTGATCTGGACCGCGGTTTTCATGGGTTACGTTCTCACTCCAGTTCATCCCTGTGTAGGTATTTCCTTAGAATACTTCGACGCCGATATGAAGGAATTCCTGAAGACCATGACTCCGCCGATTTTGATCTCGTTGGCCGTAACGATACTCGCCTACATAATATTCGTATGAGAAGACATGCTGGTTTTAGAAGTGTTAAGATAACCGAAATTTCTAAAACCTAAAAAATCTTAACTAACCCGATGAGCGAACTCGATATAGTTGAGATTGAGAAGATCAAAAGAGAAACCCCAACCGTGAAGAGTCTTTTCTTCGATTGGGGAGAAGATTTTAAGCCGGGCCAATTCGTGATGATCTGGATTCCGGGTTTGGATGAAATCCCCATGGCTATCGCGAGGAAAGAACTTGATTTTATCACGGTAAAAAAGAGAGGGGAAGCGACAGAGGCACTCCATGATATGGAACCCGGCGACAAGATAGGTGTTAGAGGTCCTCTCGGCAATTCTTATTCTTTAGGGGAAGATCCGATCCTTATGGTCACGGGCGGCTGTGGAGGAGCTTCTTTGATACAGGCGGTTTACGAAGCTGAGAAGAACGATAAAAAAGTCATCTGCTGTCTAGGAGCCGGGACCGCGGAAGAACTTCTGTTTAAAGATCAGCTTTCTAGAAAAACCGACTTGAGAATAGCCACTGAAGACGGCAGCGCGGGCATGAAAGGTTTCGTAACAGAGATAGCTTCTGAAGTTATGGATGATGAAGAGATCGGAACCGTAGTTACCTGCGGGCCTGAGATCATGATGAAGAAAGTAGTTGGGAAGGCTAATGAAAAAAATATTCCAGTCCAGGCTTCTCTCGAGCGGTACATGAAATGCGGTATAGGTATATGTGACTCCTGTACAATAGACGGAAAACAGGTCTGCATCGACGGACCTATATTCGGTGGAGAGGAGCTTGAAGGGATGGATGAATTCGGAAAATTCGAGAGAAAGAAGGACGGGAGATTGGAAAAGTTATGAACTCAATACTAACTTTTATAAACAGGTTTACCTTGATTATCTCCAGAGACACAGTCCCACGCTAGATACATTTAATGGAATTCTATTATGCGGGGGTACCCGAGTTAGGCCAAAGGGGCAAGGCTTAGGACCTTGTGGCGCAGGCCTCCGAGGGTTCAAATCCCTTCCCCCGCATACACTTTAAAATATATAGAGGGTTAAATGCTGTCGAAAAGCCTCCTATACCAAATTCTATGCGTTGGTAACTTTTTGCTGAAATCTAGTTTCTATTAATATCAGTAAAAAAGTTATGTTAATTATAGTAAAAAGTTTCCATTAGTGAAAAAAGTCGCCTCTTTTACTATAACTCAGTCGTACTATTGTCCCTCTAGATAACGAAAATTCATTAAAGAATCAGCGTCATTGAAAACATGACACAACCTGGGAAAGGTTAAATACAATTGATTCGTATTTAAAATAAAATCAATAGGGTAGAGAATATATGAAAGGAACTGTAAAATTCTTTGACGATAGGAAAGATTATGGTTTTATCGAACCAGACGGAGACAATGAAGAAGATCACTTCGTCCACCGAACTGAAGTCCGAGACGACGTTATCCTCAAAGAAGGAGATAGAGTTGAGTTCAAGAGCGAACTGGGAGAAAAGGGCTTTCAAGCACTGAACGTGAGGAAAAAGGATTAGAACAAGTGAGGATTTGAGAGTATAGATAAAGATCTGTCATCTCTCTGAGTTCTTTGTACACCATCTCATGCAGTGTATTGCGTTTTGTGATCTTAAGTTCATGTTTATT
Organism: uncultured Thermoplasmata archaeon; assembly: GCA_964585175.1. Taxonomy (GTDB): domain Archaea; phylum Thermoplasmatota; class Thermoplasmata; order Halarchaeoplasmatales; family Halarchaeoplasmataceae; genus Natronoplasma. The sequence continues at coordinate 5,746 of CAZPCW010000006.1, forward strand.
CCATCCGGCGTTGACGGTAACCTGACATGCTTTTTTGAATTGTTGTACAGTTTTTTCTAGATATTGTCGGTTTTCCAGGGAGAGTTTGATCTTGACTGTTCGACGCATCTATATTTAGTAATATTTTTTTCCTATTTAAATATCTAGAGCAGGGAGAGTGAAAGTGGAAACAGTATTTCACCCTCTCCTCAGCAGAGCTTCGCTCGAGGAATGCAGGGATTGTCATCCCTTTTTCCCTCGGTTGGAAACCTCCGGACTGAAAGGATGTTTATCCTGCACATGAAGGAGAGGGTTTTCTACTTGTTTTTTAGTATGAATGGACAGGAGACTCTTTCGAAGAAGACACAAGCATAGAGATAACAATAGATAGCAACAAAACTATCACCGCTAACTTTTTAGGGAAAGAGGGGGAAGACAACGGAAACGACGACAGCGATGACGGTATACCAGGATTCACGATCGGACTATTCTTAGCGGTCGCACTTGTTGCTGTGTTAATCCATAAAAGGAAAAGACGATAGACACAAAAAAACCAAAACCTTTCTTTCTTTTTAACAGCTTTTTTTCAGTATTGCCACTAAAAACTTCAAAAATATCTAAGTAAGAAAAACGACAAATAGAAAAAATAAGGAGTTTTACCTTAGAACCTGGACTTGAGCACTACGATACCGTCTTCCGTCGTAATACTTATCGGCTGTCTTCCGGTCGTATGATCGGTTCCTCTCATCTTTAGGACTTCCAGATACTTACGCCTAGAACCTTCTTCTTCTATCATACTCAAAAGTACTACGCTGTCGACCGCATAAGTTATCTCCTTTGGATACGGTTCACCTGGGGAGACCTCACCGGTCAATACCGATACGGCCTGCCAGTTTTTCAAAAGATTGGTGAGTTCGAATAGGAAGGATCTATATTCATCTTCAAAGAAGGTCCCTACAACGGTGATAGGATCTATAACTATCCTCTGAGGCATCACTTCTGCTATCTTATCATCGATGAAATCTAGCAGTTCTTCATAGCCTTCTTTCTGGAGTAATAAACCGATATCCTGATATTTGATCTCATTTCCGAAGTAATCTTTATCGATGAAATCAAATTGACTTGCATATCTGAGCATCCACTGAGTTGGTTCGGATAGGGTCGTGAAGAACAGCCCTTGTTCACCTTTTTTGGCTCCTTCAGTTAAGAAACTCATCGCAAAAGTCGTTTTACCTGTACCCGCTCCACCTGCTACTAGCGCAACTGAAGGAAAGGGAAATCCTCCAGAGACCATCTCATCTAAGCCTTTTATACCCGTAGAAATTCTATCAAATTCATCCATATTTATAGATCCTCCTTAAACTTCTTTATATCTATCACAGGGCTAATATGTTTTTGAATTACTTTGTCAAGATCTGGATGGGAATCCGCATCTATCACGAGACAACCCATCAGGTCATCATATTCGCTTATCAGTTCTTTGAAGGATTTAACAAACTCTTCAATTTTATCCATACTGTTGTAATTCAGCATGGAAGAAATATTATCTATGAGAACGAAATCAATATCCTCTGGCGAAGCAAAATGACTTTCCTTGTCGCTTCCGGGTTCGAATGCGTCGAAAAGCTGCTCTATATGAAAAGTGCCCTCTACGAAATCGACATTGTCCCTGTCGACCTTTTTTTGCCCCGACATGTGGGTCACCGTGTCGATATACCATATATTTTCCTGGCTAACGTCGTGCATATGAAGGAGATAAGCCATATACTGATGAGGTCTGTCGAGCACCACAAAATAACCTTTTTTCTCTTCCATGTCCAGTAATCCCTTCAGTAGTAGCAAATTAGTTTTAGCAATCTGTGTGAATGAAGTGTTAAAAAGCAGAGTCCCGGGATTATCGACCTGGTCGATTTCATTCATTATCTTCTTTACTAGTTCCAAATTTTTCTCGTTCATGAAGCACTCCAATTTTTCAAGTCCATCACGGTATATATATTTTTCTAAGATTTAAGAAAGAAGATTTTATTCAATCAAAGATAATAGCGCTAAAAACACGAAAAAGAGAATCTGAAGGTCGATCCCAATTAAATCAAATCGTGTAGCCAAATATATATAAAAACCTGTTGATAAAGTCGAATGGAAAAAGGTATATACTAACTCTGTTAACTATCATTCCGATAGCAATGAATCTAGATGAGATGTTTTACCCTGATAATGTAGCGGTCGTGGGGGCATCGAATAAAGAAGGTAAAGTGGGAAATGCGATAATGAAATCACTCAAAAGAAGATATGAAGGAGGCATATTTCCCGTAAATATAAATGAAGATGAAATTCTCGAGCTGAAGGCTTACGATTCTGTAAAAAATATAGACAAAAATATAGATCTCGCTCTTATATCGCTACCTGCAAAAATAGTTCCGAAGGTAATCAAAGAATGTGGTGAGGCCGATATTGACAATGCTATCATCATAAGTGCCGGATTCAGCGAGGCCGGACGAGATGATTTAGAAAAAAAGATCAAAAAGATCTCGGACGGGTACGGTATAAATCTGATAGGTCCTAACTGTTTGGGAATCTTCAATCCCTGGGTCGGTCTGGATACCATATTCAATCCCCCAGAAAGGCAGGCTAGGCCGGAGGCTGGTTCAGTAGCATTTTTATCTCAGAGCGGTGCTTTTGGAGCCGCTTTGCTTGATTGGTTTTCTGAATCGGACATAGGTTTGAGTAAATTCGTCAGTTATGGTAATAGAGTCGACATAGACGAAGCTGATCTAATAAATTACATTTCCAAAGACGAAAAGACCGATTTCATGATCTTCTATATAGAAGGTGTAAAAGACGGCAGGAAATTTTTTAACGCCGCTAGAAATAGCGAAATCCCCATAATAGCGGTAAAATCAGGGCGGACTGAGATGGGTTCTTCCGCAGCTACATCCCATACTGCTTCACTAGCCGGTAAAGACGGAGTTTACGAAGGTGCTTTCAAACAGTCCAACGTGATACGTGCCGACAGCCTTCGAGAAATGTTCAATATCGCCAAGGCGGTCTCATTTCAGCCACTGCCTGAAGGCGACAGCGTCGGTATCGTGACTAACGGCGGAGGTGCCGGAGTAATGGCTACTGATTCGCTCGTAAACAAAGGTTTGAATTTAGCCAAAATGTCTGGAGATGCAAAGGAGCGGTTCAAAGAGGCCGAAGAGGAGGGTATCATACCTCACCATGCAACTTTGAACAATCCCATAGATATCGTAGGAGACGCCCCCTCGGAGAGATATGAAAGAGCTATGGATATCACCCTAGAAGTGGAAAACGTGGATGTCTTAATGGTAATCTGTCTCTTCCAATCACCAGCGCTAGACGAGGGCATAATAGAGAAACTCGATAAGATGCAGGAAAAGGGAAAACCCATAATCGCGGTAACACCAGGAGGAGAGTATACTCATGAAATTGGCAATAAAATCGAAGAAAGAGGTATACCGGTCTATCAAACGCCCGAAGATGCCGTACAGGCGGTAGAAGGACTCTGCAGAAGTGCGGAGATCAACCGGTGATCTTACAAATAGTGTTATCGAAAATTTTTTTTCCGATCCTTTAGATTAGGTTGAACGATAATATGATTAGGAGGCATTGTTTCTTTACCGGGAAGGTTCAAGGAGTATTCTTCAGAGCGAACACCAGAGATAAAGCCAAAGAGGAAGGCATCAAAGGATGGGTTAAGAACTTGAAGGACGGTAGAGTAGAAGCGATCTTTGAAGGACCGGAAGAAAAAGTCAATAATGTGATAGAGTTCTGTAAGAACGATCAACCTCATGCGAGAGTCGACGGTGTCGAGATCGAAGAAGAAGAACCTACCGGAGAATTCGATTCATTCTTCATAAGACGCTGATCTTTTTCAATCTTCCCGCCAATTATCTCTAGATGAAGTATTCATCTCCTTTTCTTCCAGCAGGCTCTCAACCGTTCTGATCTGCATCATGTTGGTTATCCCAGTGACTGGAGCCGGGACTCCCGCGGTGACCAGAAGAGTGTCTTCTTTTTTAACAAACCCTTTATCATAGAGGTGTCCCGCTGTTTTGCAGACCATCTCATCTACGTGTTCTGGAAATTCAATATAGAAGGATCTGACTCCCCAAACTAAATTTAACTTCCGCTCTACCGACTTTTTATCGGTAAAAGCTAATACCTCTATATCGGGTCTGAATTTTGCTATTTTATGTGCGGTATAGCCTGAAGAAGTATGAGCTACGATATATTCAACATCTATATCGATAGTCGCTTCCCGAACATTCTTGGCTATTATATCGGCCACGTCCCCATGCTTTATATCTGGAACTGAATATTTTCTACCTTTCACATAATTTTCCATCTTTTCAAGCACTTCAGACATGAAAGTTACAGATTTAACGGGATAATTCCCTATAGCCGTTTCTTCGGAGAGCATAACAGCGGCCGATCCATCGATCACGGCGTTAGCTACATCGGAAACTTCGGCCCTGGTCGCTCTCGGACTTTCTGTCATCGATTTCAACATCTGGGTCGCGGTGATAACTGGTTTTTCTTTTTTATTGGCTTTTTCAATTATCTGTTTTTGCAGAACAGGAACGTCGGACGCGGCGATTTCAACACCGAGATCTCCCCTTGCAATCATCACAGCATCTGACGCCTCGATTATCTCATCTATATTATCAACCGCTTTAAGGTGCTCTATTTTTGCGACGATGCCCATATCCGAATCGTGTTCCTCTATGATTTCATCGATCTTTTCGATATCTTTTGCCGATTTCACGAAAGAAGCCGACACGAAATCGAAACCTTTTTTCGCACAGAATTCGATATCTTTTATATCCTTTTCAGTCGGCGCTCTAAGGCCTAGATCTTTTCCAGGGACGTTCACCGATTTTCTAGACAGTATTTTGCCTCCATAGATTACTTTACATTTTACTTCGTTTTCCTCAACATCTAATACCTTTAGTTCTATCTGCCCATCATCGATCAATATCTCGTCTTCAGTTTCTAAGAATTCCGTAATGTTAGGATAATCTACGGGCAGAACATCTTCGTCTCCGACAACATCGGAAGTCACGATCTTCACTTTTCCCCCTTGATGTATTTCCGTTCCTTCTTCCACTTCTTCCAACCTAACCTCGGGACCCTGAGTATCCATCATGACAGCGATAGAATCAGAAACGTTCCTGATCCTGTTTAGTACCTCTCCATGTTCCTCATGGGTTCCATGAGAAAAATTCTGTCGAGCCACATCCATTCCCGCCGATACTAGCCTCTCTAATTTTCTTTTAGAGTTAGACGCGGGTCCGATCGTGGTCACTATCTTGGTTTTGTTCATTTCATATCACGCAGATATAGTTAGGTTAGGTAAAGCTGGTTATTTATTCTTTTCAATCCCCCTAAAAATAAAGACGAAAATCTTTTGAGGAATTATCTAAGTACTTCTCTAACAAGAACAAATATTATATATATACGAACAAATGAATGGACGGAAAAAGGAGGATCATAGATGGGTTTCTTAGATTCAATCAGTTCATTATTAGATAAGGAAAAAAGAACGCTTAAGAAGACAAACAAATATCTGAAAAAGGCCGAAAATAATCATTATGATGGTCAAGTTCAAAAGGCAAAAGAAAACTGCGACAAAGCTTGGGAATACATTCGAAAAAAAGAGAACGTTTTCAAAGAAAAGCCCGATGAATTAGCCGAGATATATGACAGGATGGGTTGGCTATATTATAACCTCGGTTTTGAAGATGCGGCATTACAATCAGAAAATCGGGCCCTAGAAATTGACGAAAAAAATGTAGAAGCTCTTAATCACAAGGCTACTATTCTCTCAGAAAAAGGAAAGGAAGATGAAGGTCTAAAATATCTAGAAGATGCTATAGATGTCGATCCAGATGAGACGAAGACATATGTCAATAAGGGAAACATTCTAGAAGATATAGGAAGGGAAGATGAAGCGATAAGAGTCTATAAGAAATCTCTAGAGATTAACCCTGATGATCTATCGCTTTATGATAAAATATTGGATATAGATCCAAGAGATTCAGAAGTCTGGGTTGATAAAGCGATGGCATTGAAGAGAGATGGGAACTACGAATCCGCTTTGGAGAGTTTGAATAAAGCGTTAGATATATATCCTGATGACGACGAGATATGGCTCAAAAAGGGATTGGTTTTAAAGGAAAAAGGGAATGCCAATGATGCGGTAGTCTGTTTCGATAACGCTATTGACATAAATCCTAATAGAAAGAAACTCTGGGAGGAAAAGGGTAGAACACTTCATGATCTTGAAAGGCGAGAAGATGCTCTAGAAGCGATAGAAGGAGCTTTAGAACGGGATGCTGAGGATAAAGAGCTCTGGAATGAAAAAGGGACTATTCTCTTTGAAATGGAGAGGTACGAAGAAGCTATCGAAGCGTTCGAAGAGGGCATGAAGATCGATAAGAAAGACGGTAGACTGTTGAACAATAAGAAAGAGGCTCTCAAAGAATTAGATCGGCCCGAAGAAATAGCCAAAATATGTGATCGAATATTGGACATCAATCCCGAAGATGCCAGCGCTCTCTACGACAAGGGAGTTGCTCTTCAGAAGTTAGATAGAAACGAAGAAGCTATCGAAGCGTTCGAAGAGGCTCTCTTTCATGACCCAAGAGACATAATGGCGTTGGAGCACGAAAAAGATCTTTATGAGGATATGGAGCAATGGAACGATGTAATCCAAGTGACTAAGAGGATAACGGAAATCGATCCAAATAATATCGAGGCATGGAATGATATGGGAAAAGCGTATTTGAAGAAAGAAGAGCCCTCAAATGCCCTAAAATGTTTCGAGGAAGCTCTCAGGATTGATGATAGTAATCTTGCTTCTCTTAACGGAAAGAAAAAAGCCCTTTTAAAGATGGGTAGATTCAAAGAAGTTGCTCCTGTTTGCGGCCAAATATTGGATATCGACTCTAGCAACGTTGAAGCCTATTTTGATAGAGCGGAGTCTTATAGAAAGCGCAAAAAACATGAGAAAGCTATAGAAGATTACGAGGCTGGTCTTTCCTTCGAAAGTTCTCATCCCGATATATGGAATTATAAAGGATTATGTGAGTATAACGAGGGAAGATACGAGGAGGCTATAGAAAGTTTCCAAAAAGCGCATGAGTTAAATCCTGAAGACAAGAGATATTGGAATAACAAGGGTCACGCGTTGAACAAACTGGAAAGATATGAAGAGGCCGTAGAAGCATACACCAAAGCTCTTGAAAAAGATCCAGACGACCACAAGATATGGTACAGTAAAGGTCTAGCCCAAGAGGGTATGGATCAATATGAAGAGGGCGTCCGATCCTACGATAAAGCCTTAGAGATCGAGGATAAAGATAAGAACATCTGGTACAGTAAAGGGGCGGCTTTAGAGTGGCTAGATCGGTATGAAGAAGCTGTAGAGGCTTTCGATAAAGCCTTGAATTTAGATCCCAGTAACAGGTTAGCCCATATTCGCAAGGGAATTTCCCTCGGAGAGATAGGTGATCATTCGGAAGCGATCAAATCATTCGATCGTGCTCTAGAGATGGAAGAATATGATCTTGATCTTTTAGAGCGAAAAAAGAAATCTTTGAAAGCTATAGGTAGATGGAGCGAGATCAAAAATACGGTGGAAAAAATACTGGAGATGAACTCCCAGAATAGAGAGGCCTGGAGAGATAAAGCCCGAGCTTTGAGAAAGTTAGGTGAGCCTGAGAAAGCGCTGAAGTCGATGAAGAGAGTTCTCGAGATCGGGGAAGATATAGAGGACTTGAGAAGCACTAAAAAGATTCTAAAAGATCTCAATAAGTGGAAAGAAGTCGTAAAATATTCGGATAAAATACTGGAACAGGACGAAAACGATTTTGAAACTTGGAAAGACAAGGCTATGGCTCATAAATATCTAAAAGAGAGAGAAAAGAGCGTAGAAGCCTTTAACGAAGCTCTAGATCTAAATCCGGAGGATAAAACCGCCTGGATGCAGAAAGGTATGGTCCTAGAACATCTCGAGAGATATGAAAATGCATTGAGAGCCTATAACGAAGCCTACGACCTAGATAAAGACGATGTTCATGTCATCCTAAGAAAGGCGGAGTCCCTGAAGAAAATGGAAAGATACGATGAATCGATAGAATGGTTCGATAAGGCTTTAGATATCGAACCGAAAAATACCAAATACTTAAACAAAAAGGGCGAATGTCTTATAGAACTGGAAAGGTTCCAAGAAGCTCGAGAGGCATTCGAAAGATCACTTGAAATAGATGATCAGAACGGTGAGTCATGGAAATACAAAGGTAAATTGGCCTTCAGGATGGGAAATTATGAGGAAGCCACCAGTTCTTTTGATACAGCGATAAAAATAGGTGAAGAAGACAAATCTATTTGGAGGATGCTCGGCGAATGTTATGATTTAACTGGAAGACCAGAGGAATCGGTCGAAGCGTTCGAAAAAGCGATAGAGAAAGATCCAGAAGATAGCGATCTCTGGTTCAAGAAAGGCGAGGTTGAATTCGATGCGAACGAAATCCCCGTAACGAACGCTATCAAAAGTTTTGAAAAGGCGGCGAAAAAAGATAAAGAGTTTCAGGAAGCCTGGTTCAAATTGGGAGAAGCTAGTGAAGAAAGTGGAGACATGAAAAAGGCTCTCAGTGCCTACGACAAAGCTATCGGTATAGATCCAGACGATAAATACGCTTGGAACAACAAAGGAAGAGTATTACTGGAGATGGACAAGTTAGAGAAATCCATCAGGGCTTTCGAAAAAGCAGTAGAAATCGACAACGAATTCAGCTCGGCACAGGAAGGTCTAGAAGTAGCTAAAGATAGAAAGAAATCTAAAAAGCTTGAAGATTATGCGAGAAATATACTAGAATACGAATGCAAGAGAGGTAAATCGGTTACAAAGGAGGAAGCTTTCCAAAAGTGTGATGTACCCTACAATTACATAGACGACGTGTTTGAGTACATCTCTCTGCGAGAAGGTATGCAATTGAGTTCACTTTCTAAAGAGAAGAAAAATAAACTAGAAAAAGCCTCTAAAGAGATAATAACAAAGCTAGCAGATGAAAAAAGATCTAAACTGGTCAAAGATGGGATCAAATTGTGCGATATAGTTGTCAATTTCCCCGATAAGAAGATCAAAGATTGTAAAGAAGTCCTTGAGTACATAACGGGAGTAGACGAATTAGAGATCAAGATGGATGAGATCGATGATAGGACAGAAAAGCTGTTGAAGCACAAAGCTCTCGATCTACCGCCCACAGAGAGAGATTTTCTGAGTTTAGTAAAGAACCTTGAGATCGGCATCTATCAAGCTAAAAAACTTCAGGTGGCTTTGAAGAAGTTCGAAGGTGAGAATTACCAAGCTCCCAGCACCAAAATTTCCAGTATCACTAGTAATGAACCGGAAAGAAAGAAGAAATCCTCGATGATGGAAGAAGAAAAAGAGAAAAAAGTAGAAGAAGATGAACAGGAAGGCGAAACGAAGGAAAAGAAAGGATCGCAGGAAGAGAAAACCAAAGAGTCTGAGGAAACAGAAAAGGCTGAAGAGACTACTGCAAAGGAAACATATCAGACCTGCCATTTCTGCGGGAAAAAGACCGATTATACTCACGACTGTGGAGAACTGCCTCTCTGTTCTAGGTGTAGAGAAGATTATGCGGGGCAGGAGTGTCCCGAATGCGGCGAGATCATAGGTAATCCGGAGCCTTTAGAGGACGAGGATATGCTGCTGTGAATGAAAAAAAGCAGGTATCGAAGCCTCATCCGATTTGATAAAAAGATTTAACACTGGTCTAGCTCTAGAATTTGATGATGAATGAAGATGTAGAATTTAAAGGAGTATATCCCGCGGTGATCACACCTTTCAAAAAAGATCAAGAGGTTGATGAAAAGAGATTGAGAGATTTCTTGGACCATGTTATAGAAGGAGGCGTTCACGGTATCTATCTTTTAGGTACCAACGGGGAAGCACCTCTCTTGAGTTTGGAAGAAAAGAAAAGCGTGATGGATATTGCTTTGGACCACGTGGACGATAGAGTCCCGGTGATCGCCGGTACGATGTGCAACAGCACTGTAAAAACAGCTGAATTGGCCGGATATGCGGAGGAAAAAGGCGCTGACGCTGTTCACGTTATAGTGCCATATTACTACCCAACTAATCCCCATCTTTTGGAAAAACATCTAAAAGAGGTTTCAAAAAGGACCGATCTGCCGATGTTCCTTTACTCAATCCCTCAATTCACCGGCAATGAGATTAAACCTTCTACAGTTTCTAAACTCGCTGAGATCGAACAACTTGTCGGTGTGAAGGACAGTTCTGGAGACGTGGAATGGTTTTATGAAACGGTAAAGAAAGTTCAAAAAGAACGCCAAGATTTCTACTTTTTCGGAGGGAACGACTCACTAGTTTTCACATATCTGATGACCGGCGGAAGTGGTTCGGTTACAGCTGTAGGAAACGTTTTTCCCGAGTTGATCGTCGAAATATACGAAAACTATAGCTCCGGGAATTTCGAAAAAGCAAAGAGAGCGCAGGGAAAAGTGATGAAGATAAAAGACATTTTCAGTGAATTCCCACCGATATCTGCTGTCAAAGGAGGGTTGAAGATAAGAGGAAAATACTTCGGCGAACCTAGAGGTCCTCTACATTCGCTGGACGATTCAGAACTATCAAAATTGAAGAAAGAATTAAAAAGTATAGACGTTATATAAGGATCGCTATCTCATCATGGAGGGCAAATACATGAAAGATCTTGAAGGAAAAGTAGCTCTAGTTACTGGAGCTAGTTCGGGTATCGGAAAAGCAGTTTGTGAGAAACTAGCCGAAGAAGAAGTAAATATAGGATTGCTAGCTAGACGAGAAGAAAAATTGAATGATCTATCAGAACATCTAGAGAGGGAGTATCCTATAAAAACCCTTGTTCTTCCGACGGATGTAAGAGACGATGAACAGGTGGATGAAGCGGTGCAAAAAACGATAGATAGATTCGATCAGTTAGATATTTTGGTGAATAACGCCGGGATAATCAGATATGGAAATATTGAAGATTTCCCCACCGAGGATTACAAAGCGGTGATGGAGACCAACTGTGACGGGATGTTCTACTTGACTAGAGCCTCGCTATCTCACCTTAGGGACTCGAAGGGAAATTTGGTATTCGTAGGTAGTTTCGATTCGAACCATCCCAGGTCGTTCAATCCTATCTATGCGGCCTCTAAATGGTGGACCAAAGCCTTCGCACACAGTATAGAGAGCATCGTTGGAGAGGACGGTGTGGGCGTAACGCTCATCAATCCCTCAGAGGTGAGGACTAGCATCCAGAGTGAAGAGGGGGAAGAATACAAGGAAAAGTATGAGAAAGGCGAAAGGATAGAGCCTGAAGAGATAGCCGAAGCGGTGTTATTTTCGGTTAAACAATCTTCGACCACCACGATAAGCGAGATGGATATCTTTAGAAGGGACAAAATGGGCGATTTCTTCTGAGTTACTCATCTGACTTCAAAAAACGGTTTTACCGATACATTCGTAAAGCTTCCTCTTATCTCCAAAGTAATCTTTGTCTCCAAAATAGATCTCTCTGTACTTCTCTCTGAGATTTTCATCTAGAAGGTCCTTGATGTTAGACCATGTCCTTTCTCTCATATTCAATTTATCCAGATATATCTCACTAACACCTATCGAATTCAAAGTTTTTTTCATTCTTTTAAGGTGCTCTTTTCCATCGTTTATGTAGGGGAATAAAGGCCCGATAAAGACCCAAACTCCTATACCTTCTTCTTTAAGTTCTTTTATCGAGGACAATCTACTGGAAATCGAAGGTGCTCCAGGTTCGAACTTCTTTCTAAAATTTTCATCCATCGAGGTGATAGTGAAACCTATATCTATATCTATCTCTTTGAAAAGGTCGATATCTTTCGTAACGAGGTCCGATTTTGTCTGGACTATAACTGGAAAGTCTTTCCTATTCAATTGTTTCAAACATTTTCTAGTAGTTCTAAACTCTTCCTCCGCTTTCTGATACGGGTCTGTTACACTTCCAACCCTAACGACTCCTTTTTCTTTTTTAACTAATTCCTTCGAAAGGATCTTAGGTATATTTCTCTTGACCTCTACGAACTCACCCCAAGGACGTTCTTCTTTGATAACGGATGGAGAATAACAATACCTACAGCCGTGCGAACATCCCACATATGGATTCAACGCGTAATCAGATTCTAGTCCGGAGCGGGATAAAGCCGTCTTACAATCACTTATCTCTACATCCACCCCTTCCACTCCTTTTTTACCGAATTCTAATTCCAATGTCTATCATCCTCGAATTTGAAATCTTTCTCTTCTGATTCAGTTTCGCTCTGAAAGTCAGCTTCTCTGTTATCTTCCTTATCAAGCCCCATGTTGAAATCCGTCAATCTAGTTTGATATAAAGAATCGCGTAGCACCTCGCTGTATTTTTTCCACGTGTCGATTTTGATGTCCAAACGGGTTGACATGTAGAAAAGAGCGTCCTTTAAATTCTCAAAAGTTTTTGGTTCCTTTTTCAAAGCGTCTCTCACGTGCTCCCTAACGTTCCAAACACCGACGGGCATTATGTATCCCGGGTGTGTCTCTCTCAATATAACCGCTCCCGCCTGTCTCTTTTCTCTCGAGAGTTTTTCCGCTATCGCCATTCGAGCCGCATAGAAACATCCGCCAATCTCCGCGTATTCAGATCTTCCATCATGTTTTTCGTGGCTAGATATGATAGCTATGTCTTCACCGTGAGGATTCCAAGCGGTCTCGGGATACCACGCCTCGACGAGCTCATATATCCAGGTTCTAGGAAGCATCAATATCTCCCACCGGTTGTCAAGCTCCCAGGTCTCGTAAACACGATACTCGTCGATAGGTCGGTAATCTTTCACTTCTTCCCTCAGGTTCTTACCGACCGTATCATCGACAGCGGTGATACTCCACCTGGTAGGAACAAATTTCCTGTTATCTTTCAATCCAAAAGCGCCTACACTGAAAGCTCTCTGAATCTTCGAGATATACACATCATCTTCATACAGATTCATTACGCCTTTTGTGGCTTTCAGATCCGTATCGAAATGTACTTTGTCCAACCTATTATCAAATTTTATCGTCCCTAGATCCAACTTTTCGAGCGGACCGGAAGGGCCATAAGGCTGAACGGAATCCGACATAGCTATCTTTCCGCCGGGTTTCTTTTTGAAGAAGGCTTCGACCTCCGCGGGTTCTTTCGCTAGAGCCATCTCCCTGGTAAAATCGACTATCCTATTAGTAGAATCTAATTTATCCACTCTTATCGGATGTTTGCCTCTTACCAATTGAGTCCTCGTGTTTACGATATCGTCTATATCCTGACCGATCCATTTTTCAGGAGTGTCCAATTCCTGGGTGTTACCATGAAAAGGTGGAACCAGAGGGCCTACATCGACTTTGGGATAACCATATCGACCAACGAAAACTCCTGGAGGGGAAGATCCCGAGATGTCCTTATCATCGACCATAGATTTAGACTTCATCTTATGATAGTACTTGACCATCACCGGGCAGCGCTCTCTACCGCATAGGTTTTTACTGCCTCTGCACTTGGCACAAAGATTATCCTTTTGAACGAAATGATCTTCGTCCGCTAAGTCGACATCCATCTATTAAAGATATATGTTAAGCAGTTTTTAAGAGTTTCTAAAGAGAATAGGAGGAATAGAAAAAGGTTTTTTAGAAGTGTTCTCCCTTAAATTCGTCCAATATACTCTCCAGCTTTCCTTCTTCCTGGAGTTCTAGGTCATAACTAACATGGACGACCGGTTTGTCAGTGTCCAGAACTCTAGTTATGTCTATAGGTGTTCCGGAAACGACCACGTCACAGTCTGAGTTATCGATAGTTTCCTTTAACTCCTCTATCTGTTTGTCGGAATAACCCATAGCCGGTAATACCTTGGTTAGATGGGGATGTTCATCGAAAGTCTCTTTTATCGAACCGACCGCGTGCTCTCTAGGATCGACAATCTCGGCTGCATCGAACTTATCCGCTGCGAGTTTTCCAGCTCCGAAGGACATCTCTCCGTGAGTCACGCTCGGACCGTCTTCTATTACAAGGACCTTTTTGTCCTTGATCATATCCGGCTCATCCACGGTTATGGGTGAGTTCGCTCGTACGACTTCAGCGTCTGGATTGACTTCTTCTATATTGTTTTCGAGCTCTTTTATATCTTCCTCGTCCGCGGAATCACATTTGTTTATTACGCAGATATCGGCCATGTTGAGATTTGTTTCGCCAGGATGATATTTAGTTTCGTGTCCAACTCTATGTGGGTCCAAAACCACAAAATGAAGATCGGGTCTGTAGAACGGCGTATCGTTATTTCCTCCATCCCAAACCAGGAGGTCTCCTTCCTTTTCTGCCTCTCTCAATATCGAACCGTAGTCTACACCGGCGTAGATTATCATGCCCTTATCTATGTAAGGTTCGTATTCTTCTCTTTCTTCTATGGTCGTGTCGTGCTTGTCCAAATCGTCATAATCTTCAAATCTCTGAACTGCTTGCTTTTCGAGATCGCCGTAAGGCATCGGATGTCTTACCGCAACCAGGTCCGTTCCTTTTTCGTTAAGGTATTCACAGATCGCTCTCGTAGTTTGACTCTTCCCAGATCCAGTCCTCCCTGCGCATATAGATATAACAGGAATACGAGCTTTTAACATCGTCGCGTCATTGCCCAATAAAACAAAATCTGCTCCAGCTGCGACGACTTCAGAAGCTTTATTCATTACATGTTCATGAGTCACATCGCTATATGAAAATACAACTTCGTCGATATTTTCTTTTTTAATCGTTTCTACCAAATCATCTTCAGGAATTATAGGTATACCTTCAGGATAAAGCTCCCCGGAAAGTGCCGGAGGATATCTTCTTCCCTCGATATCGGGTATTTGTGCCGCGGTGAAAGCTACTACTTCAAATTCGTCGTTCTCTCTAAAAGTCGTGTTAAAATTATGGAAATCTCTGCCTGCTGCTCCCATAATTATAACTTTTCTTTTTTTGTGTTCCATTTTGCCACCAGTTCCCCCTATAGGGAAGAAGTATTTCTAATTTTTGGAGGGAACAAAACTATGTTAAGAAAGTATAAAAAAGGTTTTGTATGGGATCAGCACTGGCTGTACCCACAGTTAGGACAGGTCACGCATCCTTCACTCAAAGTCAGCATGGCTCCGCAGTCGGGGCAGGCCGGATTTATCCCTTTCGAGACCATCTCCTTTACCGATGAAGAAGCTTCTTGCTCATCCGTCGGAAGCTGGGTCTGCTCTGTTCTTTTCTTTCCTTTTTTGTGCCATTTTAGAGCTTTAGCCATCGCATCAGGGATGGACAGAATCTTTTCACCTTCTTCAAAGGCGATCTCAGGAGATCTAATCCCTTCCAACTGTTCGATTATCTCTTCCGGTGGAATTCCTGCTCGAAGACTTAATGAGATCAATCTAGCCAAAGACTCAGTGAAAGATTGAGTGAAACCGCCGGCTCTGCCTATCTGTGAGAAGACTTCGAAGAGTCCGTACTCGTCTTCGTTTATCGTGACGTACAGTCCTCCGTATCCGGTATTTATTTTCTGAGTAGTCCCCTCAACCGTAGTGGGTCTCTCGCGAGGCCTCTTTTCGAGTTTTTCTTCCTCTTCTTCCTCGCCCTCTACTTCCATCACCTGTTCCTGTCTCGAACCGGATCTGTAAACTGTTACGCCTTTACATTTCAATTCATAGGCGAGGTCATAAACTTCCTTTATATCTTCCTCGTCAGCTTGATTCGGGAAGTTCACCGTCTTGGAGATCGCATTGTCAACATGATCCTGGAAGGCCGCCTGCATCCGGATATGCCATTCCGGAGATATCTCTAGAGCGGTCTTGAAAAGAGGCTTTATCTCGTCCGGCACCTCTTCGATTTCAGATAACGAGCCCTGTTTAGCTATTTTCTCCATCAGCTCATCGCTGTAGAACCCTCTCTCCTTGGCGAACTCTTCGAAGACCGGATCGGGCATAACCATGCTTTCGCCGTCCAAGACATTCTTGATGTACGAAACCGCAAAGATTGGCTCTATACCTCCGCTGGCGTTCGCTATCATGCTTGTAGTTCCAGTAGGGGCTATCGTCGTGGTGGTCGCGTTCCTCATCGGTTCATCATATTCGGATTCTTCCCAGTTGGGGAATTCTCCTCTCTTTTCCGCGATCCTTTTACTGATTTCTTTGCTCTTTTCTTGTATGAAACCCATCACTTCGTGAGCCTTATCTATCGCTTCCTCACTGTCGTAGGGTATCTCCAGCTGCATCAACATGTTGTGCCAACCCATTACTCCGAGACCAATCTTCCTGTTGGCGCTGACTTTTTTTCTTATGGCGTCGTCTTCTCCTTCGTGATTCGTAACGTCCGGAAAGTCCGAAGCATCTATCACGTTATCTAAAAATCGTACCGAAAGGTCGACCATCTTTTCAAGATGGTCCCAATCCACTTCACCATCTTCTACACAGTGGGAAAGATTGATGTGACCGAGGTTGCAGGCCTCGTAATCCTCCAATGGCTGCTCACCACAGTTGTGAACTACAAAACCGTTTGCCACGAATGAACTCGTATCTGGTTCGGTCAAGTCGTAAACTTCTTCGTGCCCATCGTGTTCGATCGAATCTACCGTGACCTGGAATCTTTCTGAATAGGGACCTCCCTCGTATTCTTCGAGTAATTCCTTCAATCTTTGGTTTTTGTCATCTCTAACAAATCCGATTTCGTCTCTAAATTTCACCAGATGATCTTTACTTATCACGAGATCGTGCTGAGCTTTAACACTATACCTATTGGTTCCGCCATTACTATCAGGTAGTTCTCTTTCTCCCTCTTCTCTCCTTTCTTCGTAGATCTTGCTCTTGATACCGAAACCTAGAAGTAACTGTTGAACCTCTTTCAATAAACTCAATTCGGAACTGGATAATCTTACGGAAACGCCCTTCTCTACGTTACCCTGAACGCTGCCATCCGCAGTGAAAAGACCTCTAAGAAATCCTTTCGCCGTTTTTTTACCGTTCCTGAATAACCCGTCCGGCACCTGTAGCTTGTTCTCATTGAGATCATATTTTTCCGTTATCTCGTATAATCTAGCCGACCTAACTCTTTGCTCTTCGACCGAGTTCTCGTCACGCTCTATTTTCTGTACGCCGACCTCGTAATCGCCGTTTCCTTTCGGTTCACGGATTATGCTGTTAACGCGTTCAGCGAATTCTTCTGAGATCTTGGTATCTTCATCGTAGAAATGCAGAGTGACTCTATTCTCGGAATTTTTGATCTGACCATCTCCGACCACCCATCCAAGAACTGAACCTTCATCCAATGAGCCTCCATCACCGAATTCGATCTCACGATCGATGATATGCACTCTGTCTCCAGGTTCGATCTCTTTAAGTTCCTTCCAGCCTTCTGTAGTCATCATCCGGTGATCGTCGGTCAATCTTATCTCATAACCTTCTTTTGTTTCTAAGTTATAAACGTCTTTTTCGCCTGTTTTAAAAACCTCGGATGCTTCCTTTATCTTTTCTTCACTCAATCGACCGTCGACCACTATATCTAGGTCTTCATCGTTTTCACAAAGTTCTTCAGCCCTGTAAACCCCCTCTTTGGTACTTATCAAAGTGTCTCCTGTAACGCATGGATTTGTCGCGTCGATATAATGCTCCGTATGCTCATCTATATCGAAGGGATTGTCCTCGTTTATCCTGTCTAGGAAAAGAATGCCTGGTTCACCGTTCTTCCATGCCTGATTTACTATCTTGTCATATATCTCTTCGGCGTCCAGCTGCCCTTCGACTTCGTCATTTCTAGGATTTATAAGATCGTATTCTTCTCCGGCGTGAACTGCCTCCATGAACTCCTCGGTAAGAGCGACGGATATGTTGAAATTTTCCAGTTCCCCTTCTTCGTCCTTCGCCTCTATGAACTCTTCTATATCGGGATGTTGAACACTCAGAACGCCCATCTGGGCTCCCCTTCTTTTTCCGCCCTGTTTTATGGTGTTACACATCTCGTCGTAAACTTTCATGAATGAAACGGGTCCACTAGCTACGCCTCCGGTTGATTTTACCGTATCTCCTCTGGGACGCAACCTCGAGAAAGTATAACCGACACCGCCGCCGGACTGAAATATCTTCGCTGCGTTCTTAACCTGCTGAAATATGCTGTCCATGTCGTCTTGAGGTGATAGTACGAAACACGCACTCAATTGTCCAAGCTCCAGTCCCGCATTCATAAGGGTCGGTGAGTTAGGTATAAAGTCTAGGTTAGATAAAGCTTCACAAAACTCTTCCTCTTCCTCCTCTACACTTCTATTGTCATCGTACTCTTCATTAACTTCCGCTATCGTAGAAGCGACTCTTTGAAACATCTCGTCGGGGGCCTCTATAACGTTTCCTTCCTCATCTCTTTTGAGGTACCTCTCTTGTAGAATTTTCTTAGCATTTTTAGTTAATTCATCATCACTCATGACACATTACCTCAGGGGATTCTGTAATGAATAACCAAGTTAAGAATATTCCGATTTAGGATTTATAATATTATATCTAATATATTAGAAAAGTATTTAGAAGCAAGTCCTATATCGCGGAAAAAAGATTTAGTTTTAACTAGATCAAATTTTTATTTGAGAGGAGGTCCAAAAAAGTTATGTTCAAAAAAAATATTCTTCTTGAGGATGAGTAGGAGATATCATGGAAAAGCAACCTCTATCTTATTTGATCGATAGATCATCAGTCCGAAAGTACAAGGACAAAGAGGTAGAAGAGGAAAAGGTCGAAAAGCTGATAAAGGCTGCTCAGAGAGCACCTACCGCCGGAAATATGCAGCCCTATTCTTTCATCTTGATAGACGATGAAAACAAAAGAAAAGAGCTCTATAAATTGAGCGGCGAACAGAAATGGGTGGAAGAGGCTCCTTTGTTGATCTTCGCGTGCATCGATCTTCGCCGTGATAAGAGATTCACGGAGTACTTCGGTGGAGAATGGGCGGACAGCAGAGACTTCGGAAGATTACTTTTCCCCATTATAGACGTTTCTCTAGCCACTCAAAATATGGTGACCGCCGCTGAAATGATAGGGCTTGGAAGCGTGATAATCGGGACATCTACTGAGCATCCAGAAAAAGTAGAAGAATTGTTAGAACTGCCGGAGCTAGTCTATCCATTGATGTTGGTCTGTCTAGGATATCCTGATCATGAACCCGAAAAGACCTACAGATGGAATTCCGATGCAGTTGTACATCGCGATTCATACGAAGAGACGTCAGAAGAACAGATAGAAAAATACGGAGAAAAGATCGAGAAAACTAGAGACATGAAAGTGGAAAAATTCATCAAAAAGATGGAAGAACATTACAACCCGGATAAATTAAGAGAATCTTTTCAACGGATGACAGAGTATTTCCACGAAGGCTGATCTCCGAGGGTTCTAAAGGATAATAGTCGAATTTAAGTTTGTCCTGACATTAAACCTTATAAAGTGTGAGTTCGGACTTTAGATTGTTGAACTCCTTTTCACTCAAAGATTTCCTTATAACCGGAACTAAGAATATGCCGTCTTTCATCGCGGTCATATCTCTAGCTTCCTGTATAAAGGTGAGAACTTCTTCAAAATCATTGTTTGCGGCGAGATACTCTAGACCGTGGAGCATGAATATTCCGTTCTTGGATTCTAGAAAAGTCTTAACTATCTTTGTCAACTTTTCCTCATACTCTTCAGGTTTTATGGTATTGATATCAGCACCTCCGTCCATGGTGCTCAACCAGAATATCGGAAAATCGTCGGGTGAAAACTTCTCGTTTATCTTTGGAGGGAATACCCTCGTAACACACAGTCCCGGAATCCCGTTTTTCACAGTTTCTAAAAACAAATTAAACGCTATAGGAGCCATCTTTCCGTCGTCTGGTATGAGGTATGATTCTCCTCTTTCCAGGTCTGAGGTCTCTATATCCTTTTTAGGACCTTCTTGCTCCTGTTCCATTTCTTCTTTCCCGCCTTCAGCTTGCAGTATCTTTTCTTCCAGTTCATAGTCGGATCTGATCACCTCAAAGTGTCCGTCTTTTATTTTGGATACGTATTTATCCATCAGCAGAGCGGAGATGATTCCGGATACGTATCCCGCGAGGAAGAATCGATCATCTATTTTTGGATCCTTGGTTTCTACCTCGATCATTTCATCTTCTTGAACATCCACTTCCAATCTAGTAATGCCCGAGTGGATAGCTATCAACGTAGCTTTAGTATCGACATTTTCAAGGTCGCTCTCTTCTTCGCCCAGCCAAACGGTCTCTTTACCCCATTCATTACCAAATTGATAGACCGCATAATTTGCTTCTTTTTTGCCAGCTGTCTTTTCCACGGTCTTTCTAAGATATTTTATTATATTTGTCGGCATAGAAACAAGCTCATTCATCTTTCTCACTCTCCAAGATCATCTCTCCTAAAGTACGAAAAGCATCTTCAACATTTTTTCCGGTCTTTGCGCTACTCATGAAATAAGAAAATCCAGATTCAAGTTCTTCCTCTTTCTTTTCCGCCCATTTCAGTAGTTTATCATATTTGACTCTTTCAAACTCCGGTACCTCTTCGTAGATCTCTTCGTAGAAATCGATCACATCCATGTGTTTTTCGTCCATGAACTTCTGAAAGTTGGCTTTACTCCTGTCTTCCTTATACATATCAAAATCCCTTATCAAATCGTATTTGTTTCCTAAAACCACAATAGGAATCTCGCCCGTGACTGAGAAGACTTCTTCTATCCATTCATCGAGATTTTCAAAGGTCTTTTTTCTCGTTACGTCATAAACGATTATAGCGCCGTCGGCGCCAGTGTAATTGCTGGAATGTAAGCTTTTACTGAGCTTTTGACCGTAGATGTCCCAAACCATCATAGTCATGTCCAAGTCTTCTATCTCTCTCTTCTTCACGTTAACTCCTATCGTTTCGATGTATTTATCTTCGAATTTTTGTTCAACAAAACGCTGTATTAACGAGGTCTTCCCTACTGCTCCGTCACCCAACAGAACAACCTTAGGAGTTAGGTCTTTCATATTTAAAGAATGGAAGTCGGGATATAAGTAGATATTGCAAAAAATTCAAAAAACGAAGAAAACGGTTTTCACCCTTTTTCTTTAAATTTCCAAATCAACGCTGCTCCGATAACGATAAAGAGGAAGGGTAGGATGCCAGGGGAGGGTATCCTGTTATTAACGCCGACTCTGAAAGTATCT
This sequence comes from uncultured Thermoplasmata archaeon, assembly GCA_964585175.1. GTDB lineage: Archaea > Thermoplasmatota > Thermoplasmata > Halarchaeoplasmatales > Halarchaeoplasmataceae > Natronoplasma. The sequence continues at coordinate 27,025 of CAZPCW010000006.1, forward strand.
CTATCGGTATTGTTACCTGAATCCTCAACTATCAAAGTAACGTACATAACTCCCCTTTTTTCGAAAGTATAATTTACTTTTTCACCGGATAATGTAGCGATCTTTTTACCGTTCTTTCCTCTCCTGATGATCCAGGTATAGTTCACTATCTCGCCGTTGTCCGTGGAGTTGCTGCCGTCAAAGGTGGTATTGGTGCCTAACTTGGCCAATCGGTCTCCTCCACCGTTCGCCTTCGGCGGAGTCTGATCTCTCACGGTGATATTTGCTTTATCAGTGTCCCAATTCCCGCTTTCATCTGTGACGTTCAATTTAACTGTATATTCACCTGGATCCTCGAAGATGTATTTAAGTATCTCTCCATAGTGTGTGGAGTTTTCAATAGTCCATTTGTACTCAGAGATATCTAAGTTGTCCGAAGAGTTAGATCCGTCTAGTGTAATCTCTACATCCTCGTCTACTGTTCTGTCATCACCTGCATCAGCAACCGGTGCGATCCCGTCTTCCGCTTTTACGGTAATTGTATCAGTATCTTCGTTACCGGCCGCGTCTTTAACTGTTAATGTTACCTTGAATTCTCCTACTTCCATGAATTCATGGATTATAGAAAAGCCGAAATATTCATTTCCTTCTATGAACCACGTATAATTTACGATCCCCACATTGTCGGTCGATCCGTTAGCATTAAATTCTATCGGTGATCCAGCATCTACAGTTCTGTTATCGCCGGCCTCAGCATTAGGTTGTGTAGTATCATTTACGGTCACCTGAACTTTATCGACATCGTAATTACAGGAAGCGTCGCTGACATTCAGCTCAACGGTAAACTCCCCAGGATCTTTGAACTCGTGAGATACTACTTTGTCATAATACTCTGATCCCTCGATGAGCCAAGTATAGTTTACTATTCCTACATTATCAGATGAATTTGATCCGTCGAACGTTACTACGGTATCTTCGTCTACTGTCTTATCTTCTCCTGCATCTGCTGTTGGATCGGTTACGTCATTAACGGTCACGTTTGCAATATCAGTGTCGTAGTTGCCCGCTTCATCAGTAACGTTCAATTCTACCGGGTAATATCCCGGATGAGCGAATACGTATTCAACGGTCTTTCCATAATATTCTGTTCCTTCTATCGTCCAAGTGTAGTTAGCTATACCTCCATTGTCGGAGGATTTAGAAGCGTTTAAAACAACAACAGTATCTTCATCCACTGTTTTGTCTTCACCAGCGTCAGTTACAGGCGGTGTAGTATCTTTTACTTCGACAGCTACAGCATCGGTATCCCAATTTCCAGCGGTATCGGATACATTCAAAGTGACCATGTAATCTCCCGGGTCTGTAAATATGTACTCTATCTCTTCACCAAAGTATTCGTTTCCCTGAATCACCCAAGTATAGTTCACGATTTCTACATTATCTGAAGAGTTAGATGCATCAAAAGTAATTTCCGTGTCCTCAATCACTGTCCTGTCGGAACCGGCGTCGGCGATCGGATCGGTTTCGTCTACCACGGTGACGTTGACTTTATCAATATCATGATTTCCGGCCGCATCTTTCACCTTCAACTTTATTTCGTATTCTCCGGGGATCTCAAAACTATAGTTGATCTTTTCCTGATGGTACTTACTCGATTCGATCGTCCATATATGATCGACTATGCCGATATTGTCCATGGAATTAGAAGCGTCAAAAGCCGTTTCTTCGTTCACGCCGAGAGTCCTGTCGTTTCCAGCCCTCGCTACCGGCGAGATAGCGTCTTTTACGACAACAGTTTTCATATCGGTTTCGTTTTCGTTTCCAAAATCATCCTCGGCTTTTATTTTGTAATGCAGTTCTTCGGTAGAATTGGATGGTATATCTATTTCCTTTAGATAGGTATCGTTCTCATCGTGATCCATCTTTTCTTTCTTTTTGTTCGAGTCGTCCTCTCCAAACCAGTAAGTCAGATGGACAGTTTCCACCTTCCTATTATCGGTTATCTCAGCATTTATCTCCAGCGTTTCGGATGTGTTGACCAAATCCATGGTTTTATCTTTTATCTCAGGCGCTTTGCCGGTGAATGCGTAGAGATTATCGTTCATGGAGCCTATGTATACTGTTCCACCATCGTCTATAGCTGGAGAAGAATATATTTTATCTCCAGTTTTGTAGGTCCACCTGATAGTGCCGTTAGGATTCACTGCATATACATTCTGATCAAATGAGCCGAGATACAATATACCGTTTTTACCGATTGACGGAGACGAATACTCTATACTTCCGTCGAAAGTAAGATTCCATTTTTCAGTACCGTTTTTCTGGATAGCGTAAAGAGTATTATAAGCACTGCCGAAGTAGATCGTGCCGTCATTGGAAAGAGCTAGACCTCTTCCACTAGTTGCGGCCATTAAGTTATTACCTTGATCTTGTTTAACTGACCAGTTCAAAGTCCCGTTAGGATTTATCGCATAGAGATTCTTTCCGTTAGAGTTTATATATATTGTTTCTCCTTGATCGATAACGGGCGTAGAGATGACGTCTTTTTCATCTAAGTTATATATCCAGCGCTTAGACCCATCTGATTTAAACGAATAGAGTTTTCCTGGGTACTTTTTGATTACATAGATATTACCGTTTTCGTCGATTGTAGGTGAAGATTGACTGATCACCCCGATATTTTTTTCCCATTTCAAAGTTCCATTTTGAGATAATGCGAATAGTCCACCATAAGAACTCACATAGATAGTCCCATTTCTTCCAATTGCGGGGGATGAAGTTATGTACCCTCCGGTATTATAACTCCATTTCAAAGTGCCATTTGATGTTAGAGCATATACCTTTTGATCGCCTGAACCAAAATAGGCATTCCCTTTTTCATCTAGAACTAGAGAAGAGAGTATTATGTTTCCTGTTGTAAATTTCCATTTAAGTTTTCCCTCTTTATCTAGCGCATATAAGTTTTTATCTTCTGAACCTATGTAAATTGTTTCATTCCCAACTACCGGTGATGCACTTATGTCGCCACTTGCTGAAAATGTCCACTCAACAAAATCTTCTGTTTTGTTTGTAGAATAAGGACTCTGTCCAGTTCGTTTCCTATCATGTCTGTGCATCGGCCATGAACCATTCAACAACCCTTCCTCATAACTATTTGTATTTTTATCATTAATGATTTTATCTATTCCTTCATCCTCAGCTAGACTAGAGGGGGTAAAGATGATATTTATTCCGCCCACTAACAATGAAATGACTACTATCCAAACAAGTGCTTTTCTTTTCTGCAATAGGATGACCTCCTAAAGGTCAATTCAATCACTTTCGTTCAAAAGATATAAATGTTTTCCCCACATATCAAATAGGGTAAGCCGATGAAAAAACTAGAGATATTGAAAAAAGTCAAAACCTTTTAAATATAGGAGAACGAAATATTCGGATAGGTCATAATTGACGCTTTCCAAAAATAGGAGAAATATGTCCTGGAAGAAAAGTGTAGAGAGAGATGAAGAAAGGCTGAATACCTTTCAATTGGATAACCTAAACAGTCGAGCAAGTAATTTATTTTCTAGAGCTTCAAAGTTGGTTATATTATTCATTGTTTTCTCCTTGATTATCAGTGGATATGGTACATTATTCGTAAGCGGTCCCGGAAGCGAAAATCCAGATTCATCCCCGTATTATAATCAATCTAGTGAATTATACTCAGCGGTTGAAGGTGGGGAAGAATCGATCTATAACAATAGCTTTGATAGTTGGACAACTGGAGGAGATCAAAACGAATGGGAGATGGGTTCACCCACTCCTGGTGATCAAGGACCTTCTAGCGCACATTCGGGATCGAATATGTGGGCTACGGATCTAGATGATGATTATTCAAATGGAGCTGGACTAGTAATGTATTTAAAATCCCCTATAATAAATACTTCTGGTTTTCAAAATATAACTATGGAGTATTTTGATTGGCTAGAGGTTGATCAAGGAAATGAGGATCATTCCGAATTAAAAGTTCATTCAGTAACAAAAAATGAAAATTATTCGGTGAACAAAACTTATTTTTCTCATAAATGGAAATACCAGAATTTCCCCTTGAATGAATCATACGAAGGAGATGAAGTGCAATTGAATTTTTCGTTCTATGCCGATCAAAATTTCCCTGGTTATGGTTGGGCTATTGATGATGTTTTCGTAAATGGAACGAACGGTGATGATGATAATTACACGATCTTCCATGACGATTTTGACGACTGGAATTCCGGCGGACAGGTAAACCGATGGCAGCTCGGCGCGGGAGATAGAGGAGGAGACGATGCCGCGGATAACGACAGCGAAGGTCCTACAGAAATGAGTTCTCCACCCCATGGCTGGGCAACAAACTTGACAGGAAGCTACGGAAACGGAACTTATCCCTCCCAGCCCGTGATGTGGCTCGAATCCCCTACTATCGATACTGAAGGTTATGTCGATCTGAGTTTAGAATTTCAGGAATGGCTGGATCTAGGAGGAAAAGAAAAAGGGAACTACTCTATCGACGCATATTCTTTAAGGGATGGGAAGAATTACTCCGTGATCAAAAATCATTATGACAACCATACCTGGGAAAAACGAAATCTTTCTTTGAATTCAAGTTTAGAGGGGGATAAGATAAAGATCTATTTCTCCCTTTATTCTGAAAATTCGAGTTCAGATTATGGCTGGGTATTCGACGATATCTATCTGAACGGTACGAAACTGGGTGTAGATAGTGTAGAGATTCGAACCGGTGAAGGCGAGGGGGCAGAAAACGTGACTGGAGAAGAATTACCAGTAGGATATAATCAAACTTTTTATTCTGCATCGTTCAATTCTACTTACGGATTTATAGAAACCATAAAAGTGAGTTGGGAATTGGATACTGAAAGCGGAGGAACACTCACCGACCAAAACGGCTTCAACTCTACATATCAAGCGGGTCTGAACGGAGGAATAGATTATCTCAACATCTCTTACGACTCATCAAACTATACAGATTCTGTGGAGATGACGGTAAACTCACCTACTGCTGATGATATCGCTATCAGGGATGGAATCGGAGAAAACGCTGATAATATCTCAGAAAAAAGTGTCCCTGTAGGTCACTCCCAAACGTTTTATGCCGCCACTTTCAACGATACATCTGGCTTTATAAACAATACAGAAATGAATTGGTCTTTTGAAGGCAACAGCGGGGGAAGTGCAGATGAAGAAAACAATTACAGTTCTAATTATACTGCGGGCATGCAGGGAGGAACAGACTATCTAAATCTTACCTATCAATCGAATTATAGCTATAATTTGACTATCACTGTGACTTCGCCCACTGTTGATAATATCACTATCAGAGATGAAGAGGGGATTGGAGCTAATAATATTTCAAAGATCAAAGTTCCGGTCGGTTTCTCAGATACGTGTTACGGAGCAACATTCAACGAGACATCTGGCTTCATCAACAATACCGAAATGAATTGGTCTTTTGAAGGGAAAAGTGGAGGCTCGGCTGACACAGGAAAAAGATATGATTCTTCTTACTCCGCGGGCTTGAGGGGAGGAAACGATTATCTGAATATAAGCTACCGCGGTTTCCAAGCGAGTTTGCAGATCACGGTAGACTCTCCTAACGTCGATAGTATCGAATTAAGAGATAGGGAGGGTGAAGGAGCGAATAATATCTCAGAGATCGAAGTCCCCGTAAGTTACTCAGATACATTTTACGCAGCTGCATTTAACGAGACAGCAGGCTTTATCAACAACACCAAGGTAGAATGGTCGTTCGAGGAAAATAGTGGAGGCTCGGCCGAGATCGGAAAACGGTACCGTTCCGCTTACTCCGCAGGATTATCTGGAGGCGATGATTATCTAAACATCAGTCATAAGGGGTTTTCCGATAGCCTGCATATAATAGTCCAAAAACCATCCGTGGATAGCATCGAGATAAGGGACGGGAAAGGGATTGGAGCGGATAATTTAACGGAAATGGAAGTTCCAGTTGGTTATTCTAATACTTTTTATGCCGCATCGTTCAATTCGACTTCCGGCTTTATCGCCAACGTTCCGGTGAACTGGGATTTCGAAAACGCTAGTGGTGGCACAGGAGAAGAAAATTTTTCTGTCAGTACTAATTATATGGCGGGACTCGTCGGTGGTCTTGACAATATTTCCATAACCCTTTCTGATAATACGATGGATTATAAAGATGATATAACCATCATTGTTCGACCACCGACAGTCGATTATTTGGCAATCCAAGATCAGATCGGTAAAGAAGGAGACAGTATATCTAATATATCTATGAAATCAGGAGAAACGATGACTCTCCATGCGGTGTCCTATAACGAGACTAGCGGCTTCTTGGGTGATTTAGAAGCAGATTGGGTCACGAGTAATGATGAAGTAGTAGAACTATCATCTCAAACTGGCAAAAACATCACCATTTCAGCTATTGGAAACAAAAGCGGTACCGCAACCATATTTGCCATATATAACGGGGTGGAGAATTCAACCGAAATTCAAGTTCTTCCAGAAGAAGAGTTCTCCATCGCCGGTGAGATCGATGATATCTCACTGTCGGAAGATTTTGGAGTCCATCAGATAGATCTTAGAAATCATATCTACCCCCGATACAATGATAGATTAGAGGAGATGTACTGGTCGATAAACGGTATAAATGAAAGTATAATCTCGATATCCGGGGATAACAAGACCGGAAATCACATAATATCTTTCATCTCAAAAGACAACGAATATGGAAAAATGAAAGTTGTATATACATTGATAGACCAGGAGGGGAAAAAAGCGAGTCAAAAGGCGTGGATCAACGTCACTTCGGTTAACGATCCTCCGGTGATCGATCAGTGTCCAGATCTTTACGTTCGGTACGGGGAACCTTATAGTTTTGATTATACTCCATATATCTCCGACGTGGACGATGGTAAGGAGGAACTAGCTCTGTCTACTGACGAAGAAGAACACACGGTGATAAATGGTCACAAAATCACTTATACCTACCCTGAAGAAATGCTAGGTGAAGAAAGATATATCCAGATAACGGTTTCAGATGGGGAAAAAACATCTAATGATCTTATCAAAGTCACCGTCACCTCAAATTACCCTCCTGAAAATACGGAAAATCTACCCGATATCACCTTGGAAGAAGGAGAAGCTAGAAAAAACGTCTTCGACCTTGATGATTATATCAATGATCCAGATAATGACAGTCTCTACTACAGTTACGGATACACTCACCTTAATATCACAATCGACGATCAGGACTATACCGTTGATATGGCTGCGGAAAGTGAGTGGCACGGTGAGGAGAAGGTGACCTTCAGAGCGGAGGATCCGACCGGAGCTATAGTAGAGCAAAGTATGAACGTGACCGTGATACCCGTCAACGATCCTCCATTTTTCACGAAGGATATCGATCCACTAGTTATACATTATAACGAATCCTATACTTTCGATTTGAGCTGGTACGTTTACGATCCCGATAACAGTATCGATGAGTTGGAAGCCTCTACATCAGATCCTGAAAATATTTCCATTGAAGGATTAGAACTTACCTTGAATTATCCAAAAACCTTGAAGGGAAAGATGAATTACACGGTTCCTCTAAGGATCAATGTGAGCGACGGCATAAACAGTATCTCACAGTCTACGAACGTCACGGTGAAAGACAATTATGCTCCAGACCTTAAGGAACCTCTTCCCGATGTCCAATTCCAGGAAGATGAAAAGTTAGAGGAGGCTTTTAATTTAGACGATTACTTTATCGACATAGATAGTGAAACCATCTTTTACATCTCAGGTAACCAATACGTGAACGTGAATATATCAAAGAATAATACCGTCTCGTTCTCAGCCCCAAAAAATTGGAACGGACAAGAACGGATTATGATAAGAGCCATCGACGGAGAGAGTGCCTACAAAGAGGACTATCTCAACGTAAGGGTTTTGCCAGTCAACGATGCTCCAAAAATAAAGGAACTTCCTTATCAGCGGGTCAACAAAACTACCTGGTCTCTCGATATATCGGAATATATATCTGATGTTGACGATCCAAAAACAAATTTGAAGGTCTCTGTAGATAATCCTAATGTGACTGCAGTAGGGCATAAACTATTGTTTGACTATCAAGAAGCTGTTGAAAACGACACAGTTTGGATTAACGTATCAGACGGAAAATTAGAGAATTCAGAGATGCTAAATGTTACTATCATAGATACAGTAGAAAGCGAAACCGAGACAGAAAGTAATAATCTGATATGGTACTTGTTATCGGTTCTTCCAATAATGAGTGGAGCGGCAACATACTTCTATTTCAGGGAAAAGAAAGATTATAACATAAAGGACGTTTTCCTGATCCATGAATCCGGCGTTCTTATCACACATTCAACCCGGGCACCCGACGAAGAAAGAGACGAGGAAATACTCGCCGGGATGTTCACCGCGGTACAGAACTTCGTAAAAGACGCCTTTGCAGAAGATGAAAAAAATATACTGAAAAGGATGGATTACGGCGATAAGACGGTATTGATTCATAAGGGTAATCATGTACTTTTAGCGGTCTTCTTCACCGGTGGAGAACCCGACTGGGCCTTGGAATCGATGAAAAATTTCGTTGAGGATTTAGAAAAAAAATATGAGGGAAAAATAGAAGATTGGAGCGGGGACCACGAAGAGCTTGAGGAGATCGAAGAGATTGTGGAATACTTGTTGGAAAAGAACGGTAAATATGCGAAAGGAGATTGGGAATGATTCTTTACTTTTCTATCAAAAGATTAAATATGTATGGGAGATTTGAATAGTTTAGATGATAACATGGCTAAAAAGGAAGCTGTCCTAGTAATAGACATGATAAACGACTTCGTTAAAGGTAAATTAGGCAATGAAAATGCCGAAGAGATAATCTCTGATGTAAGAGGTTTATTGGAGGTAGCTAGTGACGAGGACATCCTCAAAGTATTCGTGGAAGATAAGCACCAGAAAGATGATCCAGAGATAGATCATTGGGGTCATCATGCGATGGAAGATGGAGAAGGCGCTGAAACGATACCCAAATTGAAAGGTTTAGCTAACAGGAGAATCAGAAAAAGATTTTATGACGGTTTCTTTAAAACCGATCTCGAATTGACCCTAAGACAGCATCAGATCGAAAGAGTCATTCTTACCGGGGTCACAACCGATATTTGCGTCCAGCATACCGCAGCCGGAGCGTTTTTCAGAGATTACGATATAAAAGTTGTAAAAGATTGTACAGCGGCCCCGACCGAGGAGAAAAAGAAAAACGCATTGGACTACATGGAATCTACCTACGGTGCCGAGATAGTGAGCAGCGCCGAAGTGATGGAAAAGTGGTAAAAAAGAAAAAGGAGTTTACCACCCAGGTTCATCTGGCTCTATCTGGTCCTCGTCTTCCGATTCTATCCTATCGATTTTAGCTTCTTCCTCTTCTTCTATTTCATCCGGACCTTCCCATCCATGTGCCTCTTCTTTAGGAGATATCCTTTTTTCTTTAACGAGCTCTTTAGGTTCTTTTTCTTCTTCTTTTTCTTCTTCGGCTTCTTTTTCGGCTTCTTTTTCGGCGGCTTCTTCCGTTTTTCTCTTAGATTTACCCGAGAAGTAATATGCGGATGCTACCGCTATCAATAGGATTAACAAGAATACTGCTAAATTCAAGAGAGATATATCTCCTATGGTTTTTCTATTCATAACAGACGGATTTTCTTTAACCTTGATCGGCTCTAGATTGGTACGGAAATTTTGGTATTTTCCTCCAAAAGATGAAATGACTTGAAGATGGCACGTGCCGTCAGAATCTTCCGGCACTTCTACCGTGAAATCTCCTTCGAGGCTGTCTGTTTGAATTTTGTGATTATCACCCGTTGAGAGAAATGAATAATGAATAGCTATTTTATCGGGTAGATTTTCGTCGCCACGAGGTGTCACTTTATAATGTACTTTTATTTCCTGACTTGGCTCGTATACTTCAGTGGTATAATCAGAGTCTGTGACTATGTTTACTTCTAAATCAAATCCAGCTTTCTTCTCTATCTTTAAATCTTCAGTCAACTTGACACCGTCTTCAGATACCACGGTCAATTGCACTTCATATTCATGTGAAGGTATTTTTGGCACTTGAAATTTGAAATCACCAACCCCTGATTTTCCCGTTTTGATAACTTTTCCCTGATTATTCATGATCTCGTATTCTGCTGTTTCTACTTCTTTCGCGCCTAAGACCTCGTAGTCGAAGTTTATGGTGTCTCCGCCAAGATATTTATTGCTATCGCTATTCAAAAGCAATTTCATACCAGAGATCGGTATCTCCATCTGATCACTTATCTGGTTTTCATTATCTATCCTTGCAGAGACTTCAAGGATTAAATCAGAGTTCTGATTGTAATTTTCGGGGGCCGCGAATGATATAAAACCATCTTCCGCATGACCCATATCATATATTTTCTTGGAATCAGATCTTTTCAATACATAGGTTAGCTCTGTTTCGACGGACTCACCATCTTTCCTTATCGCATATTCTACATTTACTTCTTCACCGGGCGAATAGCTATTTTTGTCTCTTTCGAGTTGCATACTCAAATCTTTTTCTCTTTCCTCTATCTTGATGTCCTTTCTGATCTCGTCACTGAATTCGTTCTTTTCCGCAGCGACCTTGATCGTGTAAGTTCCTTTTTTGATATCATCCATCAATTTTAACGGAAGCACGACACTCCCGCTATCGTCCGTAGCCGCAGTTCTTTTGGTTTCGTCTATCTCATTCTCCTCTGAATTTTCAAGAACCATACTTATATGTGCACCTTCTACAGGTGATCTAGAATCAATTACGGTATCAGTAGTCACGAAGCTTTCGACGGTGATGTATACGAAGTTTCCTGGATGATATTCATTTCTATCCGTTTCAAATGTGACTTCGAGCTCGTTCACATCTGCCGATCCGCTCCATGAGACTTCGTAATCCTCGTTTTTATTGGCCTGGATATTCAAAGAAAATTTACTAGGAACAAATATCTCCTTAGGTATCTCAAAACTAAAATGGCCATCGCTGACTTCCCCACTCTTCTTCTGCTCTTCATAAGTTTTGTTGGGGTATCTCATATCGTAACTAACACCAAAACCATCTGCCGGCGACCCATCTATAATTTTGCTTATCGTATAATATACATTAACTTCTTCGCCCGGGAGGTAAGCTTTTTTGTCGATCTTAGCCCTCATCTCATATTTTTTCAGCCTGAACTCTTTTTGATCTAAGCTTTCGTTCCCCGAGTCTTTCTCTTTGACTCTAATTACATAGAGGCCATCGGAAAGTTGAGAAGGTATAGTGTAATTTTTTCTCCATGTACCGTTTACGAACTTAGTATTCCATGTTTTAACGTTCGAGCCTAAGGATTCGTTTTCGTAATCATTGATAAGTATATCGAGGGTTTTGCCCGATTCTGAGCTGACTTTTATCTCAACTTCTTGGCCTTGGTTATATATCTCTTGCTCGGGTCCCATCTCTATATCTACACCGTTCTCTCTAAGGGCGATCTCTGCTTTAGATTCGCTTTCACGGATTTCATCTTTCACATATCCTCTAGAAGAAACATTCGCGAAGACAGTTAATATTGAAAGTAACAATAAGACGACGACTCCTAGACCCATAATTTTTTCTTTTTCCATATGCACCACCACGATCTTTCAAACAAGTTAGTTATTAGAGACCAATATCCTTATAGATATATAAGTCTTTTAGTATTCTTATAAACATCGAAATATTAATAGAAATACATCCGGTGGTGGAAGCAACCGGCGGTGAAAGCAAATAACTAAATTCTTTTAGAAATACTTCTGTAAATTCAATTATAGGGCGAAATCTTAAATAATTATAAAATGATATTAAATATAGATAGTCGAAAAAAAGGTAAAGAATGATTAACTTTAAATATGGCAATATTCAATCCCGTGGAGCATGATTGATTTTAGCCGGGAGGAAATCAAGGTATGATACGTTTTGGTCCCAGCGGAATCCCGCTTTCCTGTAAAGGAAGAACCCTAGAGGACGGGATTAAGGATGTTCATAAACTCGGCCTGAACGCTTTCGAAGTTCAATTCCTTAGGCCAAAAGTAAGGACTAGACCGGTCGAAGAGGAAGAAGTTGGACTGAAAGCTAAAGAGGTCCCCGAAAAGTTCGTCATCGGGGTAAACAAAGGCCGAGACTACAAAGAAGTTTTCGTAGAGGATCTAGAAAAAGAGCTGAAAAGAGGAGATATGCTTCACTCCATAACAGGCGGTGTTGCTGAAGAGTTCCATAAATTTTCTCGCTTGGGAAGGTTGAGCAAAGAACTCGATATAAAGATGTACCTTCATACTCCATACTACATTGAATTGAGCGAGAAAGATACTGAAGCTGTGGAAAAATCGAAACGGGCCTTCAAATATGGTGCCGTCATGGCGAACCAACTTGACGCTTCAACGATAATCACTCACTTAGGTCTAAAAAAAGATGACCAAAATCTAGATTACCTCGAAGAATCCACAGTAGAAAATTTAAGGGATCTCAGAGATTGGATCAACGAAAATTTTGACAACGATATAAATATCGGAATAGAAACACAGACCGGTGAAGACGTCTATGGAAACCTTGACGAAACTTTGGAGATATGTCGCCAGGTTTCCGGTACCGTGCCGATCATAAATTTCGCCCATATCAAAGCTGAAGGAGAACATCCTCTTGAAGACGAGGAAGATTTCGCACAGATATTCGATATGTGCAGAAATTTCGTCTCCGAAGAATACTATGTGACCTTCTCAGGGGTCGAAAAAAGAAGGAGAGACGAATGTAGATTAACCCCTATAAAAAGAGGAGACCTTCAGTTCGAGGATCTGGTCCCTTATCTGATCGATTCAGAGGAAAACGTAACTATAGTATCCACATCCCCCTTAAAAGAGCATGACGCGATGTATATGAAAGTTATTTTCGAAAGGATATATTCCCGAGAGATCGGAAAGGAGATGAGGCAAAAAGATGAATAAAAGGCTGGTAGAATCAGTCGAATATATAATGGATTCAATACAATATTCATTCGAAAATCTCAGCTGTAAAAATATAGAGAAAGCCGTAGATATTTTGATATCGGGAAATAACGTATTTGTCTATGGTTCCGGTCGATCAGGATTGGTCGGAAGAACATTCGCCATGCGGCTGATGCAGCTTGGATTGGAATCATATTTCATCGGTGAAACTATAACTCCAGCGGTCAAAAAAGGAGATTGTGTCTTTTTCGTGTCTAAGACGGGAGAGACCCAGACCGCGATACAGGCCGCAGAGATAGTTCATAATAGACTTGAGGAATCAAAAATAATAGTGTTGACCGCCAGTCCGGAATCAACTCTAGCGGAGTTAAGCGACGTTGTTTTGACTTTGGAACCCAAGGAAACGGAGAAAAACGATACGTTAGCACCGCTTGGAACGGTATTCGAAAACACGGCCATGATATTTTTAGACGGGCTCGTTGCGGTACTAATGGATGAACTAGGTGAGACTGAGGAAGATATGAAGATCAGACACCCCATTTTAGTTTGATTTCGGATATTTTAAATACCAAAAGTTTTATAGCCCACCCCCATTCATCAAATTAACCAATCACTCTAACGGAGTTGAATAAAGTGCCAAACGGATTAAATGCTGCACGGAAGCTAAAAAAGAATCGCCAGAAATTCAGATGGAGCGATAGAGAATATAAAAAGAGAGAGCTCGGCCTCCGGGAGAAAACCGATCCTTTAGAAGGTGCTCCCCAGGGCAATGGTATAGTTCTCGAGAAGGTCGGAATCGAGGCTAAACAGCCCAACTCAGCGATACGAAAATGTGTAAAGGTTCAGCTTATCAAAAACGGTAGACAGGTCACCGCCTTCGCTCCAGGAGAAGGAGCTATTAGTTACATCGATGAACACGACGAAGTACTCATCGAGGGTATCGGAGGTATGCGTGGTAAAGCCAAAGGAGATATTCCTGGTGTAAGATACAAAGTCGTCAAAGTTAACCGTGTAGCTCTCTCTGAATTGATAGCGGGAAGGAAAGAGAAACCTCTAAGATGATCTGAAGGTGAATAAAGATGGCAGAGGAAGAAGAAGTTGAAGAACAAGAAAAAACAGAAAAGGAACGCAAGAAAGAGAGGCTTTACGAATCTCTAGACATGCCGCTTTTGTTCGATAAGTACGACATGAAAGAAGTAGATGTGAACGATCCCGGATTAGAAAGGTATATAGATTTATTACCCATACTTCTCCCTCACAGCGGAGGGACTCACGCAAATAAAAGATTCAAAAAAGAAGAGATAAGCATTATTGAAAGATTGATAAATCATATGATGAGGACCGAGGAATTCACCGGGAAGAAGATGAAGTGTTACAACGCGGTGAAAGATGCCATGGAGATAATTCATGAGAGAACCGAAGAAAATCCCGTCCAGATACTTGTCAACGCAATCGAAAACAGTGCTCCAAGGGAAGAAACGACGCAGATCACATACGGTGGAATATCCGTACCGAAGGCTGTAGATGTTTCACCCTGCAGGAGGATATCATTAGCTTTATCAAACATCACTAAAGGAGCAGTCAAAGCATCCTACAAGAACAAGAAAGGAATTTCAACCTGTTTGGCGGAAGAGTTCATAAAAGCTTCTAGAGGAGACAGGAACAGCTTCGGAGTCTCCAAGAAGGAAGAAACAGAGAGGATGGCTGCTTCGGCGAGATAAAAAACCCTTAATTTTATCAGGTGATTTTTTATGGGACGAAAAGAGAAGAATGTCGAGAAAGCACGAAATTTGATGGAAAAACCAAAACAGATCAGAAATATAGGTACAGCTGCTCATATCGATCATGGAAAAACGACTCTCAGCGACAATCTTATCGCTGGAGCCGGGATGATGTCCGAGGAATTAGCCGGAAAACAACTGATGCTCGATTTCGATGAGCAAGAACAAGAAAGAGGCATAACGATCGACTCAGCGAACGTTTCTATGGTTCACGATTATGAAGGAAATGAATATCTTATCAACTTGGTTGATACACCGGGTCACGTTGACTTCGGTGGCGACGTTACTAGGGCCATGAGAGCCGTCGACGGTGTGATAATCGTCGTCTGCGCCGTGGAAGGTGTGATGCCTCAGACCGAGACCGTGGTTAGGCAGGCTCTTAAAGAAAAGGTCAAACCTATATTATTCATAAACAAGGTCGACAGGTTGATCAAAGAACTCAACCTCGGTCCAGAAGAGATGCAGCAGCGTTTTCACAAAATTATCAGAAATGTTGACGAGCTAATAAAGAATAACGTACCCGAAGAATTCGAAGGTGACTGGCGTTTGAATGTGGAAGACGGAAACGTGGCCTTCGGTTCCGCCCTGCAGAACTGGGCGATTTCCGTTCCCTACATGGAGCAAAGAGGTATAACTTTCAAAGATATTTATGAACATCTCGAAGGCGGGAAGGAGAAAGAGCGAGAATTGCTGAAAAAAGCTCCGCTTCACGAAGTTCTTCTAAATCAAGTTATCCGTCATATGCCGAATCCGATTGATGCCCAGAAGTACAGGATACCTCACATATGGAGAGGAGATTCAGAGAGTGAGGTTGGTCAAACGATGATCAACTGTTCAGAAGACGGTCCTACTGCGATGATGGTCACAAAGATATTGATGGACGAACACGCCGGAGAGATATCCGTAGGAAGGCTTTTCGGTGGTAAGGTCAAAGATGGAATGGAACTGCATATCGACGATCAGCCAGAGAAGAACAGAGTTCAACAGGTTTCATTGAGTGTCGGAGCCGATAGAATACCCGTCGACGAAATAAAAGCGGGCAATGTAGTAGCTATCGGCGGTCTTAGAGACGCTATCGCTGGCTCTACTGTAACTTCTCAAGAAGATGTCGTTCCATTCGAAGAGATGAAGCACTTTTCCGAACCAGTCGTTACGAAAGCGATCGAAGCGAAAAACACTTCAGACTTACCCAAGCTCATAGAAGTTTTGAGATCCGTAGCGAAAGCCGATCCTTCGATAGATATCGAGATCGACCAAGAGACCGGGGAACATCTCATCTCAGGAATGGGTGAACTTCATCTAGAAATTACGGAACACAGGATAGAAGAAGAGCACGGAGTACCTATAACTTCGTCAGAACCCATTGTTGTTTACAGAGAGACTATAGAAGGAGAAGGCGGAACGTTCATGGGTATCTCACCAAACCGACATAACAGGTTCTACTTTGATGTTGAACCTTTAGAAGAGGATGTCGTCGAAGCTATCGATAAGGGAGATATCACTGTCCACGGTAAGATCAAGAACAAAAACGAATTGGCCAAGGATCTCAGAGAATTGGGCATGGAGAAAGAAGAGTCAAAGAACTTCGTCACTTTCTGTGACGACAACGTTCTTGTAGATATGACAAAGGGTATTCAGTACCTCAACGAAACCATGGAACTCATCGAAGAAGGATTCGAAGAAATATGTGAAGAAGGTCCTTTAGCTAGAGAACCCTCCAAAGGAGTGAAAGTCAAACTGGTCAACGCTAAACTGCACGAAGATACCATCCATAGAGGACCCGCACAGGTCATACCCGCAGTTAAAGACGCTATCTCGGGAGCGATGTGCCAAGCTGGTAGAGTGCTTCTTGAACCGAAACAGAAGGTCTTCATCGACGTACCATCGGATCTGATGGGCAACGTTAACGTGGAGATACAGCAGAGAAGAGGAGACGTCATAGACATGAGCCAGGAAGGCAACGATTCACACATCGAAGCAAAATGTCCCGTGTCTGAGATGTTCGGTTTCTCTGGAGACATCAGGAGCGCTACCGGAGGTAAAGCTCTCTGGTCGACTGAACACGCTGGCTTCGAACACGTTCCCGACAGTCTGCAGTCGGAGATAGTCCAAGAGATCAGGGAAAGAAAAGGTCTGAATCCAGAACCTTTCAACGAATCCCACTTCGAAGACTGAACGGGCAAAACTTATTAATAAACCCTTTTTCTATTCATTCCCATGTCAGAGAACGATAATACATTAGCTGGTAGAGATATCCTAAGTTTGATTTACGCTTTTCTAGCAGCGCTAGGCGTTGCCTTCTACCTGTCATGGTCATTTCTGTACGGTACTTGGACCGATCTCGGAGTCTATACGGTCTCGATCGTACTCATCGGCTTTGGAGTGATCGGTTACCTACTATATTCTGTCGAAGAGTGACGAAAAGAGATAATATAAAAAATTTTTTTGATCCTTTTTCTCAATGGGTATTGCTGATGTAGATGACCGTATCGGTCTCTTTTCCACAATTTATGCATTCGCCTTCAAAATCTTCTCCATGATAGGGCGTACCTAAAATATCTCTATCCGTAATATCTTCTATCTCTTTACCGCAGTCTTCTCTTCCACACCATCCTCCCCGGTAGATCTTTTCCTCGTTAACCTGTGAAGCCTCGTCTATATCCTCTATATTGTTTTCCAAAAATTCCTGTGCTTTCTCGTACATATCCTTCTGCATAGCTTCAAAAGTGCTATGCACCTCTTCGAGAAGATCGGATCTGTCTATATTTTTCTTGTCGCCAGTATCTCTCCTCACGAGAGTGACGTTTTCCTCGTCGACCTCGTCACTGCCTATATCTAACCGAACTGGAATACCTTTCAACTCGGCATCGTAGAATTTACTTCCCGGCCTCTCGTCTCTTTCATCGGTGTCAACTTCTATATCTGCTTCTTCGAGTTCATTCTTTATTTTTTGACAGTAATCTAGGATTTTTTCTTCGTCATCGTAGAAAATGGGAATTATTCTAACCTGGGTCGGGGATATTTCCGGGGGAAGGATTATACCCTTATCATCTCCGTGTATACCTATGACCGCTCCGATCAGACGTTCTGACATGCCGTAAGTGGTTTGATGAACGTTTTTGTGCGTACCGTCTTCATCTTCAAAGGTTATATCGTACGCTTCGGAAAAGTTCGTCTTGTACTGGTGTATTCCAGCCACCTGTAGTGTCCTTCCGGTGGGCATCAGTGCGTCGGCACCAACAGTGTATTCAGCACCCGGGAACTTGTCCCAATCAGTCCTTACCAGTTCTAGATAGGGCATGCAGAGTTTTTTGGAAAGATCCTCCATTATCTCAAGGTTTTGTTCTATCTGAGCTTCAGCTCCTTCAGCCTTCGCGTGACAAGTGTGAGATTCGAAAAAGTGTATCTCCCTCATCCTCATGAAAGCCTTGGTCTGTTTGGTTTCATATCTGAACACGTTCACCATCTGGAATATCTTCAGAGGTAGATCGGCATGAGATCGAAGCCAAAGGTCGAATACCGGATACATAGCGGTCTCGCTGGTCGGTCTCAGCAGTAAAGGCACGTCCAACTCTTTATTTCCGGCTTTGTTGACCCAGAACACTTCGTCTTCGAATCCGGATATGTGCTGAGATTCCTTCTCGAACTCCTTCTCCGGCACCAGCAGAGGAAATTTAACTTCCTGATGATCGGTTTTATCCATCCAATCTCTGGTTATCCTATCTATGTTCTGCATCAGTTTCCAACCGTAGGGAGTCCATATATTCATCCCTTTCACCGGATACCTCTTGTCGCTGAGGCCCGCATCCTCTACGATCTCATTATACCATTCGTTGAAATTTTCGAATTTCTTTTCCGTTTCCTCGTCCTTTTCTACCATCATATCACGCAAGGCTTTCAATTGACTATTCCAGCAATGATATACTCTTTTTTAAGAGTTCCGTTTTTTCTATCAACGAGTTGCGACAAGATTTGAATATTCTTTACGGAGACTCTTGATCCGCCTCTTCTCTTCCTTGTTCAAATACCTGTTTATCTCCGGGTACTCTTCGGCTTTCCAGACAGGTCGATACTGCGTCATTATATTCAATCTCGGATCTTCGAGATTCTCGTCTACCCATTCTAGAAGTGGTTCGGTACAGCAGTCCAAGTGGCCGGGTAAAACCAGATGTCTGATGATCAGATCTCCGGTTTCTTCAGCCATGATATGATTCCTTTTCACTACTGAAGTGTAATCTTTAACATCTGAAAGTTTTTCCGCGCATTCATCGTTTCCATATTTGAAATCCGTGAGATACACGTCCATAAGCCGCTCTAGTAATCTCATCGATTCTTCGCTCATATACATATTGGAATTCCATATCAGAGGAACGAATTTATTCAATTCCTCCAAGACCTCTATTATGTAAGGAAGATTAGGCGTGGGGTCCCCTCCGACCCAATTGATATTCTTACCGTTACCGGATTCGATCTTATCCGAAAGAGTTTCTGGAGGGATATATCTACCCTGGTTCAGCTGGCTTATCTCGTAATTCTGACAGAAAATGCATCCCAAGTTACATCCGACGAAAAAAACCGTATGCGACGGGACGAGTTCCCGCTCTTCTCCCATATGTAAAAACTCTGACGATATCTTCGGCTCCGTCACTTTACAGTAACCATCTTCCCCTTTTTTCCTATCGACTCTACATTTTCTTTCACACAGGATACACTCCTCCAATAAATTCTGAGACAGTTCTGATTTGAGACTTAAAGGAGGTACTTCACCTTTAGAATTCATACTTTCCAATTCTGACCATAGCCGGTCGATCCTTTCTATTTCGCTAAGCTGATTTCCTCCTTTTCCTTTTGCCTGAATATAATAGGGTTCAATCTCTCCGTTCAATATGCTCTCATACCTGTCAAGCATCGTTCAAAATACCTGACCTTCACTATATGATTTTTTTGAAGATGGGTTCTCAAAAAGATATATTTTTGATTTATGGGTTCAAAAAATCACTTGAAATGGTTTATATACAGACGAAGGATCTCTACTATCCAAGCTAACATGAATATTATCGAAGGTAAAAAGTCCGGAGTATTCCCAGAAATGTAAAACCGGTTGAAATGAACATAGATAAAGGTGGAAAAGTATAGGAAAATTTGAAATTCTATTACAAGCATTATTTTTGATTCATCCTGAATATTCCTCTTCATAGATGATAAAATAAAATGCGATACAGCTAAGCCTATCAGAACCCATATCAAAGCTATATAGTCATAAGAGATAAAAAACAACGAGGCGAGGAATATCAATACGAAAAGTGCAGTTTGAAAATAAGGGAGTCTTGGAAAGCGCAAAAGATTTTCTACTCTGAAAGGGAAGGTATTCTTAGCCTTTTCTTTCAAACCTTCTTCCGAGGTCAAGATCATATATATTCCCACGAGGAAAAATCCTATAGCACCATAGCGTGGGAATGATTTCCAGAAAACGCTTATATCGATCCCCAAAAGAAGGAGTATAGAACCGAGTAAGAGTCTTTTGAGTTTGAGCTCATCCATCGGAAGAGGATAGTACGTTTTCTAAAAATAGTTTTTGGTATATGGATCTCGAAACGACCTAAAAATATCTAAATTTCAGTAAAACTGTTACCTTCTCACTCCTGAGATAAAAAGGGTAAGAATTAAATTGTAAACCTTGGATGGAGCGATTGATTATGTCTAGACCAGAAGATCTGAATGTAGTGGAACCGGGCAGTCCCGAAAATATCAGTCAAGTCGAATATTCCGTAGAAGATTACGTGGAACACTTTACCGAACTTGTAGAGTTGGAAAGACAGGAAGAGATGGAGAGACACGAACGGGAGATGAAACAACTGTCCGGCTGGAAAAGGCAGAAAAGGGGAAGAGCTATCCTTAATGCTAGAGCGAGAGATGACGGCACTGGGTTGGGAGGCAAGTTCATTATAAAATTCGTACGAAAGGACGGTTTGCCTGAAAACGAGATCGGCGTTGGGGACTTGATAAGAGTCAGCAAAAATGAACTCTTGTCGGACGATAATCCTTCTGGAACCGTGATGGAAAAAACCGGCTATTCTATCAAAGCCGCTTTCGATGAGAGACCGCCTGATTGGATTTACGACAAAATAAGGATCGACCTTTATGTCAACGATATCACTTATCAGCGGATGTTGGAAGCTCTCGAAAGTATAGAGAATCTAGAAGGTAAGAAGAGAAGACTGATCGAAAAGCTCTTGTCTCGAAAAGAACTCACTTCTAACTCTATGGAAGATGTCTATTTTTGCAATCAATCCTTGAATGAAAGTCAGCAGGAAGCAGTTATAAGAGCGGTGGAATCGGAAGATTTTCATCTCATCCACGGTCCACCAGGGACAGGAAAGACAGTCACCTCAGTGGAAGTGATAGAACAGGCTATCGAGCAGGGTAAAGAAATTTTAGCTTGTGCCGACTCTAACACTGCAGTGGATAACCTGGTAGAACACCTTGTTTCTAGAGGAAGAGAAGTTGTTAGAGTCGGTCATCCGGCTAGAGTAACGCCAGTACTTCGAGAACACACGTTGGATTACCTATTAGAGAAGAACGAGGCCTATCTCAAGGCTCAAGACCTGCGGGAAAAAGCTTTCGAACTTAAGGATGAGCAGGACCAGTACACCTACCCGAGCGGTCGATGGAGGAGAGGACTGAGTAACGATGCCATCAAAAGCTTGGCCAAGAAAGGTAAGGGCAGCAGAGGAATACCTCCGAACAAAATGAAGGAGATGGCAAAGTCGCTGGAGATACAGGAAGAAGTCGACGAATTGTTCGATCAAATAGAATCACTAGAGGAAAAAGCGGTAGAGGAAGTGATCAAGAAATCGGATGTAGTCTGCACCACCACTTCTTCTTCTGCGTCTCGAGCCTTGGAAAACAAAGAATTCGATCTCTGTGTTATAGACGAAGCTACTCAGGCGAGCGAACCTTCCTGTTTGATTCCAGCGGTGAAAGCCGATAAGCTAGTTATGGCCGGAGATCATAAACAGTTACCTCCTACGATAATGAACGAAAAGGCTAAAAAAGAAGGATTGTCCGAGACAATGTTCGAGAGGTTGGTCGCCCTTTACGGGGAGGAAATCAAGACCTTGCTCGAGGTACAGTACAGGATGCACGAGAAAATTATGCGGTTTTCCGATGATGAATTCTACCAAGGGAAAGTCATAGCCGACGGATCTGTCAAAAAACACACCTTGAACGATATCCTAGATCAGACTCCGGACGGAAAATTCGATAATATTTTGGACTTTGATGAGCCGATAGTATTCGTCAACACAGCTGGAGATATGCAGGAAAGGTCAAAGAGCGGTTCGACTTCGAAAGAGAATCCCGGTGAAGCCGTTCTGTCTTCAAATTTCTCCGAGAGATACATCGAAATAGGTATAGATCCGACTGACATAGGCATAATCACACCCTATGACGATCAGACTGATCTTATCAGCAAAAAAATTGACGAAAAAGCCCTCGAGGTCGATACGGTCGACGGATTCCAGGGTAGAGAAAAAGAGATCATAATACTCTCTCTGACTAGAAGTAATAACAGAGATAACATCGGATTTTTGAAGGATCTGCGCAGGCTCAATGTCAGTTTGACCAGAGCCAAAAGAAAACTTATCGTCATAGGCGATAGGGATACTCTTTCCACGCACCCGGTCTATGAAAGTTTGTTCGAGTATATTGAAAAGGAAGGAAAGGGTTTCGAGATATCGGTCTGAAATCTACTTCATTCTAAAGTTTTCTTCTGCACTTTAGTGAGTTTCTGTATTCCCTTTTCCGCCAAATCCAACAGATTATCGTGCTGTTCTCTAGTGAATACCGCTTCTTCACCCGTAGCCTGAACTTCGATGAAATTACCTTCATGATCCATGACTACGTTCATATCAACGTCGGCATTGTAATCGTCCTGGTAGCAGAGATCGAGCTTTTCCTCTCCATCTACCACTCCAACACTCGTGGCGGCTACCTGTCTTTTCATCGGATCCTCCTCGATATCACCATCTTTTTGCATTTTTTGAATAGCCAATTTTAAAGCCACCCAAGCTCCGGTGATCGACGCGGTCCTGGTTCCACCGTCGGCCTGTAAAACATCGCAGTCGATCCAAAGAGTTCTAGTGCCGACTTTTTCGAGATCTATACCGGCTCTAAGACTTCTACCGATAAGTCGCTGGATCTCTTTGGTTCTCCCTTTTGCTCCTCTTCTCTCTCTTCTGATCCTTTCTTCACCGCTCCCGGGAAGCATCCCGTATTTAGCTGTCAACCATCCGTGGTCGGCATCCTCTTCGTTTATCCACGGAGGGAGGGATTCCTCGACCATCACAGTACAGATCACTTTGGTCTTACCGGTCTCGATAAGTGCCGAGCCTTTGGGATTTTCCAAATAACCCGGTTCTATCGTGGTTTCGCGAAGTTGATCGTTGGCTCTGTTCTCTCTCGACATTTTTTACACCATTCAAACCATTGAAAGGGGTTTACGATATAAATGTTAGGTGGATTTTTAGGATCTTTCTTTCATGGTATATACTAGCTGATAAAATCGAAAGAGTTAAGAAAGCCTTTTTTTATAGAGAACCATGACATTTAGAGGATTCATTTCGATAGACGTAGAGCCTACAGACAAGATGTACGAATTCATAGACGAAATTGAAAGGACCGGTGCCCCTCTCAACATGGTCGATCCCAACCAGCTTCACATGACTATCAAATTCCTGGGAGATACGGAGGAGGAAGATATAGACGAAATAGTTCAGAAAGCTAATTTTGCCGTCGATCCTTACGACCCTTTCAAAATAGACTTGAAAGGAACAGGAGCCTTTCCGCACCTGGGATTCATGAAAGTGGTTTGGATAGGTTCTGAAGTATCTTCTGAGGAAGCTCAGACATCCAAGGACGAAGAGTTTTCTTTACTCGCTGACATAGCTCATAGAGTCGAGGAGGAACTTGTACCGCTCGGATTTGAAAGAGATGATAGGGAGTTCTCACCTCACATAACCGTAGCTAGGGTCAAAGGAGGCAAGAACAAGGAAAAACTCAAGAGCACTATAGAAGAATATGAAGATGAATTCTTCACCACTTTCAAGGTCAACAAGTTAACGCTCAAAAAAAGCGTGCTCAAGAAAAGCGGCCCAGAATACCATACCCTTGAAGAGATCCCTCTCTAAAGGATCATCTGCTGAAATTCCATGGCCATATTTAGTCCCTCAACGATATTGGGGATCGTAATCTTCATCCCAGCGATCACTGCATTGTATTATTTCCTTGGTGAATTTGAAGGATATTTCAAAGCGAATAAAGCACTGTTCATGGTGCTATTCGGCCTTGGATTAGGGATGATAATCGGATTTTCTTCACTATTATTTGACTTTTCCAACCTTTTAGAGGCTCTCGGCATAATAGCGCTTGTCGAGGTAGTAAAATTCTTCATACTTCTCCAGAAACCTTTCAGACTGAATCGTGATACACCCTTTTACGGGTTCGCCCTAGGCACCGGTACATCCTCGATGATGATCTACGTGTACTCGTTCGCCGCTGGATTGGATTCATTGGATATTTTTGGGATGGGCTTTTTCTTCTTAGTATCCTTTTTCTTCTTAGTATCCTACAATTACACTTTTATCAATGCTTCCACAGGGGCGATCATCGGGAAAGGTAGTAAGTTAGGCGAGTTCTGGATCTATTTAGCAAGAGCTTTTCTCCTGAGCGGTTTACACGGTATCATGATGCTCTTCGTATGGTCTTACCCGTTCGGTGAGATAGGAGCTTTCGCCTTTTTGGCTATGGGTGCCGTGTACGGAACTTACCTGATAATGCATGTCTACAGAGATATCTTCCCCGAGTCGATACCAGAAAATGTAGAAGAGGCAGAGGAAGAGGAACAATCCGGTTAAAAGCCGAACTAATAAATATGATGCTGAGCATCTTTAGAATATGAAGGACAGGGAAGGTCGTTTTTCACAAAAGAAAACACGACAGTCTAGAACAAGTAGGAAAGAAACCAAAAAGAGTGTTCCAATCAAAAAGATAATAGGCCTTTTTATCATATTTCTGTTTCTCCTAGCTATTTATGTCGGGCCCTTTATAGATGCTCTTTACGGCCCTTTAGGTATCGGCAGAGTTTACCCTAAAAAAGCAGAATTTACTCTCGAAAGGACGATTATCCTTGAGAATATGCAGGACGGAAGTGGTAGAAACGGGGAAACCGAGTACAATGTAACTTTATCTTCTCCATTTGATATCTCAGAATACGATCTCCAATACGTAAACGATATAAGTTATGCAAATGCAATGCCTGATATTTACTACAAAAACGGGACTGAATGGAACTCTTGGGACCGAGTGTTACAGGCAGGACAAACAGAGACCATCAAGGTCTCATATGAAGTAGAAACGGAGACCCAGGATTGGGATTATTCTGAAAGCGGATCTGGAAAAATCGAAAATATCTCCGATGATTTGAAAGCGCAATACAACAAGAATCAGTGGCATATAGATAGAGACGGTGATGGTGAAAAAGAGTGGATGATAGAACCGGAAGATCCAGAGATAAAAGAACTTGCAGAAAAGATCGTTGAAGACGAAGAGGAGAATATATATGCGAAATCTGAAGCTATCTATAACTGGGTCAACCGAAATATAGATTATCGGTTAGGCGGGAGCATGCTCCCTAAAGATGCTTCTAGCGTCCTTGAAACCAGAACCGGAGACTGCGACGAACAGTCCTTCCTATACATCTCCCTTTTGAGAGCTCTCGGTATCCCGGCATGGATGGAAATGGGAGTTCTCTATGATCGCGGCGGAGAAAGATGGGGTGGACATGGATGGGTGAGGATGAGATACGTAGACCAAGAGGGTAATACAGACTGGGTGAACGTCGATCCGGTCAACGACCAGTTCTTTTTTAGAGACGCTTTGCGTTTCACCAGCTGGGTAGATAACGGAGAAGAAGGCCACCTCGAAGATTTTTACTATTACATAACTTGGAAAGGAGAAGAGGATGACTTAGATATAGACGATGACATCGATCCAGTCGATATGAACACTGAGGGTAATATAAGACCAGGGGTTGGAGAGGAAACTCCCGGATTT
>CAZPCW010000007.1:0-50688 GCA_964585175.1 uncultured Thermoplasmata archaeon
AAATTGACAGAACAGTTAAACCAAAGCCCACATAACCGAGGATAGATCCAGCATTCTCACCTACAAAGCTAGAAACACCATCGATCACACCGTCGATCAATGAATTGCTGATCCCTGCTGCATCTAGGAAGTTCTGAATCGCATCCATCGAAGGAATCTCCATATCGAATCCATCCGGTAGAGCGGTATCCCCCGCTATGCTTTCAGCCAGGCCCATGAATGTTTCGACAATCATAGATACGCCATCGCCTATAGCATTTTCGACCGTGTCGAACAGATTACCTACTGCGTCGGGCATCGATCCACCGAGTGAATCCGCGATCACACCCATCGCTCCCATCGGACTGATATACTTCTGGAACGGCTTGATGTAGTTCATCACTTCAGACAGCACGTCTGTCACCTGCTTAGCCTTGTCCTGCTGACCTATTCAAATCATATCTTTTTGACATCGGCTGTTATGTTTTTTTGTTTAAATATTTTTGATAATATTCTCCAAATTTTCATAGCTCTTTTTTTACCAGTTAAGGGTGCAATCCTATATTCGTTATCTTGTCTATCTCTCAAAGCATAAAGATAGTCTTTACCGTTTTTCTTTTTGAGGATGATTTTTTCTACACTGGAATAACTTAAATTGCTCACACCTTCTCTTTTTAGTGGATAGCTTAAATCAATATACTTATCCGTTAAAGTGATATTCAACTTGAGATACAATACTATGAATATAACCGAATAGATTATTAGAGGTATTAACCACCAATATGTGATGTAAGGGATATTAGCGTTTCTATAGATTTCTTTATAGTATAATACTCCGGTCCCTCCTCCTATGATAATAGTTGCAATACTTATCCAGATAATAAACAGATTCCTAAACCTATATTTCTCTCTCATCCTTTTTTCACCTCCATCTTCCCACCTTTTGTTTTCAACAATCTCTTTTTCAGCCAACTTAATTCTCGTTCATCTGTTCTGATCAAATCATCCATTCCTCTATCCTTTATTTCAAACAGAAAAGCGTCCGTGACTTTCTCATCTCCTAAATAATGAATTCTATTCCCTTCATACACTCTTATCAATTCCGTAGAACCTATCTTATCAGTGATTTTTTCTACTTTGGCTATTTTACTGAAATTTATCGTACCATACGGTTCTTTTTTATATAGATAATCTTTTGATTGGAATCCATATAAAAAGATGTCTGAATGTAAGTCATAAGAAGCTGGTTGTTTCAAGAGAGTAAAATACACAAAGGTATAGAAAATAAATATTAGAGGAATTCCCGCATAATCCCATAAATTTAATTCACGACTAATTTGTATATAAGGAATTCCAATAGATGGTACCAATACCCAAAATAAACTAAACCAAGAAATAATCCTCAAACTTAAGATAGAACGTGGCTCCATCTCTATATTCTTTGAATTCAACATATCCTCTCCATTAAAGGATCGATAACAAGAATCCTCCATCTGCTAAGATCACTTCTATAACACCTCCTACTAGGGAAACTTGATCACAACCACCACTCAGAGTCCATGCGAATCCAAAATTGGTAATACCAAGTGCTAGTAGAGTAAACCAATTCATCGCTTTCTCCATGACCAAAGATAATTCAACTAGAATAAATGAGATAGTTTCCATCAATAAACCCCCATATCCGCCCATTCCAGAGAGTGCTTTTGATACTGCATTCAACATCGGCCCAATGCAGAACAAAAGTCTCATCCAGGTGGCTAGCATACCGTAACCTTCTCCTGTATTGCTATTAAGACTCATCTCCGAAGATAATCCATAACTATCAAGCAGATCTTCAACAGCTATCAATACCATATCCATCATCGAGTTGTCTTTGAGTATATCACAATTGTTTACAAAATTTTTGATCGCGTTCAATGAAATGTCAGGGAATCCTGACGTATCGATAGTGACGTCTGTCAAACCTAGGGCTGAAAACAAACTATTTTCCTTGTCTAGGATGAGATTTAGGACAGTTCCTATACCTTTCCCAGCAGCATTCTTTAGTCTGTCGAAAGTATCACCAATCGCTGGTATCTCTTCTCCCAATGCTTTTCCTAGAACACCTACTGCCCCAAATGGACTCAAGTACTTCTGGAACGGCTTGATGTAGTTCATCACTTTGCTGAGCACGGCTGTCACCTGCTCCGCCTTATCCTGCTGTTCTATAAACGAGAGCATGAATCCCATGCTAGCGGTCATCGTCGTGTCCACGTCTCCGTCTAAGTTATTTAGTTAGTCAAGGATTTAAATCTTCCTTTTTCACCCAATGTTTTAATGCCTGGTAAGTATAACCTATTGTTAATATTACAGGTATATAACAACAGAAAGGAAGAGGTATATTATTACCCATTATAAATCTTCCATAAATCCCTGTTATCCCTAGTAATAAGAAAAGGACGCTCCAAAGTAAGACCATTCTACTTAATACATATTTCCTTTTTTCATCTTCCTTTTTATATTTGTGAGCTGCCAAGAATGTGGGAAATAAATGTCCAATAACTAGAATCACCTCCAAAGTTATATAAATGTCTGAAATACTCATTTTTATCCCCTACAGTAACAATAAGAATAAGTTATAAATCCCATTACTCCATCACTTGCAACTAAGGTAGTACTAGCTAAATTGCTATTTCCGTTTTAATAATTTAGATTCCATTATGTTTTCTTTCTACATAATTTTAAATATATGTACAGGTACCCGATAGCTAGTATTGTGGGCATAAGGTAGAATGGAAAGGGCAAACCTATATCTAAATAAAATCTCATATATATGCCTATAGACCCTATTACCAAAAATAAAACAACAAAAATTTTACCTAATTTACATAAGATATTTTTCCTCCGATCATCCCTATTCTTATTCCTATAAGAGATTAGAATTACAGAGAATACATTGAGAGTGACTAATATAGCCAATAATATAGTGTAGATACTTATTATCGCCATTTATTTTTCACCTGCAATAGCAATATGCATATGTTATAATCCCCATTACTCCATCACTTGCCACTAAGGTGCTACTAGCTAAATTGCTATTCCCATTTAAATAACTACCTACCTCAAATATTACGGCTAAGGGAACCATAGCAATCCCGACTGTAGAGAAAACCATTGACCACTTCTCTGTAGGGAATGAAAAAAATGCAAAGAGTTCAAAGAACATAGAAAATCCTGCTAGTGTCGTTGACATTACAGATGAAAATCCTATAGAACCAATAATCGATCCGGCAAAGCCCATCAATAAACTTAGGGAAGATAGCATTGTATCAACAAATTGTAATGCTTCTGATGTATGATTCTTTCTGAAATCACTTATGGCCTTTAAAACTGCATCTAGTGTATTAGATTCTATACCTGCTTCAGAAGCAAAGTTTCTAACAGAATCTGGAGAGGGTGGGGATATATCAATTCCCTCTGGTAAGCTACTTCCACCACTTAAGTCTCCGACATCAACTAATAAATTTAGGTAGGCCTTTACAGCCTTCGATAACATCATATCTTTGTAATCTTGGAGTGTATTGAAGAAGTTACCCACACTGCCGGGATCGATCCACCGAGTGAATCCGCGATCACACCCATCGCTCCCATCGGACTGATGTACTTCTGGAACGGCTTGATGAAGCTCATCACTCGCTGCAACACGTCTGTCACCTGCTTAGCCTTGTCCTGCTGTCCTACGAAGGACATCATGAGTTCCGTGCCAGCGTTCATCGTCGCGTCCACGTCTCCGTCACCGTCGTCCCAATCCGAAAGTTCGGTAGAGAAATTATCCATCTTCGATTGTATCGTTTCCGCCCACTCCTGTAGCTCTTCGACGATCGGATCCACGACGGAGCTGAACATGCTGGAGACTTTGTCCTTGACCACCGATATCATATGATCGGCCAGTTCTACAGCCCTTTCCATACCTTTATCCACAGCCTCCCATAGATGGTCTCTCAGCCAGTCGGTGAAGTCCTGCCAGACCTGGTTCAGTTTATCCTCCACATGTTTTTCCCTGTGTAATTCATTACCGTTCTGATCAACGATGGTAAGACTCAGGTCCCATCCGTCAGACCAATAATCGTTAGCTCCGTCTATATCCAACCATTCTTGAAGGATGACTTTGCCGGCTTCATGGTGTAAGTTCTCGGCCTCTATCTTTTTGGAATTGCCCTGATCTTCATTCTCTATCCTCACGAAATCTATACCGCCGGGGTCGAAGAATTCGAGATGTACTTTTGCGCCGGCATCGGCACCCCACGTGAGATCGTTTTTCACGCTCAAGTGTATCGATGAGGGAGCCATCACATCCTTTGTATAAGGATTGAACTGTTTTTCCAGCACCCCACCTTCTCTTTCCTGATAATACTCCCAGAACCTACGCATCTGTTCTATATTTTCTAGATCATCAAAGCGTCCGTTATGGATTCTTTCCGGCTCATACTCGATTATATCTATGATGTTGTCTCTATCGGAGTCTACCCACGTCCCGTTATCGTACTTGAAAGCGCTCAAAGGATCCGCCTTTGTGATAGTCCTGGTGATTTCATCGTGGCCTTGATTCAGATACGTAAAGTTATAACCGTTCTTTTCTCTGCCGTCGGTTACTGTGTCGTTATCGGTGTCGGGATCCGTCGGATCAAGACCACCGGACTTTGTACTACCGTCGGGCATCGTCACCGTACCTTCACTTTCCACTTCCATTTCATCACCTAAACCGTCGCCGTCCGTGTCAGCCTGAGTGGGATCGGTGTCTAAACTCTCAACTTCCCGGGTATCCAGCAGACCATCATTGTCGGTGTCCGGGAGGAACGGGCTCGTGCCTTCGTCCAACTCTCTACCGTCGTCTAAGATATGATCCGTATCTGGATTCGTCGGATCTAAACACCAGGTGAATTCTATCTCGGGTCTGCCCTCCTGTTTTAGTTTATAGTTCTCACCGATCACAACCAGTTTGATTTTGGAGTATCCCGTCGGATTATCGATATATTCTCCATAAGTGTTCTTTTCGAGTGATTGAGTTTCACCTAGCGAGAGATCTTCCTTCTTTTTCATAAGCTTCCAATCGTCCTCACCACCTAGTCCTCCCGTCTTCTGTCTCATCAACTTCAAAGTTACATAGTAATCGGTCATTTCTTCTTTCAATAATAGTATATTGTCGATTTCGATGGATTTTAAAATACCTTCGTGTTCGGTTTCCGGCGTGTCCTTCACCCAAAATATCTCGTTGAACGGCCCTCTTTTCTCGGTCACCTCGACAGCCTTTTTTATTCCTCCGCCGTCAGACGTCGGTCCGTAAGACGTCGGTCCGCCGGAATCCCCGATCGAAAAGGTCTCTCCACTACTATTCTTTACGACATCTTGAGCGGGATCGTAATATTGTACGTAATATGTATATACTCCATTTTCAGATATATCATCTTTATACGGTCCCGCACCTACGGGGTCGTCGTAGGTCTTCATAATTTCTTGGTTACGGTAAACGAACAACTTATCTGAGGAAGAAGGATTGGCGATATTATAGCTCCACGAAACAGTTATATCCTTATCGGTCTTATAGGCGTCGATGACGGGGTCAGAAACGGGATCCGACGCGCTGATGTAAACTTCTTTGGTTTGGCTTGACTTATTATCATCGTCGTTGATTAAAAAATAATCAACAAAATACTCATAACTCTCCGGCGATAGATCCTCGTCTCTAAAAGAATATGCGGAGGTGGGATCCTCATATGTTTTTACCACACACCCGTTTTTGAAAACTTTCACCTCTTCGTTAGAGTTATTTTTAGGAACTGCATCTTCATATTCCCACGATAACGTGACATTTTTATCATCTTTTTCCAAAGTTAGATTAGGTCTCGGTATCTCCGCCTCCGGTACATCGATTTTTAAAGAATCGGAGGCTCGACCTTCTCCAGCTCGATTCTTAGCAGTTATCCTGTAGTAATATGTCTTGTCGTTAGAAATATTTTCATCTGTGATCGAAGTATCCGAAGTTGACATGTTAGGGTTTCTGTCCGTAGCGGATAAGTCTGAAGGTAAGTCATCTTTATCCGTCGATCTGTATACTAGATATTCATTAGCCTCCTTTTCGCTGGCAGCAGAAACGAAGTCCCAAGAAATGGAGTTCCAACTTATTTTGACCTCCGCACCACCTATATATTTGAGGTCTTCTTTCTTGAGATTTTTTACTTTATCCGGGACTGCGGGGACCTTGAGCGGATCGGAGTGGGTACCTTCACCCACATCGTTCTTACCTGCAACTTTGTAGCTGTAGGGCACCCCCGTCTCTATATTGCTATCGATATATTCGGTGTCGCTCAAAGTTTCTTTAAGTGTAAAATCATCGTTTTGATCGCTCTCATCTTTTCTATATACGTTGTATTTTGTAGCCCTCCTCTTTTTATCCCAGGAGATTTTAGCCGAAGTACCGTTTCTTTTCACGAGTTCTAAAGTGTTAATCGGGTAAGGAGCTTGTTCATATTCGACCATTTGGGAAAGGTTAAATTTACTCCGTTTCGTCATAGTACATTCTTTTTCTTCTTGAATACCTAAACCATCGTCGTCTCTCTCGTCCTGATTCACTTCTGCTCTGCTAGTATCGGCAAAGACAACATTCGCAACTGTGAACAGCATTATCACTACCGCAAAGATCGTTAGCACTTTTTGAACGCTCCCTCCGAAGGTGCCTTCATCCACCATATTTCACCTAAGATAGAACCCGAATTACATATTAACTATTTATATTTTTTTATATAAATATGTGCTTTTGTACAAAAATACAAACCAAGCAAAAGACCTTCTGTGAAAATATTAGATTTAGATACATATCTATTCCTAAGCTAATATAGATAATGTTAGTACTAAAAATCACATGGGTCTAGATCGGATAGATACCTTACACGCTCAAAAATGGAAAAAAAGAATATCTTATCCAACACTAATTTTGTTAGTCAATTGTCTAAAAAGATTTCGTCGATCGTTGAGTAAGGAGACGCTCCTTCCAATGTTGATTTTTCGTGATAAAAACTTTATATGTTCAGAAAGCCTAATTTATGTAGACTCTAGAGGTGCTCTCCTTTGTCGGAAGATTCCTTTGAAACCTGTCCTGTCTGCGGAACTAGTTTATCCGAAGGGATTGAAGAGTGCCCCGAATGTGGAGCTATCCTTGAATTGTTCGATATCGACGTTGAAGATGAAGTCGAAGAAGATTCCATGGAAAAAATCATGGATATGATGCTCGACGAAGACGAGGAAAAAGAATTGATCGAGGATATCAAAGAACTCGGTCTGTCCGAAGATGAAGTGCCCTATCAACAGACTTTCGAAGGGGAAGAGGAAATTGAAGAAGAGCCGGAAGAAGTGGAAGAGGTCATCACTTTCGAATGTCCCGTATGTGAGAGCGAGGTCGCGGAAGATACTGTAGAATGTCCCAACTGCGGAGCCATCTTCGAGGAATCTACTGAGGAAACCGTTAAGGAGGAGAAGACGGAGGGGATCGACCAAGAAATCGGTGAACTCGAAGAGGGGTTTGACGAAGAATTAGAAAAAGAAGAAGAATCGGAGTCCGTCGATTTTAAAGATGATATAGAATCATTCGAAAGCGAGCTGCAGCATTTTGAATATGCCAGTCTAGATATCGGTTATATCGAAAAAGACCTAGAATCTCTAAAAAAAGCTCAAGAAGAAAACAAGAAAGAAGAAGGAGAAAAACTAGTGAGAGAACTGCAGGAAAATCTAGACCTCTCCCGAGAGATAAAAGAGAAGATAGGGAGGAGCCAAAGATACGTAGAAGCTCTTTCCGAAAAAATTGATGCCTCGAAATTTGAAGAAAGGATAGAGGAAATTTACCAGGGAACCGAGATAGGCGAATATCAGGCCGCCCATAAGAAAGCTAAAGAGCTAGAAAACGAGATAAAGGAGAGAATTTACGATGAGAGTGAAGAGTGGTTGAAAACTCTTATCGAAGATAAGATCGAAAAGACAGAAGAAAATCTCACAGAAACGAATTCTAAAATCGACCTTGAGCATATAGAAGATGAAATAAAAAGTGCGAAATCAGCTAAAAAAGACGGCAAAATAGACAAAGCTCTTCATGAAACGTTCAAATCCTTACATTCGAGCGAAGACGTCCTGGAGATATCAACTAAACTAGAAGAGGTCAATTTTTACGAGGAAAAATTGAAGCAAAGAGACGTGGATATAGAAAAATTCACCGACGAAGTGGACCGGTCTCTCGATAAGATGGGAAAAATCGAAACAAGCCATATCATAGATGAGATCGAAAATACCATAGAGGAGATGAATGAAAAACTTGAGAGGGAAAAAGAGATCGAAAGGATATCGAGAGAACGGCAAAGAAAGGACCTTTTCAAAAAGATACAGCAAAAGATCCCAAAGATGAAATCTCTTCTCAAAACCGCAAAAGATTTTGATATAGAGACCGAAGAAGGAAAGGGCTTGATAAACGAGGCCGTAGAATTCACCAAACAGAACGATTACGAGAAAGCCGTGGAAAAACTGAATAAGTGTAGGGGCCTGTTCCAAGAAAAACTCGATAGAAAGATCGATAAAAAGATCAAGCGATTCAAAGAAACCGAGGAAAAGAGTACATCTGAAATCCACATCGACGATATAGAGAAATACAAACAGAAGGGAGATTACGAAAGAGCCCTAGGTCTGATCGACGAAACTGAAAGGGAGATCAAATTTCAGCAGAATCCGATGGGAGAACTCAATGACGAGATATCTAAGTTGGAAAATATATTGGATTGCGCAAAAGAACTTGGATTCGAGACCCATAAGTGCGAACTGTTAGCGGAAAAGGCAGAAAAGGAAAAAACGAAGGAAAACTGGGACGAAAGTCAAAAGAAAATCGAAGAGTGTAAGGAAAGTTTGGAAGATATTCTCTTGGACTTCCTAAAAGGTGAGATACAGAGCGCTAAGAAGGAACTGAAAGAGGCAAAGAAAAAGGGGAAAGACGTCTCCGAACCCATAGATCTGCTAAAAGAGGCCAATGAACTTCAAAAAGAGAACGACTTGGAAGGGAGTTTTAACGCCGTGTACGAGTATCAGAAAAAGATGGATGAGATGAGAGAAAAGTTATGACTCTATAACTCGTAATTTTCGACATGGACGGTGTACTCGTCGATGTTGAAAGTTCTTGGGCCTGGGTCCATGATCATTTTGGAGTGAACAACGATCATTCCTTGGAAGCGTATCTCAACGGTGAGATAGATTCTAGAGAATTCGTCCGTAGGGACGTCGCTCTGTGGAAAGGATCAGATCCGAGCGTTTCTAAGGCGGATATCGTTGATAGGCTGAAAAAGGCGCCGGTCATGAAAGGCTTTGAAGAGTCTCTCTCCATTTTAAACGAGAGGTATCATACCGCGATCATCAGCGGGGGGCTGAAGCCGTTAGCCGAACAGATAGGAGAAAAACATTTCGATAGGATCATGGCGAACGACATCGAAGAGAAAAACGGAAGACTGACCGGAGAAGCTGTGATAGAGGTTGGATTGAAGAACAAAGGTGAAGCCTTCGATCAGCTGGTCGAAGAGATGGATATAAAACCCAAGAACACCGCTGCAGTAGGAAACAGCCATTTCGACACCCCTATGTTGAAAAAAGCAGGAAAGGGGATCGCTTTCAATCCGTGTGACGAAGAAGTGAGAGATGCGGGGGATATCATAATCGAAGAAAGGGATCTCAAAAAGATTATCCAAGCACTTTAAGATGTTTTTTAAAGATCAGCTTAAGAAAGGTACAAATTTTCCATCAATCCTTTAAAAGATTGTTAAATCACCAAAAGATTTTATGATATCAATCAATATTAGATTTAATCATGGGAGTAGAAGGATTGAAGGATATGGGCTTAGAAGAGATCGCCGAGAAAATCGAGTCTATGGAAATTAGAGGTGCAGCGGAGATCGCTAGATCCGGTGCTTTCGCACTGAGGAAAGTTGTAAAATGTTACGAGGGGGATAAAGTAGAAGAGTTAAGAGAACGATTGAAAGATGGTGCTGAAAGACTTCGCTCGACGCGGCCCACCGCGGTGTCGCTGGAGAACGCAGTAGAATACGTTTTAAAAGAGGACGCTGATGACTTAGAAGAGTTGAAAAATTCTGTCATTACAAATTCAGAAGAATTCGTCGAGAGATCGCTAGACGCGAAAAACAAGATAGCGGAATACGGCGGGAAAAGGATCAGCGACGGGGACGTTATACTGACTCACTGCAACAGTTCCATGGCTCTAGGAGCGATAAAACACGCCTGGGATCATGGGAAAGAGGTGAGCGTTATCGCGACCGAATCTAGACCAAAAAAACAAGGCTACATCACTATAGAGGAACTTTCCGAGCACGGTATCCCGGTAACTTTGATCGTAGACTCCGCCGTAAGGCACAAGATGAAAGAAGTGGACAAGGTCTACGTTGGAGCGGACACGATAGCTTCTAACGGGGCTCTGATCAACAAGATCGGAACTTCGCAGGTCGCGCTCTGCGCCGACGAAGCTAGAGTTCCTTTCACGGTGTGCGCTGAAACGTACAAGTTTTCCAGCAAAACGACCGTGGGAAACATGGTGAAGATCGAGGAGAGGAGTCCGTCAGAGATAGTAGACCCCGACGACTTTCCAGAAGTGAATATCAGCAATCCCGTATTCGACGCTACTCCCTCGAAGTATGTTGACGCTATAGTTACCGAAGAGGGCGTGATACCCCCGGAGGGAGCTTACAGGATAATAATGGAGATGAAATAACATGACTATAGAATATTTAGCTCTAGACGAAAAATTGGACCCTGATGAATATGTGATATGTGAATATACCGTCAAAAGCGATCTCGATATAGAGACCGCCGGGAAAAGGATAGCGGAGGAAGAATCCACGGGAACGTGGACTTTACCGACCACCCTGTCGGACGAGATATTCCAAAAGTACGGTGCAAAAGTCACCGAAGCGGAAGGGAACAGAGTAAGGATCGGCTATCCTATCGTAGACTTTTCCGGAGAGATCGGAGGTATACCGCAAATCTTGAGCATAATAGCGGGAAATCTTTTCGGCTTGGACTCGCTTGAAGACGTAAGACTCGTAGATCTCGAGCTGCCTTCCGAGATAGTAAAACAGTACCCGGGTCCCCAGTTCGGTATCGACGGATTGAGAGATATACTGGATAGGCCGGAAAAACCACTGGTAGGCACTATAGTCAAGCCGAAGATAGGACTTCCGCCAAAAGAATTTGCGGATTACGTTTACGAAGCCGGTAAAGGAGGACTCACCAACTCGAAAGACGACGAAACTCTTGTAGATCAGGACTTCTGCCCGCTGGAAGACCGAGTGAACGAGGTAAGCGAGAGCCTTGACAGATTGGAAGAGGAAGGGCACAAGATGATACACGCCCATAATATCAGCACCACCAGTCACAAAATACTAGAAGCGGCGGATCTAGCCCTTGAAAACGGCGCAAAACAGTTGATGATAGACGTGCTGACAGTCGGATTTTCTGGCCTTCAGGCTTTAGCCGAAGATCCATCGATCAAAGTTCCGATCCACGTTCATAGAGCAATGCACGCCGCTATGACCAAAAATCCCGAACACGGTATTTCCATGCCGGTCATAGCCCGCCTCGTAAGATTAGCCGGAGGCGACGCACTCCACACTGGAACCTATGGAGCTGGAAAGATGCACGCCGAGATCGAGGAAGAACTCAAATCTAAAAGAATGCTGCTTGGAGAGATGCACGACCTTGCTAAGATTATGCCAGTGGCAAGCGGCGGACTTCATCCTGGCCTCATACCGGAATTGACCGAGAAAAGTGGTTTCGACGTACAGATCCAAGCCGGCGGCGGTGTTTCAGGACATCCGGACGGCGTAAGATCCGGAGCTTCTGCTTTAAAACAGGCTGTAGACGCCGCCTATAAAGGAATAAGTATAGAAGATTACGCGGAAGATCATCCCGAGCTGAAGAAGGCTCTTGAAAAATGGATGTGATCTTTTCATGGATCTAGAAGCAAAAAAGATAGATCTAGAGGCGGGAGAACAGGTAGTCATATTGAACAAAGAGGATGCGCAGCGTATAGGCCTTAGGAGCCAGGACAGGGTCAGGGTCACACACGAAAGTAAAACGGTCACCGCAGTTGTGGAAACATCTCAAAGCTTGGTTAAAGAAGGAGAAGTCGGCTTGATCCAAAGTGTGATAGATGATCTAGATACCACCGAAGGGCACGAGATGAGTGTTGTTCCTACTGGAAGGCCGGAATCTATAGAACATATAAGGGAAAAATTAGAAGGTGAAGAGCTGTCGAAACACGGCATCGAAGAGATAATCCAGGATATCGTCAATCACCGATTATCGGATATAGAACTGTCGGCCTACGTTTCAGGAGTGTATTCCCAGGGCATGACCAACAGAGAAACTAAAGATCTTACCAGGGCAATGGTAGAAAGCGGAGACAAAATAGAGTTCGACACCCATCCAGTATTCGATCATCACAGCATCGGCGGAGTTCCCGGAAACAAGATCACTCTTTTGATAGTTCCGATCGTAGCCGCGGCGGGCCTCATGATCCCTAAAACGAGTTCGAGAGCTATTTCGAGTGCTGGGGGTACAGCTGACATATTCGAAACGCTCACTAACGTTACATTAAGTACGAGCGAGATCAAGGAGATAGCTGAAGACGTCGGAGGAACCATAGCTTGGGGCGGCGCCGTAAATCTCGCACCCGCCGACGATATGATAATAAGGGCGGAGTATCCGCTTAGGATCGACCCTTATCCCCAGGTTTTGGCCTCGGTCCTTTCTAAGAAAAAGGCCGCGGGAGCAGAGTACCTGGTGATGGATATACCAGTGGGAGAAAACACGAAAGTAGAATCTAGAGAGCTCGGGAGAAAGTACGCTAGAGACTTCGTTTCCCTTGGAGAAGATATCGGTATAGATACAGCCTGCGCCCTCAGCTACGGCGGACAACCTATAGGGAAAACGATAGGTCCCGCCATCGAGGCAAAAGAAGCCCTTATGGCTCTAGAAGGAAAAGACGTGCCCTCGAGTTTGATAGAAAAATCGACGAGTTTGGCGGGCATGGTGTTAGAGCAAGGTGGTATTAGAGACGGCAAGAAAGAAGCGAAGAAGCTACTAGAAAATGGCGATGCTCTTGACAAGATGAAACAGATAATAGACAGACAGGGTGGGGATCCGGAGATCAGCAGTGATGAGGTCGATATCGGAAAATTCTCTCAAAAGATATATTCTAAAGACGAGGGCTACGTGGACAGCATAAACAACAGCCAGATAATCAAAATAGTTCGTGCCGCAGGTGGACCGAAATGCAAAAGAGTCGGTATCAAATTGAACAAAAAGAAGGGAGATAAGGTGGAAGAAGGAGAACTGATGTACACCATCTATTCAGATTATGAAAGCAAACTGAAGGACGCAGTAAATCTCGCCAACCATCTAAAACCGCTAAAAGTGGAAGGGATGATCCTGGAAAGTCATCCTGACGTCCAGAGTTTATAAAATGAACAACTACCTATCAGGGATAGTGCCTTAACCTCACGGCCTCGCCTTTCTCAGCTTTTTCCATCTCCTCGCCGGACATGATCGCCGGTCCTACCCCTCTTAACTCTCCATCATGTACAACGATCACTTCGTCCTCCGGCCTTATTTTTTCATCAGCATTTCGAACGCCGACGGCGAACACGCTTCCTTTAGGTCTGAAATCGTCGATCTCGGCTTGATAAACTCCTTCTTCTTTCAGCAGTTTAGCTCCTTCAAGAGTCAAAGAGATCAGTCCTCTCTCCGGCACGTGCATGCCCCTCTGGGTATCACCTTTCATTATCTTGTACCAGGGATATTTACCTTTGATCTCTGCATCTTTTAACAAAACTTCTCCTTCTAGACCGAACTGGAACCTGGCGAAAGATCCTAGATTCTGCTGAAGATATCTTTGAACATTTCCTCTTTGGTCTCCAGCGTATTTTTTCACCGCCTCCGCCAACCTTTCTATAGCCTTACTTGAAGTTGGATGGTCGCCCTGTGAAGTGTTCACGCAGTCGATTTTCTCTGTAACGAAGGAAAGGTCAGACGGAAGATGAGAGATGACTTTATCGTACTCATTTTTCTTCAAAACTGACCGCAAACCTTCCATTATCATCTCCTTTTCCTCGCTATACCACTTATGAGACACGGGGATATCGTACTGCTGGGCGGGATAGAACTGTTCTATCTCTCTAGGAACTACTCCCATCGGAGATGTGATCATCAATTCCTGTATCGAGGTCCAATCGCCCTGCTGGGTAGCATCTCTCAACCTTCTATGAGTCCGGGACTGGAAGTAAGGTTTTCTCGCAGAACAC
Organism: uncultured Thermoplasmata archaeon; assembly: GCA_964585175.1. Classification (GTDB taxonomy): domain Archaea; phylum Thermoplasmatota; class Thermoplasmata; order Halarchaeoplasmatales; family Halarchaeoplasmataceae; genus Natronoplasma. The sequence goes on from CAZPCW010000007.1 coordinate 14,355, forward strand.
GGCAGAAGCAGCAGAACGTCCCTTTCCGGCGGTTGATATCTGCTTTTTATCCTTTTCTTATACCTCTCTATATCTGGGCGGTTCAAACTTTCTCTAGTGGTGGTGGAGAACTCGTCGCCGGTCACCGGAACGCCTTTCGAGAATGTCTCGTAGTCTTCATCCGCCTTTCTTAATACCTCCACCATCCAAGGTTCGGACCTCGCCCTGCTTTCAACAAGCTCTCTTATCCTGCCTTTCCGCACGGCTTTCCTCACTAAAGAGAGCTCTTCTAGCAACTTATCGTTATTCTTACCCGCATCCCCGGGAAAACCGATCCAATCAGACAGTTCAACTCCTTCCATCCCCAGATATTCACAAAAAACAGAATCGAAAATATCTACTCCAAGGTAAACTAACAAAGATAAATTGTTCGGTTGAGCGATACCGGGAGCGTATATCAGCTTGTGAGGCGCTATATTCTTTCTCAATCCCACGATCTTTTCGTAGAGTTTTCTACTCCTCTGTAGCAGTTCGGGCGCGTTTCCTATTACGTATAACTCAGCTTCGGGATCCGGTTTCTGATCGTATATGACCTGTATCTTGTCACTACCTCCTCTACTCTCTAAGAACTCTCCTCCTAACTCCTCCGAATAGCCGAAACTAGCAGGAAAAGTCTTTTTTCCATCGGCTGGTTCGAAGAAATCTGATATCGTAAAAGAGTCGTTACCTTCAACTGAAAATCTCATCTCCGCGTCCTGCGAGGGGTCGAAATGTTCGCCCTCTAAAAACAGGATATTAGGTATCTCGTAATCTTCTTCCTCTAAAGACCATTTTCCCCTCTTGGAAAGGCCCCATCTATCGGTTATCTCTATCATCAAAAAAGAAGAGGAACGAACAAAATAAAAGTATTTGGGAATAGATCAATAGTTTATAAAAAAATAAAAAGAAAGAGAGGACTAAGTATTGCTTAGTCCTCTTCGCTCATGATCTTCATCCAGCCGCCTGACTCGTAAACAGCAAGTCCTCTTTCGTCGAGTTTTTCTTCGAACTCGTCCCAATCTACGGTCTTTATTCTGTCGTTGTTACCTTTGGTGAACTGTATCCCGTCGGTGCCCTTTACTAAACCAGGTTCGAGGTCTTTCTCCTCGGCTATCTCTTTAGCTTTTTCTACACTTATTTTTTCCATACTCATCTTTTTTACCTCCTATATCTAGTGGAGGGCGTCATCGGCGTCCCCCAGACACTAAATAGACTATTAATATAAATATATTTTGCTAATATTCAGGGTTTTCACCACTAAAATCCTCGTTTTTCAACCATTCTTTTCTTTGGAGAAAGGCCGCGTCTGACAGCTATTTCGCCGTTTTAGAAGGAAAATTTTTTAAGCACACTCATTATGCTTGAGTGAATATAAAGGGATAACATGAAAAAGATCATAGCGGTCGGCATAACACTCTTGATGATAGCGACCCTGTTTACAGGATGCGTAGAACAGGGTGAAGATGAAATTTTGAATGTATATCACGCCGGGTCTCTGTCCGTGCCATTCGAGGAAATAGAAAAAAAATTCGAAAATGAGCATTCTAACGTCGATGTTAGGCGCGAAGCGGCGGGAAGCGTAGCCACGGTCAGGAAAGTCACGGATCAAGGCAAAAAGCCCGATGTTTTAGGAGTTGCGGATTATTCACTGATACCAAATATGATGTATGACAAAAACAAGGCGGATTGGACGGTAAGATTCGCAAGGAATAGGATGGTTTTAGCATACACTGACTCGAGTTCATACAGGAACGAGATCGACAGCGAAAACTGGTACAATATCTTGGATAGAGAAGATGTCACCTATGGATTCAGCAACCCTAACGACGATCCGTGCGGTTACCGGTCCCAGATTATTACCAAGTTGGCTGAGAACCATTACGGAAATAAAAACATCTTCGACGATCTCATCGGCAGTCATACGGAGATAAAAGAAAAAGGAACAAACATCTCTGCACCAGAGGGTCTCGGTGTTCAAGGTTCTAACGAGATCACCGTAAGGAGTAAAGAAACAGATCTGCTAGGGATCTTGGAGTCGGGCAATATCGATTACCTGTACATCTATCAAAGCGTCGCTGAGCAGCACGATTTGGACTACGTGAACCTACCCCGTCAGATAGATCTCAGCAGCGTTGAATATGCTGAAGAGTATGGAAAAGTGACTTTGACTAGAGCTTCTGGAGATAAATCGGTCGGAAAACCCATCGTTTACGGCATAACGATACCGAGTACAGTACAGAATAAAGATACGGCCGTCGAGTTCGTAAAGTTCTTATTGAGCGAATCTGGTCTGGAAGTGATGAGTAACAAGGGCCAGCCTCCTATAGATCCACCTCAAGTGGATCATGAATCCGAGATGAACGAAGATCTTCAGGGCGTGGTCGAAAAATCTTAAGGAGGAAAAAACCTGGAAGCTAGAATTAACTCCATTTCTATACTCTTATTTATTATCCCCGTACTGATCATCTTGTATTTTCTAAATCTTTGGTACGGTTTGGCTGTAGGGGCCTCCCTCTCTATTATTACCATCTATTTTCTAGGTGAGAAGAAAAGTTTAGACCCGACTTTTGTCGTTTTTTCCATCCTAGGTATTCTGCTGATCATCTTTGTACTTCTCCCTATAGCGGAATTGTTCCACGCGGCTCTCCCGGATATCGAGAAGGCCTTTTCCGATCCGAAAGCCGTAAGCTCTATAATAACGAGTCTATCCGCGGCCTTGGTTTCTACGCTTATAGGTCTATTTCTAGGAATACCGCTTTCCTACGTACTGGCGAGAAATGATTTTCCGGGAAAGTCTTTCGTTGAAGGCATAATTGACCTACCCATGGTGGTACCACACACTGTCGCTGGGATCGCACTTTTAGTGGTTTTTGGAAAAACCGGAACATTAGGAGAGCCTCTCGAAAAGGCCGGACTGCAGTTCATGGACGCCTTTCCCGGTATAGTGGTCGCGATGTTATTCGTAAGTATACCGTTCATCGTCAACCAGGTAAGAGAAGGATTCGAGGATATCGATCCCAGGCTGGAAAAGGTGGCCATGAGTTTGGGAGCGGATAGAAAAGCTTCCTTCTTCACCGTTTCACTGCCCCTGGTGAAAAGGAATATCTTGTCCGGGGCGGTCATGTCCTGGGCTAGAGCTGTTAGCGAATTCGGAGCGGTAGTAATAATAGCTTACTTCCCGAGAACAGCCCCAGTGTATATATATGATGTCTTCACCCAGAGAGGGTTACAGGCGTCTAGACCTATCGCCGCTCTTCTTCTTCTGATCTGCCTTTCCGTTTTCATCGCGCTGAGAACCGTCACTAGGAAGGTGAGTCTATATGATAAGGATTGAAGGCTTGTCCAATCGGTGGGAAGAATTCAGGCTGAAAGATATTTCATTAGAGGTGAAAGAGAACGAATATTTCGTTATTTTAGGTCCCACCGGATCGGGCAAAACACTTTTCTTGGAACTGCTAGCCGGTTTCTACAAGCCAGATAGCGGCTCCATCTATGTGGGTGGTGAAGACTATACTGACTTGGATCCTCAGGAGAGAAAGTTCGGCTTCGTATATCAGGACTACATGTTGTTTCCACATATGAACGTACGAGAAAATATAGCATACGGGCTGAAAAGAAAAGGGGAAAGGCACATAGAAAAAAGAGTTGAGGATATGGCCCAAAAGATAGGGATAAAGGACCTACTCAATAGAGATGTTAATACTCTCAGTGGAGGAGAAAAACAGAGGGTCGCTTTGGCGAGAGCTCTTGTTATTGAACCAAAAATACTGCTCTTGGATGAACCTTTCGGCTCACTTGACAATAAAACTTCGATCGATCTACGTTCGCTCGTCAAAGAACTCCATTCGGAGCTGAATTTCACTACGGTCCACGTCACCCACGATCAAGAAGAAGCCGTAGTGATGGGAGACAGGGTCTCGGTGATGAGAGATGGCAAATTCCTCCAAACGGGCAGACCGGAAACTATAATGAGAAGACCGGAATCGAAATATATAGCTGAATTCGTGGGAACCGGTAATATTTTCCATGGAAACGCGGAAAGAAAAGAGAGTGTTACTAAAATTGAGTTAGACGATATCGAAATCTTTTCTACCTCCGATATGAAAGGAGACGTCACCGCAACCTTGAGGCCGGAGGATATAATCCTTTCAGAAGAATCAGTCGAGTCCAGCGCTAGGAACAACTTTTCAGGTACTATCCAAAAGATAACTGACAGGGGCATCTATCAAGAAGTCGTGGTCGATATCGGCGTTCCTTTGGTGGTCTACGTTACAAGACAGTCCGTTGAAGAACTGTCCCTCGAAAAGGGTAAAGACATCAACGTTCTTTTCAAAGCCTCGGCGGTTCACCTGTTTCGGGAGTGATAGCGCGGAGTAGAGCAAAAGTATTTAATTCCCGCGATGATGATTTATTATCATGAAGATAGTTCCTGATACTAGCGTTGTGATCGACGGAAGGATCACGGCAAGAGTCGAGGATGGTCATTATAGAGATGCCGATGTGTTGGTACCAGAAGCTGTGATCTTCGAACTCGAGTCCCAAGCTAACAGAGGCCAAGAGACCGGTATGAGCGGTTTGGACGAGATCAAGAATATCAAAGAACTCTCGGAAGAGGGTAAAATAAACCTGATTTTTAGAGGAGAAAGACCGGATTCGGAGCAGCACGAACGTGCCGATGAAGGGGAGATAGATTCGATGATCCGTTCCATCGCGTTGAAAGAGGACGCGACATTGGTGACCAGTGACGCAGTACAGGCCGATGTAGCGAGAGCTAAAGGAATTAAAGTGGAATACCTGAAACCGGTTCTGAAGGAGGAAGAAAAGGGTAACAAAATATTAGATTACTTCACTGAAGACACTATGTCCGTCCACCTAAGGGAGGGAACAAAACCGACGGCAAAAAAAGGGATGCCGGGAGATATCGATACCGAGATAATAAAAGAAGGGGTATCATCACGCGAAATTTTACAAGCTCTAGCTCACAATATCATCGAAAACGCTGAGAGATCCTCGGAAGGTTTTATCGAGGTCGATAAAGGGGGAGCTACCGTAGTTCAACTAGAAAACATACGGATAGTTATCGCTAGACCACCTTTTTCCGACGGCTTCGAGATAACCGCCGTTAGACCAGTAGCCAAGGTAGATCTCGATGATTATAAACTATCAGAAGAGTTGAAAGAGAGGTTCTCCGAAAGACAGAGAGGGGTTCTACTCGCGGGTTCACCCGGCGCGGGAAAGAGTACGTTGGCGCAGGCCATCGCAGATTATCTGAAAGAAGGTGAATTCACGATCAAAACGATGGAAGATCCGAGAGATCTCCAGGTAGGAGATGAGGTGACCCAATACAGCAAATTAGACGGTAAGATGGAAGACACGGGGGATCTTTTACTGCTGGTTAGACCGGATTACACCATCTACGACGAGGTTAGGAAAACACCGGATTTCGAGACCTTCGCGGATATGAGACTTGCGGGAGTCGGGATGATAGGTGTAACTCACGCTAATCGAGCTATCGACGCTTTACAGAGACTGATCGGAAGGGTCGAACTCGGGATGGTCCCACAGGTCGTAGACACGATCGTGTTCGTGGAAGAAGCTCAAATCAACAAAGTGTACGATATCACCTACACGGTAAAAGTTCCGGAAGGTATGGTAGAAGATGATCTCGCTAGACCGGTCATCGAAGTCAAAGATTTCGAGACCAATGTTACCGAATATGAAGTATATTCCTACGGCGAGCAAGTCGTCGTGATGCCTGTAAAAGAAAAGGAAGGTTCCACGCCAGTTTACGATATGGCGGAAAAAGAGATCAAAAGAGAGATAAAGAAACACGTGAGAGGACGTGTTGAGGTAGAAGTCGATAGTTCCGATCGAATCACAGTCTATGTTCCTGAGAGCGAAATTCCCGGTTTGCTGGGAAAGAACGGGGAAAATATCTCAAGGATAGAAGAATATCTCGATCTCAGGATAGACGTTCAGCCGCTGAAGGGAAGAGTCGATCGGAAAGGGTCTTCGCAAAAAAGTCGGGGATCAAAATCGGTAGAAGTGATAATACAGAAAGAAAAAGTGGTCGTCGAAGCCGGGAGAGAGAAAGCTGGTAAGACCGTAGACCTCTACTCGGGAAACGAATACCTGTCCACTGTTACGGTGGGTCAAGACGGTTCGATAAAGATAAGAAAAGATACTAGAGTTGGTCGGCAGATCATCAAAGATGTCAATTCCGGCAAAAATGTCGAGCTAAGAGAGTGATTTAGAATAAAGTAACTGAAACCTTTTCCCCTTTTTCAACAAGCTCAGCGTTCTCGGGTATCTCGAAATAGCCGTCGGCGTGAGCCATGCTTGTTATCGCTCCCGACTGCTTGTAGACCGGATAGGCATCATTACCTTCGAGTTCTACGGTCATGTACTGCTGACGACCGAGGGAAGAAGTTATCCTTTTCTGAAGTACAGCCTCGACGGTCCTTTCCGCCGGCTCCGGAAGTCTAGACATCTTCCTCAGTGCTGGTCTGATAAGCTGTTGTGCGGTATTCAGGCATGAGGTCGGATAACCGGGCATACCTATGACCGGAGTGTTTTCCACCAATCCAAAAAGAGTGGGTTTTCCGGGTTTGAGTTTGACCCCATGAAATACCACTTCTCCCATCGAGTCCAAAGCATCTATCAACATATCTTTGTCTCCCACGGAACTGCCCCCGGAGAATAGTACCATGTCCATCTCCTCTACCTGTTCTTTTATACCTTCTTTCAGACCTTCGATGGTGTCTCTAACCACTTTTTCCCTGAAAGGTTTGCCGCCGTTCTTCTTAACAACTGAAGCCAAAGTATGAGAATTGACGTCGTAAATCTGACCAGGCTCTAGTTCTCCTCCGACTGGAACGACTTCGTCACCGGTGGGGATGACTCCCACATCGGGCTTCTCGTACACCCCCACATACTCTTTACCTATCGCCGCCAGACCGCCTATACGGGAAGAACTGAGGAAAGAACCTTCCTTAAGCACGGTTTCGTCCTTTTCGATATCCTCACCTTTGGGCGAAACGTTCTCACCGGGATGAACCGGATCGTAGATCTTCACTACCTCATCTTCTTTTTCTGTGACCTCTACTTTCACCACCGCGTCCGCACCGTCGGGCATCGGCGCTCCCGTAGCGATCTGTATGCATTGTCCTTCATCCAATACTTTTTCAGGCGAATCGCCCGCGTGGATATTGCCGATGTTTTCCAACTCGACCGGATCGAATTTGCCAGCTTCAAAAGTCTCTTCCGCTTTCACGGCGAAGCCGTCCATCGCCGCTCTAGCGAAAGGAGGTACGAACATATCGCTTTCCGCGTCTTCTGCTAAGACTCTCTCGAAGGCTTCGTCCAGTTCAACAGTTTCCTTTCTATCTATTTGCTTTACTTTATCCAACAGGGTCGAAAGAGCCTCTTCATAAGGTATGAGCTGACCGAAAGGGCGCTGCTTCTCCATCATTTATTCACCTCGTAGACCATATGTCCCAACTCCGGCAGTATCAACTCTTCCATCGCCAGTTCGACCGCCGAAGTCGAACCCGGGACCGCGAAGTATACCTCATCGTCTTTTACACCGGCCATAGATCTGCTCAGCACCGCGGCCGAACCGATCTCCTGATAGCTCAATCTTCGAAATATCTCGCCGAAACCACGGAGTTCCTTATCGATGATCTCGTCTAAAACATCCGGAGTGACGTCACGAGCACTTATCCCTGTTCCGCCGTTCAGGATATATACTTCAGCGTCTATTGAATCTATTGTCTCTTTGATCTCGTCCGGCTCGTCTTTAACTATCTCATAGCCGACAACCTCGTGCTCTTCTTCCATCAGCATCTCTCTGATCATTTTACCCGATCCATCGGTATCGACATCTCTACTATCGCTCACCGTTATCACGGCACATCTCACGGATTCGGGAGCTTTATGTTTATGTTCTTCGTGACCCATATTCATTCACCTTTAATCTTCTGTACAACCGATACGTCTTTTATCTTGGTATCAGGATACTGACCCTCTTCATCTTTTTCTAGATACTTCACCATGTCCCATATCGTTAAAAGTGAAGAATTAACGCCGGCCAAAGCCTCCATCTCCACTCCCGTCTTGTATATAGCTTTGACTTCGCAGCTAGCTTTCAATACGTTCTCATCTATCTCGAACTCTACTTCTATCCCCTCGATAGGGATAGGATGGCAGTGAGGTATACTTTCGGGCGTCTTTTTGACGGCTTGAATAGCCGATATCTCGGCGACTTGAAAAACGTCTCCTTTTTTGACTTTATTTTCTTTTATCGCTTCGATGCTCTCGTCACCCAACTCTATTTTCCCTTCGGCTCTAGCGAGTCGAGGAACTTTCTCTTTCTCGCTGATATCTATCATACCCATCTTCAATCACCGTTTTCTCCACCCAACCATTTACTTTCGCCGCTCTCCACGGTTTCCTTTTTCCATAGCGGAACTTTCTCTTTTATCCTGTCGATGCAGTAGCTGCAGGCATCGAAAGCTTCATCGCGGTGAGGAGCGCTGACGACTATGCCGACGATGTTGTCTCCTACGTCGAATACGCCGTATCTGTGTATCAAAAAAACATCGCTTATCTTGAAATTGTTTATAGCTTCCTCTTTCACCTTTTCGAGCTCGCTCTCCGTCATACCCTCATATCTCTGCATCTCTAGTTTCTCAACTTTCTGACCGTCGTTTTTAGATCTGACGACGCCGTTGAAGACGACCACCGCACCGTCGTCGGTGGTCCATACTCTATCTTTCAAATCGTCGATCTTAAAATCGTCCTTAGTAACTGTCACTTTTCCTTTATTTTCCTCTTCCATCTCACTCACACCAATAGGGTTCTCTCCTGTTTATGGCCTCGATAAACTTATCTTTTACGTTTTCCCCTGCCGATAAAGACTCTCTTATCTTCACATGGTTGTCGGATCTCAATAAACAAGGCTTGAGTTCCGCTTCAGAGGTGACCCGTAACCGCGTACAGTTATCGCAGAAGGTCGAGTTATGCATAGTTCTTACGAGCTCGACTTCTACCTCCGGATCGTCTAAAAAATACTTTTTTCGAGCGTGCATCTCTCTCCTTTCGGTATCCGCCGCCCTTTTTTCCAGTTCCGAGGCCAGTTCCTCCAATGGTTCGTGATATTCTCTGTAAAAATCTTCGTCGACCTCTTGTTCGTTACCGGTCATCTCGATTACTTGCAAGATGGCATCAGCTTCGCTCGCGAATCTCATCATCCCCTCGACCGCTTTATCATTGAGACCTTTCATCAAAAGCATGTTTATCTTGACAGGATATAAACCGACTTCCGAAGCTCTTTTGATACCTTCTTTGACTTTCGAAAGTTCATCCTTACAGGTTATCCTCTCGTATATCTCAGGATCGTCGACATCTAAACTGATGTTGACTCTATCCAATCCGGCATCCTTCAACTCTTCCGCTTTTTCAGCGAGCAGAACTCCGTTGGTGGTGATAGAAACATCGTTCATGTATTCCGCCGAATGGTCTATTATCTCCTCTATATCCGGATGAAGAAGAGGCTCGCCTCCGGAAAATTTCACCTTGTACATGTTAAGTTCCGAAGCGGTCTCTATGATCTCTTTTACCTCTTCAACCTCCAAGGCGGTATTATGGTTGTTCTTTTCGCCCTCCTCATGGCAGTAAAAACAATCTAGATTACACTTCTGGGTGAGCGATATACGAAGATTGGTTATCTCTCTTCCGTACGGATCTTTCATTCAAAATGCTTAACTGAACATATAGGATTTAATCTTTGCCCCGATTCAACTAACCTCTCCGAAAAGCTTCTTCACCAGCTCGATATCTTTTCGACTTATCATGCCAAATGAATACAAGATCAAAAAGTAGACGAGCGCAGAAAACGCCGATACGGTAAAGGTGATTATCTTACCATCAGCTAAATAAAACCTTTGAGCGGCCAACAATGCAGACATGACCAGCCCGGCACTGATCGGTTTATATAAAACCCCCTTCTCAACCGAACCGAAATAACTTCTTATATGATTATAATTGGCAGAGAAATGTATCGCCTCAGCGATCACCACTATCGCCGCCGCTCCCTCAGCTCCGAACAGTGGAATCAAGATCAATCCTCCTATCGCCAGTACTGAAGTCGCTATGGCGAGGTTCTTCGAAGCCGATCGGGCCTTCTCTCCAGCCCAAAGGACCATCTTTAGACTACCGTTCATGAATAGGAAGGGGAGCATCCATACCAGGATCCTCAACAGACCGAAAGCGGGAGAGTACTCCGCTATAAAGATTAGATCGAAGAAGCGATCGCCCGTGAAAAACAGACCTATAGAGATCGGTAAAGAGATGATAAATAGGTACCTTATCGAATGTTTATAGGTATGCTTCAAAGCTCTCTTTTCAGAGGCGTACTGACGGGAAAAGAGCGGGTAGAGCGCGCTGCCGAAAGAATGAGGTACCAGACCTAGAAAAACGATTATCTTCCAGCTGGCGCTGTAAACACCGGTAGTGTATTCTCCGCCAAGAAATATCAAGAATACGACTATCAAGTGTCCGTATACCATGCCGAGAAAGGTTATGATCGCAAAAGGAGAGGCGTTCTTCAGCAGTATCTTCCACCGTAAAATATTCGGTTTTTCAAAACCCGTTCTTTCCATATTCAGATATACTATGATGGAGAAAAACAAGCGGATTATCGCTGAAATGAGAAGGAAAACGAGTATCGAAAATAGTGCGAATCCGAGAGATATAGCCAAGAAACCTAAAGAAAGATAGAATATCTTCCAAACAACGGTAACCATCGACTGGATGTCCATCCTGTCGTTAGCTCTGAAATATGCAAAAAAGGAGTCCGAAAGCCTTTCCAAAAATAACATAGCCGCTACGGTCAACAATACTTTCAGAGTCAGATCCACATCCCAATATTGGATGAACGTGAAGTAGAGCAGAACTAGAACCGATAAAGAGAACAGAGCAAGAAGCGACCGCATGAAAAAAACGTTCGACAGCATCGTCGGACCTTTTCCCCTTTCCTTCGATACTTCTCTCACGAGAAGAGCGTCGAATCCCCATTCAGGGATTACTGAAGCGATATAAGAAAGGGCGAAAGCGAAATTGTAAATGCCGAAAGACGCGGGCATCAGATGATTCGCCAACAGTATGATAAATACCGCTGTGAATAGTCTCGAGGTGGTGTTGGCTATCAGAAGCCATCCGGTGTTTTTAGCCACGGTGACGTACTTTTTCAATTTTTAATCACTGAATTCACAGTAAAATGGATTTATAAAATGTTATCCTGATTTGGTAAGTGGAAAGTCTGAAAAATTACTATCGTTTTCCGGCCAAAGCGATCAATCTGTTCGCGTTTTCGTCGTATCTAGACTTTTCCAGATCGCCGTATATCTCTATATCCGTAAAACCGGTTTTTCTCAGCATCCTTTCGAGTTCACGCGCCGAATAAGCCTTGTACAAAAATACGTGATCTTTAACTTCGCCGTCATCTTTTATCAGTATCCACCTGCTTTCTAACATGTTAGTATCTTCATTGAAAGACCGTTCCTCCAAAAAATAACCTTCATCTAGTTTTCGCCAATCTCTTTCGGTAAATACTCTCCTCAATATCTCTTTGCCCATCACGTCCAACAAGAATTTCCCGTCGGGCTTCAGAGACGAATTTACGTTCCTCAGTATCTTCAAGTTATCGGATCTTTCTTTAGAATAGCCGAAAGAAGTGAAAAAGTTGATAACTGCATCATAAGTCTCTTCTCTTTCAAACCCTCTCATATCGGCCTGGACGAACTCGATATCGAGTCCTTCCTCTTCGGCTTTTTTCTCAGCCTTGTTCAGATACTCTTCGGTTATATCTAAAGCGGTCACATCATAACCTCTTCTGGCGAACTCCAATGAATGCCTGCCTATACCACAGGCTAAATCCAGGATCTTATCGTCTTCTTCTAACTCGAGAAGGTGGATGAATCTGTCAACCTGCTCGGATGTTCTTTGTAGCCTTTCTTCAGGAAAGAGTGCAGATTCGAACTGCTCCCAAAATACCTCGTCTTTGAACCACTCACTTTCTTCCATAGTCGAAAAAGAGATACTATTCCTATCTAAAAAAGTTTCTATACAACGAGGCTTGGAAAGAATGAGCTAATGAATCAGTCTCTAAAGGAAAACCTGAGTCCTAGAGTCATAAATAAAAATAATTGATGGGAGTATGTTGGTGCTATTCCAATTCCTGCATATCTATCTCGAGGTTATCGAACAGGAAACCGAACTCGTAGAGTGACTGCTCGACGATCATCGATGTAGGCTTGCCGAGTCCGTGGCCAGTGTCCGTCTCAGTCCAAAGACAGATCGTTGCTTTATCGGTCTGATTCTCCTGTAAGCGCGCCGCCATCTTCCGAGCGTGTGCGGGATCGACTCTAGTGTCGCCTACAGCCGTACGGATAAGTGTCGGCGGATACGCTCTGTTGTCGATATTGTGGTACGGAGAGTAGTCTTTCAACCATTCAAAGGCTTCTGGATCCTCTGGGGAGCCATATTCTTCCGTCCATGTAGCACCGAGTAAAGTTTGATGGAAGCGCAGCATATCGGTCAGTGGAACCGCGCATATCGCCGTACCGAAAAGTTCCGGTCGTTGAGTGATCGCAGTAGCTACGAGGAGGCCTCCGTTGGAACCTCCCCAAGCCGATAGTTGCTCTTCCGTAGTTATACCGCTATCTATCAGATGTTCAGCAACCGAATAATAGTCGTCGAACACCTGCTGCTTGTTTCCACGCATGCCATTTTCGTGCCATTCCTCACCGAATTCAAGGCCTCCGCGCAGACAGGCCTGTACCCAGACTCCGCCCGCTTTGAAGAAAGGTATACGGACAGCTTTGAACTCCGGCGTGAGAGGTATCCTGAATCCGCCGTAACCGTAAAGTACTGTAGGAGCATCGTCAGGCTCGACATCGGCTCGGTGCGTTACGAATGCAGGTACTTCTGTTCCGTCCGTAGATTTCACCCAAATTCGGTCAACCGTTAAGTTGGGTAATCCCCCTTCTATCTCGACCGATTCTAGAGAGTTCCATTCATAGGAATCTGCATCGATCTGCATTACTTCAGGCGGGCGATCAAAGCTCTGTATCAGAGAATATGCTCTGCGTTCATCGTCGCTGCCCTTGAGAGCGCCGCGCGGTATACCCGATAAAGGTAAATCTACATCGCCAAAATGTTCTCCATCTAGAGAATAGACCGAGATTGTAGAAGCTGCGTCTTCAAGAGAATGGACCACGAGCCTATCTTTTGCGGGAACGAGATCTATCAGAACCTTCTCGCTCTCAGGAATTGTCACATCTAGATCTTCTACTGTCATCTCTTTGAGTTTTTCGATTGGACAAGAGAGTACCTGCCACCGTGAAGTTCCGTAGTCGGTCAGTAGATAGCATTTTCCCCTATGAAGGAGCGGTTTTACGGAAGCTTCAAGATTTGGAAGAACGCGTGTCAGCTCTCCGTCTTCAAGAAGGTGAAGTTGTGTATCGCCGCCGAGTTCACCTATTCCTACCAGGGTGGTAGACGTTTCTCTATCTACAAATACGATAGGCCATTTCTTTTTTGGTAAGTCGTCAGTTATCAAACGATCTTCGCCTTCTATCTCCACGAATCTAAGTTCTTTATCAAGTTGATTCTCAGGGTCTGTTCTCTGGTAATAAAAGCCGTCTCCGAGCCACGCTACGGGACCTTCTCCACAGCGACCGACTCCCGAGATCTCCATGACCTGTGAGTTTTCATCTACATCTAGTACGGTCAGATCATACTGTTCTGTCCCACCTTCGCTTGTGCCGTAGACTATAAGATCACCGTCTGGATTCGGTACGAACCAGTCCAGCGAAACCACGCCTTCGAACTCGTTCGGGTCCTCTAGAACTCTGTACTCGCCGTCTGGTTCGTCTCTAACGACCAATTTTCTCTGATCTTCCTCAGCCTCGCTGAGAAGCTGGAAGTATCTTCCACCTCGTGCAACTAATGGACCGTATTCGTCATGCTCCACCACACGTTCTAGGCGTGGTCTGAGCGTTTCGAGAGTGGTTTCGTCGAGTTTTTGGTCAGTGTACTTGTTCTGTTCTTCAGTCCATCTTTCTACTTCTGCACTATCTTCTTCCAGCCATCTGTAAGGATCCGTTACCTCAGTGCCGTGTAATTCCTCTACGACTAGATCGCGCTCAGTTTCGGGCATATCTTTATGAGTCTCATCAACCATGATATTCATCTCCATCTGCATTTATAAATAAGTTCAAAGTTTAGATTATTTATCGATGCTCGTATGGAGCTTTAGCAGCACGGGCTATTATAAATTTTTTAACAGATATGAATGTCTTTCAAAGCGGATGCAGAGAAAATTTTAATAGCATGATTAGGAGAAAAATGAAAGGTGACAGGTTCGATAAGAGCATCAAAAAGAAACTGATCTATCTCTCCAGATTCTTTGACTTATTCAAATAGGAAAAGATTTGATCCCTCCCTTGGATAAGTTTTTAGTACTAAAAATAGATTTGAATAAAAGGTGGCAAAATTGGAGAAAAGGACTAAAAAGATTCTGAGTTATGGAGTCCGCTCTGTAGTTGGTGGTATCATAGCCATTTATTGGTATTATTATCTCAAGGGATGGGTGCCTCAAAATATGACGAGATTCATCCTTCTATCCTTTATCACGTTTATTTTTGTAGCTTCTCTATTTAAAGGAGCGGCTTCACCAAAGGATGATAAGGGGGACAAAATCGCCTACGGTAGTGAAGGACATTTTTAGTGAGTCGGATTTCGACGGTTTGAGGTATGTATAATATGGGGCTAGATGAAAATCGGATGGAGATAATCCCAATAGTATTAGGATCAGTAAAGGCGTTCTTGATAAAAGGAGAGAAAAACGTTCTTGTAGACGCTGGAAATCCCGGTGATTTTGATAATGTTTTAGCCGAATTGAAGAAAGAAGGTGTAGAGTCAGATGATATCGATTCTATAATCATCACTCATGCCCATCCAGATCACGCCGGTTCTCTCTGCGAGTTGAAAGAGAAGACGGGGGCTAGAGTGATCGTTCACGAAAAAGAAGCTGATAACATCACAGAAGGCGATTTTTTAGATGCTCATCCCACTTGTTTGAAAGGTAAGATCCTTTCATTTTTCCTTTCGCTATTCAGCGGTGGTGGAAATGAAGAAGGTGTAGAGCCGGATATAGCGATAGATGACAGTTTCGATCTTTCAGAACTCGGGCTCAAAGGTAAAATAGTCCACACTCCCGGACACACCCCCGGTTCCGTCTCTATCGTACTGGAGAGCGGTGAAGCTTTAGTGGGTGATCTCGTGATGGGCGGTTTCTTAGCATCTTCGAAGGCTAATAAGCCTATATTCGCATACGATCTGGAGGAGGCGGAGAGGAGCTTGAAAAAACTACTGAAAGATGATGTGAATATCAGAAGATTTTACACGGCGCACGGTGGACCATTCTCTCGTGAAAAGATAGAAGAATTGATATGTTAATTTTTTAATATGCTTTCATAATTTACGCGTGTATTTGATTAAACACCTCGTACACAAAGTTAATATTTTTTATTCCTTGCAGATGCAAAAATTATTCTTTCAAAACCAGTTATAAAATCTAAATATATTTTTCCATCTCTTTCAACATTTCTATCATCCAGCTAGTCAAATCTATCTTGTCATCCAAGATTTCCTTCCGTATATCTTTAAAATCGATCTTTATTTCGTTACTCAGTAACTTCTCCGATATCTCTTTCGCTTTTTCGATATCCTCTACTTGAGTGCCTATCTCGTAATGAACTTCCTGCTCCTCCAAAACCGGGGTAGGATATTTTGAGAGGTATATCCACGGTACTCCAAGAACACCAGCGCCAGATAATACCTCTGGATTAGTTCCCACCGCTAACTCAGAAAACGCTAAAAGATCGTTATATTTATTGAGTGGGATACGAGGTAAATATTCTCTAAGAGGATCGGGAACTGATCCTCTTCCGTCTATGAATACCTTCCGATTTTCATCTAGATTCCTAACGAGATCAATTTTTTCTTTCCTCCTAAGGTAGGTATCATCCGAAGAATGCCCCTTCTTTTCTCTCTCAAAACTGACAAATACGTAACTTTCAGGTTCAGTTTCAAGTTCATCCAATACTCCTTCGTCTGGCGTGAATCTGTTCGGGTGAAGCGATGCAAGAGAATGATAGCTTGTATGTGAAAGCTTTTTTCCCTTAGGGACATCAAAGTGGTAACAATCGGGAACTACAATCTTATCTGCTGAATTAAAGATGGTTTTTTTATTCTCTCCAAGTAATCTATTTACAAAAACTACAGAAGGAATGTTAAGAATATTAGAATAAGGAGAAGGTGGAGGTTCGTTGATCAAAAGGATAAGATCAGGATCGTAAGAACGAAGCTTCTTCACGAGGGACATCTTATCTCTAAATGAGGAAAATGACTCGGGAACGTATTTTTTAGAAGAAGCGCCGTATTCACTAAATCGTAGTTTAGATTGTTTCAGAAGGCTCTGAGTTACATCATCGCTCCTAACTAGAGCATGGAAGTCGATTCCTTTTCCTTTCATCTCGTCAACTAGATTTTTCAAGAAATCTACGTGATGAGGTTGAGAAATCAAAGGTGATATTTTCAGGGTAACACCACCGATAACTATGAACTTTTAGGATTTAAATCTGTTCCGGAAAAACGATAAGGAAAATAGATAATCAGATAAGTCAAGAAAATTTATTTATATGTCAAGAGGTAAAATCAATTGATGATTTGGATCCTAGTCCTAGCGATGTCGTTCTTCTCCGTGATCGTTGCAGAGATCGGCGATAAAAGTCAAGTGATGACTATCTCTTTAGCGTCAAAATATGACAATAAAAGCGTTTTTCTAGGAATATTTTCTGGAATGGCTATCATCACGGTTCTAGGAGTCGTAGCAGGCTCAATAATTTTACAATATATACCTATTATCTTTGTGAAGTTTGCCGCTAGTGCCGTATTTATTGTATTCGGCATATTCACTATATTCTTTCAAGACGGTGAGGAAGAAGAGGAAGTGAAAAGCGAGAGAAAAGGAAATGGTCTAACCACCTCGTTCTTATTTTCACTGCTAGCCGAACTCGGCGACAAAACCCAATTATTGGTGATTACCCTAACGGCTCGATATGGAGAGCCTATCCTAGTTTTGATAGGTGCACTATCTGGGTTAGCAACTATCATAGGGTTGGGTGTCATATTCGGGTCTAAACTAGGCGAAATATTCAAGAAAGACAGGATAGACCTAATAGCGGGTTGTCTTTTCCTGATCTTGGGCGCAGCTTTCTTAATCGAGATACTGTTCTTTGGGTAATAAAAATATATGTCCATTCACTTATCGAACCATGTCTAGGTGGGAAAAGAAAAATTCACGTATCGTCGCTCGATCTACACTGTTTACGTTAACTGAAGACGACGTAGTCCTTCCCGACGGGACGGAAAAAACCTACACCATGCTAGATCTACCAGATTTTGCAGGTGTACTTCCACAAAGAGGAAACGAGCTAATATTGATAAAAAATTACAGGTATCCGATAGACGAAAAAGTCATCGAATTACCCGCTGGATTTATAGAAGATGATGAATCAGCCGAAGAAGCGGCTAAAAGAGAGCTCGAAGAAGAAACAGGTTTTCTTCTTCAATCCAGTCAAAAACTCTGCGATTATCATCCCATAGCGAGTTTAAACGACCAAACAGCTCATCTCTTTGTCGGAGTCGTGGAGGATGGCGGACAGATAGATCACGAAAAAGGAGAAGACATTGAAGTCATAGCTCTACCTATACCAAAAATATATGAAATGCTGGAGCGTAATGAAATCTCTCATCCTCACACCACTATCGCACTCTATAAAGCCAAGGAATGCCTACTGGAAGAAGATTAGAGAGATTTACTTGATGATTTCTGACCAAAAAGGTTTATACAATATAAATTCTATAGACAAGATAGAATGACTCTGAAAATGCGGAGTGAAAGCGGTGATATTTTTTGCTCTAATTGTGCTAATCTGTTGGACGAAGAAACTACAGAGTGCGATAACTGTGGAGAATCCTTAGAAGACGAGGTGCAAGACGTAAAGATATGTCCAGTCTGCGGATGTCCTCTCGAATCTGGAGACCAACATGATGCCTTTAAGGAACAACTCCTGCAGGAAGAAATCACGATAGAAGAACTTCAATGGATCTTGACAGTTCTGGACAATCTTTTAAGCGATCTTCCGGAAGAGAAGATCGAAGAATTCGCACAGAGTGAAAATTTTGAACTTTATCAAAAAGTTCTAGACGCTTTCGAAGTTTGAAGGAAGATAAGATGAGCCTGAGAGAGAAATCTGAAAAAATGCTCGGTGAAAAAGACAAGAAGATATCCGAGCTTCGAGAAGAGATCTCCGATCTAAAGGAGACTATCGAAGAGCTTGAACAGGAGAACGAACAACTGAAAAGCAGAGAGGGGGACCTAGAAGAGGTAACAGAAAAAATAGAAAAAAAAGAAGAAAGGCTCGAGTATCTTGAAAAAGATATAGAATCGAAAGTAAGAGAACTAGATAGGTTGAAGGAAGAAGAGCTAGAGTGGCTCGAAAAATTGAGTGAGGAAAAGGACGAAACCAAAAAAGAATTTACCGAACTCTCCGAACGTATTTCCGAACTCGAAAAAAAGAAGATAGAGCTAGAAGATGCCGTTGTAAACCTCGAAAATAAAAAGGAAGAATTGAAGGGTACGGAAAAAAAACTAGAAGAGACGAAAGAAAATCTAGAAGAGAAAAAGGAAAAGAAAAATGATTTAGAAGAAAGGATAGAAGATTTAAAGGAAAAAAAAGAGGAACTAGAAGAAAGAAAAAAGAAAATTGAAGAGACAGAAAAAGAATTAGAAGAAAAAGATGAACGTCTCAAAGAGGAAAAAGAGGAGTTAGATAAAAAGAGAAAGAAGCTGGAAGAAAGGGAAAAAAAGGTGCAAGACCTTGAAGATAAAAAAGAAGAGTTAGAAAAATTCGAAGAGGAATTGAACGAGAGAGAAGAAGATCTCGTAAAAAAGGAAGAGAACCTAGAAGAAAAAGAAGAAGAAATCTCCGAGTTGGAAGATGAACGGGACTCACTCGAGGAAGAGATAGAAGAAAAAAAGAAGAAATTGGGATTCCTCGAAACTGATCTGAATGCGAAGAAAGAAGAACTCGATTGGTTCGGAGAACAGCAGGTCAGCCAGTTGGAGAACCAAGTAGAAGAGAAGAAAAAACTTGAAAAAGAAGTCCAAAAAATAAAAGATGAAAAATCGAATTTAGAGGAAGAGAAAGAAAAGTTGGCAGAAGAAGTGATGGGTCTAGAAGAAGAAAGGGAAAAACTCAAAGAGATCAAAGCCGAGATGTCTGAAGCTAGGGAAAGAAAAAAACATCTAGAAGAAAAGATAGGGAACTTGGAAAAGAGAGATCAAAAGTTAAAGGAGCGTAAACAAGAGATAGACGAAATGGAAGAAGAATTGAATGAATTGCGGAGAAGTTTAGCAGGGAGGAAAGGCGCGCTCTCAAAAAAAGAGAATCGCCTAGAGGAAAAGGAGAAAAAATTGGAAGATAGAGAAGAGTCCGTAGAGAGCGCTAGAAAAGAGATAGAAGAAGAATGGAGAAAAATAGAGAAGAAAAAAGAGGGGCTTAATAAAAGAGAAGAAATGGTAGAAGATCGAGAAAGCGAGCTCGATAAAGAGAAAGAAAAAATAGAAGAAGACAGGGAAAAACTAGGTGAAAAATCCAGGAGATTAGATTTCAAAGAGATCTCCTTAGAGGGTTGGGAAAAACAGCTGGATCAAAGGGAATCGAATATCGATCGAAGGGAAGATAGAGTAGATGAAAGAGAAGAGGAGGTATTCGAGACTAAAGAAGAACTCGAGGAATGGAAGGATGAGTTGAAAGAACGAGAGAAAGAACTTGAAACGAGGGAGAACTCACTTGAAAATCAACAGCAAGATCTGAAATCTAAAGAGGAAAGGTTGGACGAACGGGAGATATCATTAGATGATAAGGAAAAATCCCTGAAAGAAAAAAGCGTCGATCTAGACGAAAGGGAAGAAAAATTAGAAGATAGAAGTAAAGAATTAGATCTTAGAGAAGTTAAACTCGAAGGCTGGGAAGGACAACTGGCCGAAAGGAACAAAAATTTGAGTGAAAAGGCTAGAAACCTCGACGATCGAGAGGAAAAACTCGAAAACAGAAAAGACGATCTCGATAAGCGAGAAAAGAAATTGGAACAGTTCGAAGAAGACCTAAAAGATCATGAATTCGAACTAGATGAAATGTCTAAAGATCTTGAGAGAAAGGAAGAAAACCTTGAAGACGTTAAAGAAGAGATAAAAAAGGAAAAGTCGAAGCTGGATGAAAAGAAACAGGATCTAGAAGAACTAGAAGAGAAGATCAACAAAAGAGAGAAAAGGATGGATATCAGGGAAACGGAACTTGAAAGTTGGGAAAACAACCTCGAAGATAAGAAGAAAAAAAACCAGGATAAAGCGGAGGATCTAGAAAAGAGAGAGAAAAACTTGAAAGAGAAAAGAGAAGAACTGAATAAAAAAGAGAAGGATCTTGAAAAATACTCAGATGAGTTAGATAAAAGATCTGAAAAATTGGAAGAGTTAGAAAATTCCTTGGAAACACGTGAAGAAAAATTAGACGAATATAGTGGTTCATTAGAGGAGAGAAAAGACTCAATCGAAAAGAGGAACGAAGCTCTAGATGATAGAGAAGAAGAATTACAAGATAAAAGTAAAGAACTAGATATTAGGGAAGTCGAGCTTGAAGGCTGGGAAGGACAACTAACTGAAAGGAACAAAAATTTGAGGGAAAAGGCTAAAAACCTTAAAGATAGAGAGGAAAAACTCGAGAGTGAAAAGAACGAACTCGAGGAAACGGAGCAAGAATTAGATGAATTTGAAGATGACTTGAAAGATCGAAAAGTTAAGCTGGATGAAAAAGCTAAAGATTTAGAAAGAAAAGAAAACGAACTAAATCAGAGAGAAAACGACCTAGAGAAAGAAAGATCAGAGCTTGAAGAAAAGGAAAAAGATTTGAATGGATTGAAAAAGAAATTAGAAGATAAGGATAACGAACTGAACGACAGAGAAAATAAACTCGATCAGAGGAAAGAAAATATCGATAAAATAAAAAACGATTTAGAGGAAAGGAAAAAAACACTGAAAGAAAAGGAATCAGATATTCAAGAGAAAAGCGACGAACTCCAAGAATGGGAGAACAATCTAACAAACTTAGAAGAGAAATTAAATGAAAGGGAGGAAAGTTTAGAAGAGGTAGAAGAAAAGCTTGAGGAAAGAGAACAGCATCTCCAGGAATGGAATGATACTCTTTCTGAAAAAGAAGAGAACATCTCCGAAGAACGCGAGAAATTAGAAAGCAGGGAAAACGAGTTGAATGAATATCAAAATGATCTAGAGAATCGGGAGACAAAATTAGAAGGCTGGGAAAACCAACTCGACGAAAGAGAAGATTATCTTTCTACAAAAGACGAGAAGTTAGAAAAGAAAGAAGAGCGTTTGTCCGCCTTTGAAAATAAAATGAACGGATTGGAAAGTACTTTGACGGAATTGGAAGACGAACTCAAAGATCGTGAAAACGAGTTGGACTCCTACGGAGAGGTTCTGGACGATAGGGACGCACATGTTTCTGCCTGGGAAGAAAAACTGCAGAAAAAAGAGGATGATCTAGACGATAAGAAACTAGATTTAGCGGACGAAAAAGATAGATTGAACGAGTTAGAAGGAGAACTGCAACAGAGAGAAAATAAAATAGAGATGAAAGAGGTCGAATTGGAAAGCTGGGAAAATGAGCTCGAAGGGAGATCTAAGAGGCTAAAAACCAAATCTAAGGATCTAGAAAGAAGGGAAGAGACCCTAGCAGAGATGGAAGAAGAAATCGAGGAGAAGGAAGAAAAGCTCGAGGAACGTAAAAGAAAGCTGAATAAAAGAGAGGACGATTTGAAAGAACTAAAAGAGGATCTCAAGGAAAAAGAAGAGAATTTGCAAGAGAAAGAAGAAAGACTTCATGACCAAGAGGAGGAAATAAAGGAAAGAACCAGCGGACTAGAGGAAAAAGAAAACGAACTCAAAAAATGGGAGCAAGAACTTGAAAATGAAAAAGATGAGTTGATGGAAGAAGAAGATAATCTCAGTGAAAAGAAGAGTCATCTAGAAGAACTCGAAGCGGAATTGGAAGAAAAAGAGAAGAACCTTAAGAAAAGAAAATCAGAGCTAGAAAAGAAGGAAGAGGAAATAAATGAGAAGAAGGATGAGGTGAAGAAATTAGAAGAAAACTTCGACTCGAAAAAGCAGGAAATAGAAAAAAGAAGGGATGAATTGGAAGAGAAAGAAAAAAGTTTGAGGGAAAAAGAACAAAATCTAGATTCGAAAAAGGAAAAATTAGAGGAAAAGAAAGAAGAAATCGAAGATGAGAGGGAGAAATTAAAAAGTAAGGAAAAAGAATTACAAGAGAAAGAGAGTGGACTTGAAGAGTTGGAAAAAGAACTTAAAGAGAAGAAAGAGGAACTAGAAAAAAAAGAAAAAACTATCTCCAAAAAGATGGAAGAAATCGGAAGGCAGTCCTATAGATAAATCCTCCAATCCGATCTTAATTATTTTTCGCGGGTGATCATGAACTCGACCAATTCTTCTAGTAACTCTCTATATTCGTTTTCCGGAAGAATCTCAAGTTCCTCCTTTGCCTCTTCAGCATACTGTTTAGCTAGTTCTTTAGAATATTGAACAGCATTAACCTCTTTCATCAAGTCTATCGCTTCTCTGATCTCTTCGTCCGAGTTGCCATCTTTTTTCAATATTTCCTTCAGCCTATTTCCTTTCTTATCGGGCAGTTCCGAAAGGGCTTTGATAACGATCAAAGTTCGTTTGCCTTCTTTTATATCGCTGCCTACATCCTTGCCGATCTTTTCCTCATCACCGACAAGATCTAGATAATCGTCCTGTATTTGGAAGGCGATGCCCATCTTTCTACCGTACTCTCCGATGCTTTCGATATCTTTCTCACCTCGATCGGCTATTATCGCCCCACCTCTAGCGGAAGCTCTGAAAAGATAACCCGTCTTCTTTTCTATCATGTCTATAAAATCTTCCTCGCTGATATCCAATGTTTCTTCAAAACTTATATCTTCTTCCTGCCCTTCAGCTATCCTGATTACAGATGAAGATAGTTCTTCGAGTAGCATCCTTATCCTCTCCCCTTCAACATCTGTCTCAGATAAGAGTTCGAAGGAGAGAGCGAATAAGCCGTCTCCGGCGTTTATAGCGTGAGAATCTCCTATTTTTTTATGCAGTGTCATCCTTCCCCTTCGGAGATCATCCTGATCCATTATGTCGTCGTGGACAAGAGTAAAATTATGGACAAATTCAAGAGCTATACCATAGGGGATGGCTTTTTCTTCAGACTCACCGAAGGCCTCAGTAGTTATCATAGCCAAAAACGGTCTGACCTTTTTACCACCGGCTTCAGGATAATAAGCCATGTGATCCCACAACGGGTGATCCTTTCCATCTTCAAATATATCCTCTATCCTCTGTTCTATCTTTTTTTTTCTATCTTTTAGCTCTTTCATCAGCGTCATATTGAACAGCTCCTCTGCTAATCCATCCAATCCTTAAGATCGCCGCCGATAATTTTTTTGACGTTTAAAAGTTCTTCTATCTGCTTAGAACCCAATAAGAACATGGTGGTCTTAAGCTCTTTCTTGAGTCTCTCTAGATATTCAACCACGGATTTCTCGTCATCATCAAATGCTTTGAGAACACCACCGGCGATACCAACGATATCCGCACCCATAGATAGAGATTTAGCTATATCAATACCGTTTCTGACGCCTCCCGTAGCTATCAACGGCAGCGAGACAGTATCCCTACATTCCGCTACTGAAACCGGCGTCGGTATGCCCCAATTCCAAAGATCCTTTGATATCTTACTCATCTTCTCGTCTTTATTCCGATAATGTTCAACGGCAGAAAAAGAAGTGCCGCCCAAGCCGCCTACGTCTATAGCTTTCACTCCAGCTTTCTGGAACTTTTTAGCCGTTTCCGATGAAACTCCCGCTCCTGTCTCTTTTGAAATGGTGGGAACCTCTTCAGATAGGCTTTTCAAAGATCCGAGAACACCTTCCGCCTTGAGATCTCCTTCCGGCTGTACAGCTTCCTGCAGATAATTGAAATGGATCGCGAGATAATCTCCGTCTATCATCTTTAAAGCTTCTCTCGCCTCTGAAACTCCGTAGGGCTCCTCCCCATCTTGGCTTATCAACTGCGGGGCCCCGATATTTCCGAAAACCAGTGGCGGAGAATACTTTGAAACTGATTCATAACTGTCTCGAAGCGACTCTTTTTCGATCGCGGCCCGCTGACTGCCAACGCCGAGTCCTACTCCGGCCTCTTCAGCCGCAGCTGCGAGCTTCTCGTTGAACGAGCCCGCCTCGTCGTACCCGCCGGTCATTCCAGCGATCATGATAGGGGCGTCTAAATGCTCTCCCAAAAATTCCACTCCTATATCTATATCCTCCATGTTTATTTCCGGAGCGGAATTGTGAGTGAACTTGATGTCTTCCCAATAATTCTTTTCCGCATCAACCTCTTCGTTCAAGCATATATTCATATGATCTTCTTTTCTAGATTCTATCATCTTTTCACCTCGGTAGAAACGACCGGTTCCTTATCTAAAATCTTCCTCAACCTATCTTTTTCGTTTCCGTTGATTATTTGAGTTTCACAACTATCTGATATCTTCATCATCTTTTCAACTTTCTTGTTCATCCCCCCAGTGACGTCCACTGCGTCGTTATCTACCTCAACGTCACCGGGAGTTAACGGGAGCATACTCTCATCGAACTCCTCCATCAATTTCCCGTCTTTATAGATGCCGTCTACATCGCTGACGAAGATCGCCCGATCGGCCAAGTCCGAAAGGCCCAAAGCTATATCGTCTCCCGAACAGATAGTGACCTTCCTCTTCTTATCTATGGTCACATCCCCAAATGTGACAGGTACCGCATCTAAAGAAAGATATCGCTGGATTATATCTTCATTTATCTCCTGTATCTTACCGTCCTCGAATAGCGTTATTAACCCACTAGGTATCGAGACTCCCCACATATCTCGTTCATGCATCAATTCAAGAACGTGATTGTTCATCCTTCTCATATCGAGCTGTACAGAAGAAATCCCCTCGGCGGAAGCGTTAGGTTTCTCTACGTTCAGATTATACTTTTCAGCTCCTGGATGTCCGAAGCTTCCACCACCGTGTATGATCACATACTCTTCCACTGAGCTGTTCTTAATCTCCTTCAAAAGTCTTTTAGCTACACGAGTTCTAAATGAATATTTTCTACTTTTATCCGTCAAAACACTGCCGCCTAATTTTATCAAGATCAAAAGTTACCCTTCCTTCTTTCTACTGCAGATGGCATATTCATCTCCATCAAAAAATACTTCGCGGTCTGGGTGCTCTTCCTGTATCTCCTCGATCATCTTTTGGATGTCTTCGATAGTGGTAGATTCATCGTTCTTTTCGATCTTTTTATGGATTTTTTTATCCATTCAGATTCCTCGTTCATTTAAGTGAAAGCAAGTTAACTACTTATAATTTTTTGGTAAAATAAACTTTTATGGCAATCCAATTCTACTCACCTCATCCCTGATTTTCTGGAAAAATTATATATAACACTCTCAAACCTTAAAAAGATGTCATAAAAAAGTATGACGAAATAGGTGAAATAGTATGACCGAAGAATTGTTCGACAAATTAGACGAATACAAGTATAACATACTTTACTACATTTACTTCCTCAGCTGTATATCTGTTGCGCTTTGGGTCGCCGATCCGATGAATGTACTCGCTTCTCTATTATAAATCCTTTATACGATACTATTTTTCTATCAGTGCTCTCACCGTTTTAGCTATAGATTCTCGACTATCGAACTCTGGAGTCCATCCCAAAGATTTCATCTTATCCAGCGACAAGAGCATCGTTTTGACATCTCCCTTCCATCCACCTTTATCGCCGTCAGAGCCGCCGGTCCAGTTGTATTCCGCATCTTCAAGACCCATCTCTTCAGTCACAGTATCCGCTATTTCCTTTACATTGATGTAATCTTC
Source organism: uncultured Thermoplasmata archaeon (assembly GCA_964585175.1). Lineage (GTDB taxonomy): Archaea > Thermoplasmatota > Thermoplasmata > Halarchaeoplasmatales > Halarchaeoplasmataceae > Natronoplasma. Next base: position 40,562 of record CAZPCW010000007.1, read on the forward strand.
AGAACCTAGATTGAAATATTCTACTTTGTTCTCAGCGTTCTCGGTTCCATGGATCATCCCGTCTATACAGTCGGAGATATAGAAGTAGGACTTGGTCGTTCCCGGGGGACTGCCCAATATTTCGAGTTCCTCTGGATTATCTTTCAACTTCTGGACGAAATCATAGGTGACGCCGTGTGTGCTCCTCGGCCCGACCACGTTCGCGAATCTGAACGATACCGCCCTCATATCGAAAGTATGACAGAAAGCGGAGATCAAAGACTCGCAGCTCAGTTTTGAAGACCCGTACAGGGAGATGGGCTTTAGAGGACCCAAATCCTCGGGAGTAGGGATCTCTTCAGTCTCGCCGTACACTGTGGAGGTAGACGTGAAGACGATCTCATCCACATCTTTCCTTCTCATCGTGTCCAGTACTTTGTAAGTTGCTAGGATGTTCTGTTCTAGATGCACGTAGGTATCTTCGGCACCTAATTTCACATCGGGATTCGCGGCCAGATGAAACACCATATCGCACCTCTCCATCTGTTCCGCTAATGCCTCCTCATCTAGAACATCTTCTATGACGAGTTCAAAGTTTTCTTCGTCTTCCAGATGTTCAACTAACTCTTTCTTTCCGGATGATAAGTTGTCGTAGCCTATAACTCGATTGGATTCAACTAATGCGTCTGCCAAATGACTCCCGATAAATCCTGCCGCGCCTGTCAAAAGTATAGTTCTATCTTTTAATTTCATCTTTATACCTCATTCCTCTTCCTTTTCCGGGAACAATCTTGCTTTTGAGAAGCGGTATAGGATTATAAAACCTACGATTACAAGGATCAGTGCTCCGATCCCGGTGAATATACTGCTCTTGAAAGCCTGAATGATAGCTCCTCCAGTATAATAAGAAACGAGCCCTATAAAGAAGCAACCTCCAAAGGCACCTATTATAATTGATAGCCAGGCATGATACTTATTCATCCCTATCACCCTACCAAGGATCGAAGCGCCTACACCTCCGCTGCCTTGAAATGGAAATACCACGAAGCTAGCCACTCCTAGAAATGCCAATCTTTTGATCCAGTCTTTCTCTTTCATCCTTTCGGCCCCATATTCTTGAAATTCTTCGATCCATTTTCCAACGTAAGGAATCTTTTTAGCGATGTAAAAGTTCCAAAGGAGAAAATAGGCGGTGACGATGTCTATGAACGCTATAGTACTCGAGACCAAAAAAATAATTACTAAGGGTGAAAGTGGTACGGATTGTAAACCCAATAATAAACCAGGAATCACACTTTCCTTGCCAAAAGGTGGAAAAAAATACGTGACCATCCCTCCACCAATTATCCAAAAACTGTTTCCAATGTCGTGTAATATCAGGTAAAGAAGCACGATGTAAAGAGATGCTATAAGAAAGGGGATGAAAAAAAGGAACAATTTTCCCCAAATGTTCTTGTAGAATCTCTTTTCTTCCATCAGTAAATCGATCATCGAGTGTTTATATCTTTTAGGGTGTAAAATATCTTTTGAATCGGTTGGGATCTCAATTCTATCGTCTTGTCTTTACTTTTCAATTGCGATTATCGAATGATCTTTCTGTCTAGTGGATATGTCAGATCTGAGTATGGTCATGTACCCTTTTTCTGCAAGTTTTTCCTCGACGCTTTCGTATACGACTTGTGGAGGCTCAGAAACATCTATACTTCTCGCTTTTACGGCGATCATGCCCCAGTGGTCTTCTTTGAGAAATCTAATATTTTTCAGAAAGATCTCCGCTTGGTCGCGCTGAGAAATATCTTGATAGACAAAATCTACTGAAGAGGCGATATCCTCATACTTTTCTGTTTTTCTAGCATCAGCCATTATAGGAAAAATGTTCTTTCTTTTTTCGGCGAGAGAATTAAGATTTTGATAAGGGTTTCTAGCCAGTTCGACCGCAAAAATCTTGCCGTCAGTGACTATATCGGAGAGATGGCTGACCGTGGTACCGTCTCCAGCTCCTAGATACAGGATATCCATATCCGGCTCGATGGGAAGTGAACCTTCTTTTTCCAGAAAAGCGCAGAGTTTGCTCCTGTTTGGATCCCATTCTCTATATTCAAAGCCTTCACTCTCTATCAATTCCTCTCCATAAACATCTTCTCCAGGTACGAGATTTAGGGTGTAAAACTTCCCTTCGTGTTTATAGACCCCTTCTTCTACTGCCTTCATCATCTCAACTCGTCTATTACTTCCGGTAGAACTTTCGTGAATCTTCTTACGCCCTCTTCGGGCACGGTGAACGAAACCCTGATGAAGTCCTTACCCGCATCTTTGGATACGTAGGTGCCAGATCTCACGAACACGTCGTGCTCGTAAAGCAATTTTTCCTGCAACTTCTCAGGCCTTATTCCCGTTTCGGCGATATCGATGGCGAACATATTGGTGTGAGAAGGATACACAGGTAAGAATAGACCATCGATACCTTCAACGCATTCTTTTATCAGCCTTTGGTTCTTCCTGGACTGCTCGACCATGTCGTCTAGCCACTGGTCTTTGGTTTCGAGAGCCGTCTTAGCTCCTACCTGAGCCAGAACGTTTGCGGAAAGAACGTTAGTCCTGTATTTGTGGAGTATATCGGAATACTCTTCCGGCATTATCAATCCACCCAACCTCATACCGGCGAAACCACAGTTTTTTGAGAAGCTGTAAACGAGTAAAGTCCGCTCAGGAACGAATTCGGTGGTGAGGGTATGATCGTAAGCGAAATCGCGATAGGTGATGTCGTCTATTATGAAAAGGTCCTCGTCTTCGGCTATATCACATATCGCCTTAACTTCCTCCTTCTCGTAAGAAGTACCTAAAGGATTGAGAGGATCTATCAGAAGGATCATCTCGGTATCTTCGTCGACTTTTTCTTTTACCTCTTCTACCGTCATCTTGTAGGGAGATTTGTAGACGTTGATCTCTTTCATCTTCGCCTCACAGAGCTCCACCTGGTGATGGATAGGCATGAAACTGGGATCCGACGCCACTACGTTGTCTCCGGAGTCGAGAAGAGCCCTCGTCATTCCATAAGTCGCTTCTATCGCTCCGTTGGTGATCATAGCATCGAAACCATCTTCTAGCCCTATATCTTTTAGTAGCGCCTCTTTCAAGCCGAGGATTCCCTGCTTGTAGGGATAAAGGTTGTACTTTCCTTCTTCTACGGCTTCGATTATATCTTCTTTTATTTTCGGCGTAGTCTCGATCTGATTGGTGTTCTGACTCATCCAAACTATCTCTTCCTCTTTTTTATGAGCATATACGAACGGCTCTTCCTTCAAATAACCACCGGCGTTTCATCGATAGAAAAACTATAAATCTTTCGGGCAAACATCTATATCTTACGGAGAAAGACGAGAAAAAGAGTAAAGTATTTATTGTGGTTCTTATCTACACCAACCCCTTCCCTATCAATAAGCTCTTAAAGCGGTACTTCGTTCCCCGAAGTCGCAAATTGCTTCACAAATTGCTCCTGAACTGGAACTAAGTTCCACTAAGTCGCAAATTACTTCGTAATTTGCTCCTGTGGTGTAGTCCGGCCAATCATCTCGGCCTTTCGAGGCCGATGAGGCCAGGGATAGCCGATCACGGGGGTTCGAATCCCCCCGGGAGCACTATTACACTTTTTCTTAGTATCTAGATTTGTCATTCCGTTTTGTCACCTCATCTTTGAATAAAGATATCATTGAACTGGTGAAGAACTTTATATCTCTCAATCTTCTTATTGAACTTTTAGATCGCTTAATCTTCAGCATTCCCAAATTATTTTTCTGTCTTAAAACCGAGTTCATACTGCTCACCGATAGGGATGTTATTTACTTCCCTTTCACCGATATAAAGTTAAGAAGGAAATGGGGTCTAGTGAAAGTGGGGGAAAATATATTATCTCTAAAAGTATAAAGATAAGAGCCCGGTGAGGGATTAATATATGGTGATCGAGAAATCGATGAGGGGATGAGATGAGTGAAGAGGAAAAAGAAGAGTTGATTGAGAAGGTGCACACCCTAGAAGAAAAGTATAAGGATATTAGAGATGAAGGGAATGAATTATCTGAAAAGGCAGGGAAATTGGGGGAATTTTATTCATTTGTTGGTAAAAGAATCAAATCTGGCGGAGCCTTTAACACTAAGAATGAAGAAGATTCTGACCTAATAGGTAGTACTAATAGTCTACTTGATGATGAAATTAAAAAAGCCGATGAGATGAGATATAAAATAGAAACGATGAGTGAGGATTTTTCTCCCTCAGGAACAATTAGTGTAGCTGCTTTAACAACAGCAACCACCATGAGCAAGTCGGTAGAAAATACAGATATAGAAGTTGATTATGAAAATCAACTCATCGAGAGTATAAGAGATGACGATGAAAAGAAAATTAGGAGTAAATTAAACGATTTGTCCTCAGGTCTAGGTGATGCTTATCGGGCGATATCTGAAGTTTTGTATAGCAGTTCTTCAGACGGATTAAGAGCCGCCCTTTTTCAAACAAGGCAAGCGTTTGATCATATGTTGGATGAACTAGCTCCGGACGATGATGTAAGGTGTTCTGAATTTTGGGAACCTAAACAAGATAAAGAAAGAGAAGATAACGTATATAGAAAAGAGAAGTTAGAATATGTATTAGATAGATATCCTGTTAAAAACTCCGTGACAATCGAAAAAAAGGCTAAGCATATTAGAAACGTATATAATAAACTACAAAAATTACATGAGAGAAACAATCTGGACGAAAAAGAGACATTAAAATCTGCAATATTTGAGATTAAACTGTTTCTAGAAGATTTAATTACTGAGATGGAAGATTTTAAGTGAAAAATTGAGGAGATGAAGAGCTGTTGGAGGATTAGAAAAAAACTAGGAGATGAAATTATGATTTTGGTAATAATACCGTTATTAATTTCATCCTTGGCACTTATTGCCGGGTTACCTTCCCTTACAAAATTGTTAGTTTACTTATTTTATGATCCAGACTTGGAAATTTTTTTCCCACCGCCAGATGTAGATAAAAATAAAATCTACTGGTCTGAAATAACTCCTAAAAGTGAGGGAAATCGAGAAGTTGAGAAGCCTTTGAATATCCGTTCAAAAAATCAAAGGACTTTATCTTATCAAATAGAGTTTAAAAGTGATAAGGCATTAGATTTGCAAAGATTAGAAAGGAAACTGTATAAAGTTTCCCTCATAGGAGGAGGAGGTTTCTCCTTTAGAAGACATAATTCTCGTCGTCTTCCAAAAAAAACCACAGGAGCCCTAGCTGTTCCTTTTCAGCCAGAGAATGAAAAATGCAAATTGAAAATTGTTTTACATCCTAAAATACACCTTTCAGAATTTGGTTTTCCTAAATACTTTGGCGAGGTCGATTTAAACCCAATTACAAAGAGTTTTATTATTCATAACAATAATTAGGTTTTTAAGAAAAATATAAACCTAAAAGAAATAGGAAAGTGATCTCGATGCCACTGAAAAGCGACGTTCGACAGATCATAGGTCTCTTCGCGATCCAGATCATATTCCTGTTATTCGGCGTGTATTTTGTTCTTCGAGACTCCTACCTTATTGGCGCAATCTTCCTGAATCCCGAGCGTGCCTCTGTTTATCTTCACGAGGGTGAAAGGAAAAAAGATGAAAGAGAAGCATCTGGATTAAATAATCTCTTTTGAAGGTCTGTACTCTATTCCTTCAAACGGAAATTTAGATTTTAAAGAATCATACTCATCTTTGTCTTCCATATACACTTCAACTAAGTTAAAAGTGAAATCAAATAACTCTTCACACTTCTTTTTATCTGCTCTCTCCATTTTGTGAACAATGTCATTTCTTATGCTTCGTTTTTCTTGTAAAAATTCTCGAGAATCTCCATCAATTATTCCAGTTATCTCAGACAATTCGATTTTTTGAGACATCCCCCAATTGGGACTATTTCTTATTTTATCTCTTCTATCATGATTTACATCAAATTGATTTTTTAGACGATTATTTATGAGCTGATTCAGAGTTTGTTCTGTTAAAATCCAACTTAATAGGAAAGAAGGGGTATATTCATAATTTCTAAGATGCATGGCTGAATGAATTAAAGGGATCAAAAACTCATATTTTTCCTTTTTGTAAATAGATTCTGCTTTTTCTATTACCATCTTGAGTTCTTCTTTTGGAACCTCTCTTCTGGTAGGGAATTCATTATCAGGTAGTTGAACCGTAAGATATTCTCTCCAAGATGATAATTTTCTACTCATAGAACCAACCTTTTTTTCTTTTAAGTCTGTTTCGAAATGAATTACTTCTGATTTTTGAACAGGTATGCAAAAAAACCGAAATAAAAATGCTGTTCCAAAAATGGTATTTAGAATATTGCTAGCTGATTTGATAGCAGCATCAATAATTCCTATGAACCCACCCCGGGTGATTATCAATTCTTTCCCATCAAAATCTTGATTTAAAATTATAATTTTATTTATACCTTGGGTCGAGTAGTCGAAAACAATTTCTTCAAAGCTCTGTTTAGGTTCGCTCCCGACCCACGTTAGAGGATAAATATAAGACCCAACACCATTTTTATTGGTTGTCTTAGTTTTTTCATTCTTCTGATTTCCTCCCCTCTGATCAACGCTGGGACTCTTAGATTCTATCTTATCCTTTGCTCTTTCTACTATATCTTCTACAAATTCATTGGGAGGGTTGTTTGCTATATTGCCCCTAATCAGTGAAGTCCAACCGTTTTTAGGAAAAGCAGCCCCTATCTTTGCAGATCGATTGTAAGTATCGGGATTAGTAAAAACACATCTCTTTATATGTTGATTAACATAGTCTCGCAGATGGTAAGCAAATATCTCCGATAATCTTTTTTCACCTTCTACTTTAAAGGAGTCTTCTGAAGTCCTCTGCCACCGGTTTTCTTCCATAATCCCTTTCACTTTCTCGATGAATTCGTGTCCCTCAAAGGGGCCATTAACTATTATCTGTTTATCTTCTCTATCTTCATCATGAGTTTTAACGAGTATTTGCCATTCAACGGGTTCCCCTATCCAAAACACTTCGATTTGACAGGGTGTGTGATATTGTTCCTCTTTTCTAATTTTCCCTTTGATTACTTTGGATAAATCTCCAGTTTTAGACCTATAGGTTTCGATCACTTCCTGAAACCAATTTTTGAGTCGTTCCTTCTTATTAGGCATGGTTTACTATCCTAAAAAGAGATAATTATAGTTAACCTCTTCTAAAGAAAAAGATCGAAAGTGAATCATACCCTAAGAGATATATAATAATAGACAGATAAACAACTGCCCTGTAAGATGGAGAGATGACAGACAAATTTTAGAGATTGAGGGACTAATGGAGAAATGAAAGAAAGGGAAGAAGAACTATGAATTGGACGAATTTACTCCAAGCTTACATAGGAGGAATATTAACCTTAACAGGATATCTTTTAGGTAGGGAACTTTATTCGAAGGAATTAAAAGATAGGTGTAAGAAAATTTTGAACCAACGTATGTCTAAATTAAAAAGTAAAGAAGTCAGATTTTGGATTGAATTTGATAAAGATAATAGAGAAATGATCGAAGAGATTGACTTTGATGAAAAGAGAGAAATCAAGAACATAGAAAGCGATGAGTTTTTAGAACTTATTGATACTTTGGAAAAAGAAGAATACGAAGATCATCTCAGTGATATTGATGAAAGCTATCGTAAATATGATCAACTTAGATTCAAATATGGTAAAAGAGCAGAATTGATGAAAAAAATTTTAATTACTGCCATATTTGGTAGCATTCTTATCACAATATATCCTTGGATCAACAAAAATTATCATGTCCTTCATGAACTATTTATGGTGTTTACTATTGTCATACATCTTGCATTCCTGTTTTATTTAGGACAATATATTAACATAGCTATAGATTCTTATAGACGATCAGATTAATTAAAAATCATCAATGGTGCTTTGCTTATTCACTTTATCTTTAATATCTGATTTTTTAGCCATCTCTGGATAGGTATTATATATATAAAATAGAAGAGACATTAAATCCCTATCTGCATATTTTTGTTTCAAGTCTTTAATTTTACTTCTAACATTTTTAGAAAAAATCTGCTTATTTTTAACGTATTTTTTTCCTTTGTCAGTTAATATTATATTTATGGCATCATTGTATTTTTCACTTTTTTGACAAACCAAGAAATCTTGATTTTCAAGTATATCTAAAGCTTCATCAATAGCTTCGTCATATGGCCCATATTTGTTTGGTTCAAACTCAAATGGAGGTTCTGGATAATTCCTAAACCAAGATTTATTTTTCTTCTCTCGTATGTAGCGGTCCAATAGAAAAAGCAATTTAACAAATTTTGTTTTACCAACGATTGAATCTGGTTTTCCAGATGCTAAAAAACCTAATATCCAATCCGCAATCTCCTCTGCTCTTTTTTCCTTATCAGACTTAACTTCCTTCCATCCTTCAGTAGATTCATTTTTATTGCAGGAAAGGCCAAACATTAACTACCCCAACTCCTTCATGCCCATCTATCCACCTACCTAGTAATTGTAGTCCAATATTATAAATATTTTTACCTTACGAGTTGGAAGACACCTAACTATGATATTCTTTTCATTCCTCCACCGGACAGTTCCCACAAGTCTCTTCATCGAAGCTAGGCACTGAAATTTCAGTCTTCAAGTTTGCTATATTTTCCTCCGCCACCTCTACTCAGAAGGCGTTCATCCACAGGCACAATGGACAGTCTTCTATGTTTTCCATCCCTTCAACTTCCTGCAGCATCATATCGAGCACCTTTTCTAACTTTACGTCGGATCGTATGTTCACTTTTTCCGACCTACTTATATCCTCGAGACTCATCGTATCCATCGCTTCGATACATATCAAGAAAAGCTATCCTACTAAAAGACCGGAACGGGAGAGATGCCTGAAAGTGCGCCTTCCCCCCTGAGAGAAACCCTTCATACCATGAAAAAATTTATTATATAATTCAGCCACATTAACATACGAAAGTGTGGGTAGGATTGATTATATAGAGAGACCATTAGATATCAACTGGACTCCATGGAAGATTACCTTGCTTTATCTTGTAGTGAGTTCTCTCTATATCGTGTTCTCTGACAGGCTGATACTCTTCATAACACAGGATCCCTCTTTTCTTGCCGGCATCCAAACCATAAAGGGTTTGATCTTCGTTCTTTTCAGTGCCGTACTGATATACATCCTCGTCCAAAAGACCACGGAAGATCTCAAGCAGTCTCTCAGGAGAGAGGCCTCCCTTAAGACGCTTTTGACCCAAGATATGTTCAGCAAGGTGCAATACTCTACCGGTAACATGCAGTTGCTCGAGGATATGGACATCTCGGAAGAGGAGAGAAACTATCTTGAGAAAGCGATTGATGGGAACATGGAAGCTCTCGACCTAATAACGGAGGTCAAAAACATCTCACAAATGGAGAACTTTGAGGGTGGAGGCGAGGTAATCCTCGTGAATATGATCCACCAGGCGATCAAGAAAAATCAGGGTATACTGGAAGAGGTCGATATAGATTTTGATCAAGAAGGCTTGGAGGGGGAGAGGATAAAAGGTGATTCAAGAGTGAAAGATCTCTTTTCAAGTATCTTGAAGATATCCGTTATGACACAGGACAGCGACACAATCAAAATTAACGGAAACTTACAGAAAAAGGAACTAATAGCGGTCATAGAAAACGACGGCAATAAAATCCACGAGGAAGTCAAAAAGGAACTGATGAACGGTTATCCCTATTTGGGGAACACTACTGGCGTGGGCGGATTGAGGTTTTACATACTGTCAAGATTGCTAGATAACTACGGTGCCGAGATAGATATAGGAAAATCATCTATGGGCGGTGCTAGGTTCGAGATCGTCTTCCCTAGATCTTGAAGGTTAAATTTCTCTCAGAACAAAAAAATCGAACTTTACGTTTCTAATATGGTCAAAAACAAAACCTACGCACCACCCGCTTATTGTAATATAGGTTATTTGTAAATGGATATGCAACATTTTTCCCTGTCGAGTTAGACCTTCACAGTGGTAAACGAATTCTGCCCCTTTTCCAATCAAAAAACTCTTATTTCCATCTTCCTTATCAAAGTTCGATGAAAAAATTAT
>CAZPCW010000008.1:0-47990 GCA_964585175.1 uncultured Thermoplasmata archaeon
AAGTCGTTAACAGCACATTTTGAACAGCATGAATACTCTCTCGATGTAACGGTGGAAGGTCAAGGATCAGTCGATGTAGAGTCAGATAAGGAATATTATGAACCTTCAACAGAGGTCACTTTGACCGCCGAAGCGACTGAGCACTGGTATTTTGAAGAGTGGTCGGGAGACATAACCGAAGGTGAAGATAGAGAGAAGATTAACCTAACGATGGAGGATGATAAGTCGTTGACAGCACATTTCAAAGAAATAGAGGAATATGAACTTGAGATAAATATAAATGGAGAAGGAACTACAAACCCATCAGAAGGAACTCTCTCTTTCGATGAAAATAAGAATGTGACTGTAGAAGCTACTCCGTCCCAAGGATGGAAATTCGTCGGTTGGAATGGAGATCTGTCTGATAATGAAAAGTCGATAAATATAACTATGGACGGCGATAAACAAATCACTGCTAACTTCGAAGAAAAAGACAACAGTAATGATGACGGAGGAGATATTCCAGGATTTACCGCGGTTATTCTAATAATCAGCACAGCTGTATCCGTGAAAATCTACCAAAAGAAAAAACGTTAAAATTCATCTATGGAAAATAATCTTTTCTCTATTTTTTTATTTTTTATCTAAAGGGAGTCAAAATAGCTAACGTGTCAAAGTCTCAATCCATCAGGAAAATTTGTTTAATTCTCTAAAAGCTAAGGAAAAATATTCCACCCTCCTTCTCTCTGTAGATAAAATCGAAAGAAATTAGTCATAAGTTAAAATAGATTTTTATCTAAAATGTCAAACTTAGAGGGTATAATGAGAAGATCTTAAAACATCAAGCAAACTTTCTTTAAAAAGTTAAATAATGAATCTCTCTGATAATAAGTTTCAGAAAAAATTGACTAAATAACAGCCCCATTAAATCTCCGCAAATGTGCGCTTAATTTTTAAATATGTATCAAAGTATTAATCGGTAGTAAAACAAGTAAAAATTAATCTTTAAAAATTTGAACCTCATAAAGAAGGGGTTTAGAGTAGATCTTAATCTAAATAAAAGTGATAGATATGAAATCAACTTTGCCTAAAACGTAATATAGTCAACTATACCCCCGGGAGTATGTTTAGAATGAGTTACATAAAAATTAAAGAAAATACGAATTGTCCTTATCAGTTCATTTAGTGAGTGGAACTATGAAAATATTATTTGTGGATGACAATGAAAAATTATTAGAACAGGCTAAGATCTTTTTAGAGAAAGAGAATGAAAATTTAAAGATTACCACAGTTCAGTCTAGTAAGAAAGCTCTTGAAAAATTTGATGAAAAGGAATATGATGGAATAATATCTGACTATAAAATGCCCCATATGGACGGATTAGAATTTTTAAGTAAAATTAGAGAAAAAGAGAAGTTTCATATTCCATTTATAATATTTACTGGAAAAGAAAGAGAAGAAGTTGCGATAAAAGCCCTTAATTTGGGTGCAGATAGATATATTCAAAAAGGAAGAGGTACAAAATGTCAGTACAAGATATTGTCGGAAGCAATAACAAATGAAGTAAAAGCCGCTAAAACCAAAAAATCTCTAAAGGAACGGGAAAAAAAATACAGTACGGTTGCCGAGAATATCAATGTCCTTATCTCTTTAATCAATGATAAAGGTGAAATTAACTATGTTAACCAAGCTCATAAGGAAATTCTAGGTTATGAACCTGATGAACTTTTAGGAGACTCGGTTTTAGAATATTTCCATCCAAGAGATAAAAAAAAGGTAAAAAAGATTTTTGAACAAAACTCAGATAAAAAAGAGGTCGAACTAGAGACTAGATTTAGAAGTAAAGACGAAGGTTATAGATGGATTGAATCATCCGGGACTACATTTCCAAATAGAGGGATTCTTCTGATGTCGAGAGACATTACTAAAAGAAAAAACAATGAAGAAAACTTTGAAAATTACAAAATAATATACAAAAATATTTTAGAAGAAATGGAAGAACTAACTATCCTAACTGATCTAGACGGAGAATGCCTTTACGTAAGCAACTCTCATAAGAAAATACTGGGATACGAGCCAGAAGAAATTATCGGCAAAAGCATCTTTAGTTTTATACATCCTGAAGATAAAAATTTTATTAAAAAAGAATTCAATAAAGGTATTCAAGAAAGATATACCATTGGAGTAGCAAGAACTAAAACTAAAGACGGAAACTATAGATGGATAAAAGTTCATGGAAAATTTATCCCAGAAGCAGAAAAGGTTCTACTGATAAATAGAGATATTACAGAACTAAAGGAAGATGAAAATAAGTGAGTATTCTCTTAAAGGAATATTTTTCTAATTTTTTTAACACTCTACTATATTGTCTACTTATCCTTTTCGATCTCTCTATATACTCAAAAACGATTGATCGATATCTCTTAAAGATAGTTATTAAAGGAAAAATCGGAATAAAGTCAGGACATTTGAAAAACAGTTGAAGTTGGTAAGTTATATTGGAAGTCAGAACTTTTTAAACTAAAGTTACGACATTCAAAATTTCTTTTAGGAAAGTTCACTTTCTTAAGACCGTAGGAATCTAAAGATCCTCCTAAATAAGAAGCAGAGCTTTCAATGACTTTTAGAAAATCAGAGATCTTCTAAGTCAATGAGAATCTCCTATGGATAACTTCAAAGGACAACAAAACTAGTAAAAAAGCGAAAACTCAAGATGTTTCTATTATGAAATTTTACAAAAGAAGGAACTAATTTTCTAATTTTTCTTAAAATAAAGTAGAATAATAGAGTAATATTTAAGCTTCTTTTTTCCATCTATATACTCTATTTTCCTATATAACCAAATTTGAAAGCGTTCAATACATTTTAACTATATCTAGATGATCATGGAAATTTTCTTTTCTAATCCTTTTGATCACCTCTTATTATGACTGAAGTTGATAATAAAAATTTTCTATCCAAATCTCACAAATTTGCACTTAATTATTAAATATGTCCTAATGAACTAGTGCTGGCAAATCAATTAAGAGAAAATAAAACCCCCAATAACCCTTAACCCCCAAATGTATCTAAAAACGATGTATGAAATAGAAAGTGTAAAACATGCCCTTGAAATTAACAAAAAAGTTTAATATAAATAATATAAAAAAGCCAATAATTATTAATTTGTTAATGGTGACAATTGTATTATTTCTAATATCAGGTTCTGTTACGAAAGGGGTGGCACATACTAAACCTGGCCCTCATTTTGAGATAGAGGTGGACTCAAGCAAAAACAAGATATGGCCTAAAGGGGCAGGGAAAAAACCTGATACTACTCAAGTTAATCTTTCATTTGAGGCTACTGGGGAGAAAGCCCTGATTTTTAACCCTCAGGATACGATGTTTGTCGTTGATAGCTCTCACAGTATGAGAGAAAACGATGCAAACCAGACTATAATATCCTCTACAAAAAATTATGTTAATAATATGGTTTCACCCGATAGAGCGGGAATAATAAAAATGGCCTCTAATGGGAGTATTATCCAGGGGCTTACCGATGATTATGAAAGATTGAAAAACGATCTAGAACTTACGATCGAGCCCGGAGGAAGAACAAATTTTCAAGAATCTATCGATACCGCTACTACAGAATTGATTGACAAAGGAGATCCCTCAAAAGAAAGGATAGAGATCTTATTGACAGACGGTAAAGCAACCAATAATATTACGCAGAACAGTTTAAATAAAGTCGTTGAAAACGAGATAAAGATATATCCCATCGGTTTTGGTGAGGATGTAGATTCTACTCCATTGAGATGGATGGCCAATAGAACCGGTGGAACTTACTACAATATCCAAAATACGACGGAATTAACGGAAGTTTATGAAAACATATCTAACAGAGAATATACCGACAAAACAGCAAGAGATATGGAATTAAAGATAGAATTTAATGATTACATAGATGTTGATCCTTATAGTTTTACCAAGGAGCCGAATAGTATAACAAATTCAGATGGAAAGACAATTCCTAAATGGGATTTCAATAAAACTTTTGTCCTCGGTGACGAGTGGAACGTCAGGTTTAATATAAGCACAAACAAAAAAGGAAGACAATCTATTTACACCAACGAATCAGGCCTGTATTACATCCAACCATGGGACAATCAAAGTAATTTCAACCCTCTGCCAAATTTCGTTATCGAGGGAAACGTAAAAAATCTTTATCTTCCACCTCCACCCCCACCTCCTCCAGCTGGAACTACACCAGCTCCCGTTGAAGCTTTTCCTATGCCAACTTCCCCGATGTCAACTGCTACTGTGGTCCCACAAGCTTCCCTTCAACCCGTTGCTCAGACTGCAGGATATCAGGGATTGTTTGCCCCTCTTTTGGGTCTCGGTTTGGGAGAGGCCTTGAAAGGAAAATCAAAGGTGGAACAAAAAGACGGTATTAGTATGAAATCCGGCCAAAATCCAGATCAAGAAGAAGAAAAAGAAGAAGTAAAGAGTTTAGGATATACACATAATGAGCGTTGATATATATGAAATGGAAAATAGAAAAAATAGCGGCGTTGACCTTCATCTTTCTAATAATGGTTAGTGGGTTTGCCATAATTAGTGCTGATGCTATTGATCATAATGACCATGAAATGTCTCAGAATGATTTTACCGACCAATTTAGTCTAAATCATGCTCCGGAAGAACCAACTAGAGAGGATGATGTTGAGATCTTACTGGAAAGTGAGACAGATCAAGTGATCGAGGAGGCACATGTTTTATTCCAATACAAGCATGAACACTCAGATAGTTTTTCAGACCCCGGCGGAAAACAGATGGAACCTCGATCAGATTCTCAAGGGATGAAAGGGGTAATAAGCAGCGATTACCATGAAGGAGGTACAACGATAAGATATTGGGTGAATGCCACATTCGATCAGATAGATTGGATCACATCTGATAAAAGGACTTACACAATCTCAAAAAAGGATGGATGGATAAATGAGGTATTTTCAGATAATCTGAATTACACATATGAACCAAAAAATCCTAAAGCTAACGAAAAAGTCGATTTCACATTAAATAAAAAAGTCGATGTTGAAATAAATTCTGCTTATGTTGTCGCTGATATAGACCAACCTAATAGTGAAGCCCAGGAAGGAAGAAGAGAGTTTACAAAGGAAAATGATCATTGGGAGGCTACATTGCCTGCCTACCCAGAGGAAACGGACGTGACTTTCCATATAAGTGCCTATGATAAATACAACGATGAATTAACATCTCAAGATAGATCCTATGTAGTTGAGAGTAATGTTACAGTAAGGCCTTTGATAAGTGTATACGATACTTTTAAAGATAAAAATGTCGATGGAGCCAAAGTGATAGTTAGGGATCAATCCGAAGAAATAATATTTGAAGGGAAAACGGACGAAGGTCAAGTAAACGTGGAAGATCCTCTTGTCGTGGGTGAATATGACATCGAAGTTACTTACGACGGTCAAACCAAAACAAAAACTGCAAAATTTACAGGAGATGAAACTGAGCAAGAGGCGATTTATGAATTTGATTTTCAATCACAAAGCACTATAGAGCATGATATGATTTCTTTTCCACAGAACTCAGTGTTGATCGGTTTGATAGGAGTTCTCATAGTTCCTACACTTTTGTTAGGATTTATTTATATTAAAAAAGAAGAAAAACAGATCGAGTTGATGGAAGGGAATGAGGCCGAATCTGAACCCGTCCATCCTATGATAGATCGATTCTGGGAATGGGTAGTAAAGGAAACAAGCGAACCTGATCATGTTATCCCTGCAGCATTTTTCTTGCTCTCCATTCTTGGTCTAAATTTTATCCCATTTTATCCATGGTGGATGATCGGCTCGCTTTCTCTAGTGATCGCGGCGATATCTTATAAGTACCCATATAGTTCACTGCTGATAATTTCACTTTTCCTAACAGGGGCTGCAGGTTATCAATCTCCCGAGTTCGGATTGGTTATTTTGGTATTTTCTTTGTTGATATTACTGGCCTCTTTCTTTGATTGGAGGTTTGGATTCCTTGTATTTTTGATGATCTTCTTAGGGAAGATCGGAGGACTCTACCTCGTTCCTGCGATGTCACTGATATTGTTTTCCATCTACTTAAGCGTGATCTCTACCGCAGTCGCGGGAATTTTCCTTGTAATGCTTTCATCGAGTGGTAATTATGAACTAATAGGGTTCGTTACAAGTTCTCCACATACCACATCTTTCATGAGATTTGATAAACCGGTAGTTTCCAATTTCACTCCCAGTGATTTGGGCGAAGCTTTAGGTAGTATTGGTAATGCAAATTCAGCGATAATAGAAAATGTTCTCGCAAATAATTTCGGTGCGTCTATATTACCATTCTTCCAGATACTACTCTGGAGTATAGCTTTATATGTCATCTATTTGATGATTGGATCTAAAAATCCCAAGCTCAATAATATATCTCAATGGCTAAAATATCCCATCAAAAAGGATCGCAAAAAGCCGATCATCGGTTCATTACTGTTGGGATTATCTCCAGTATTTGGTCTAGTGTACTTTGATTATTTCTCTGGTCTGGGAACTATAGGTCTGATCAAAACGATATCCATTTTGATCGGAGGAGTAGTTCTGTCATATGTATCGATAGGATTGGGATTCATGACAAAAAGTCTATTTAGAGAATACTATAGAAGTCAACTCGGTGTATCCGATGTCGGAACTAGGATAGCTGAGATGGCCGACCTAGGCGAAACGCCGTTCGAGAGCGTTGGAGGTCTAGATGATGTTAAAAGTGAAGTGAAAGAGAGTATCCTCATGCCTCTTCTACGTCCAGATATCTCGGAAAAATTCGGAGTAGAAACGTCAAAAGGGATGATGTTGTATGGGCCTCCTGGTTGTGGTAAAACGCTCCTCATGAAAGCTCTTGCAACTGAACTTGACGTTGAGATGATTAACGTAAAGTGTGGGGATGTGATGTCAAGGTGGTACGGTGAGTCAGAAGAAAGTATGATGGAACTTTTTGAAGCAGCTAGAGAAAGAAAACCGGCTATCATTTTCTTTGATGAGATCGATGCCATAGCCAAAAAAAGAGATATGTATTCAGCCGATGATGTTACTCCTCGACTGCTGTCACTGCTTCTCTCCGAGTTAGACGGTATGGATAGATCTGAAGGTATAATCATGGTCGGATCTACTAATAAACCAGATATGGTCGACCCAGCTCTACTGAGACCTGGTAGATTCGATAAGATAATTTATGTTCCCCCACCAGATAAAGAAGAAAGAAAAGAGATACTCAAAATACACATGAAAGATAAACCATTATCGAACAATGTAGATATAGATAAATATGCTAGGAAAAGTGAAGGTTTTTCAGGTGCCGATATAGCAAATCTAGCGAAGGAAAGTGCAACTCGGGCTATGAGGAAATCTATAGATACCGGTGGTATGAGGAAGATAACAGAAAAAGATATAGATGAAGTTTTGAACAAGATGTCACCCAGTATAACGCCATCCATGAAAGAGGAATACGAGAGAGTTAAGGCCAAGTACGAAAGAAAGATACATGAAACCAAGGAACCGGAGACTGAAAGAGGTATAACATTCAACGAGATACCAGATTTAGAAGACGAGAAGGAAGTGTTAGAAGAAGAGATACTTCACCCCATCACAGAAAAAGATCTAGTTAGGGAATTCGATATAGCTGGAACTAAAAATCTTATGTTGTACGGTCCCAAGGGATGTCAAAAGTTGAGTCTTTTGAAAGCCGCCGGAAACGAGATCGGAATCCCGATGAGAGTTATAACTGCTATGGAATTCAAAGAAGTGATCACAGAAGGTAGTAGAGACGTCGTAGACGAATTGTTGAAAGAAATGAAAGACATGGCTCCTTCTGTTATCGTTCTTACAGAGGTAGAAGAGATAGCTAACAAATCTGTAACTGAGGAAAAAGAAGTAAAAGTGTTCGATGCTCTATTGAATCTGATAAATGAGATAAACGAGGTCAACAATATAACATTGATATCTACAAGCCATTATCCAGCTGAATTAAAACCGGAATTACTGGAGAGAGGTAGACTCGATAAACGTATGTTCATACCACCTCCGAATTTCGAGAGAAGAAAAGAACTGTTCGAAATCTATCTCGATCCTATACCCACAGAAGAGGGAATCAACTACAATAAACTAACTGAACTGAGCGAGGGTTACACATCAGATGATATTACAAGTTCAATTGAAGAAGCAAAAATAAAGGCGTTGAGCTCATCTAAAGAGGAAGATAATCCTAAAGTGACTCAAGAAGATCTAGAAGAGGCAATAAAAGAGATAGAATCGTCCTTGATGGAAGATATGGTGGAATCTGCAGAAAGATTTAAGGAAAAGTGGTAAGTGATGAGAGACCGAATACTGTTGTTTTTGGCAGTCATAGGCTTCATAATACTCCTAGCGTTGGGAGTATCGCCTATGTGGTCTCTCGCCATTCTACTTTTCACCATCATAGGATATATGGGGCTCAGATACCCAACTGGTGCAGAAGAAATTAAAGGCGATAAGAAGAGTTCGGCATATTTCATTTTAACGATAGTCATGGTCCTACTAGTGGTCTACCTTTTATACACTGTACTTCAGGTTTTCGAGTTTCCTCCTATGATCAAAATGATATCTATCGCTTCCTGGTTAGGTATCACCGGGCTTTTCCTTTTGTCGATATTTTATCCAAACGGCTTAGATAAAAAATTAGATTAAAATAAATAGAAAGGTTAAAAATTATGATTAGAAGAAAAAGGTGGTCAAAATGAATAAACGAGCACTTCTGTTAGTCGGAATTTTAATTCTGAGCGTAGTTAATGTAGGTATGACAGTGTCTAGTGCATCTACTATAGACACTATTGATATCTCTCCAAGTCAGGAGATAGATGGGAAGTTAACTACTAGAGGCGATGTAAATATAAGTGTGATTGATGAGGGAGACTCTGATCATTGTGAGCTATGGATCGACGGTTCACTTTACAGTTATATGGATAACGTTTCTGGAACATATGATTGGTCATATCAAATAAATACCCAAGGATTTGACGATGGAGCCCATGAGATACAGATAAGAAGCATTGATGGAACAGGAGGGACCGATATAAAAACTAAACAGGTATGGTTTGATAATACAGATCCTGTCCTCAAAAACAAATCTACAGTTTATCCTATCGGATATGATGCAGCTCAGGATGACTCTTCCGTGCATATAAAGGCGGAAGTTACAGATGATGTCTCAGGGATCGATTCAGTTTCCGTAGATGCCAGCCAGTTCGACGAAGGAATTTTACCTATGTACGATGATGGGAATCATCAAGACGGTGCGGCTAACGACGGAGTATATTGTACTCCGTCTTTCATAGTCAATGGTGAGACTTCCTATAAATACTTAGATATCAACGTTGAAGATAAGATCGGAAACAATAGAACTTCGAGTGTAGAATTGAAATTGGATAATACCAAACCGACCATAAGAAATTTGCAGAGTGATCTGCCGGTCGGTCAGAATGCTGTCAAAAAAGGTGATGAGATACGTTTTACGGGGAACGCAACAGATTTAAAATTAAAATTTGGTAAAGTTGAAACCCAGACTCCCATTGACGTTGCTATGGTTATAGACACTTCAGGAAGTATGGACGGTCAACCTCTTTCAGATGCCAAACAAGCCGCAAAAACATTTGTAGGTAAATTATCTTCTCTAGATAGGGCAGCTCTGTATATTTTTAAACCAGGTTCTGATGAACCTCAAAGAAAAGTAGATTATATGTTTATGAACGATGAAAATAAAAAATCATTAAATCAAACTATAGAAAACCTTACTGCTGAGGTTTCAACTTTAACCCCTATTTGGGATACCATAGGAGAAGCTACGAATTATGCTTGGAACAACCACCTTTCTCAGCACACACCTGCCGTTGTAGCGATGACAGATGGAGATGACGAAGGAGCAGGAGATCCAGGTACAGAACCTGAAGCAGGCAGTGAAACGTACTCACCTGGAGTAAGAGGTTCCAATGACTACGGTCCTGCCATAAAAACATGGAATATGACTGCGGATCTTGAGTGGGGCGAAGAGAAGACCTACGATTGGAACATCGCTAGATATAGAGGAAGTGATGGTTGGGAAGATATTGACTTAAATGATGAGGATCATGATCCGACACGGGACGGTTTGATCAATTCTCCTGTGCCAACTTTCAATATCGGACTAGGGATGGATCCTCAAGGGTCGAATTCGAGCGCTGATAACTATTTAGATCCCAATAGTACAGTTAGCGATATAGGTGGGACTCCCAGCGACATAAACTATGTAAAAAGCGATTCCTACGCGTATAATTTCACGACTGAATATGATCTTAAGGAAATAGCAAATAGTACGGGAGGAGGGTATAATTATGCTCCGACTTCTTCCGAGCTAGTGGGTATATATGAGAATATATCTCAGGAAATTGAAGATATTGGTCAGAGATGGGTTGGAGAGGAAGCTCCTCACGGATTGAATAGAGTTTATATAGATGCTGAAGAGCTAGGTGTATCTACTCCTGTAGCTATGTATGATGACGGAAATCACGGTGACGGTAATGCCGGTGATAACATATATGGAACAGAATATTTCACGGTAAAAAGTGAGCAATCTAAAAGTGCTACAGTCAATATGGTCGGTGAAGATCAAGCGGGCAATGTCAATCAAACCTTTACGTCTATCCAAATAGACAATTCTGATCCTGACATCATTTCAAAAACGATAGAATACCCAGCCGGCCAGGATTTTGTTACCGAGGGTCAAGAAGTGAACTTTGAGGTGGAAACACAAGATGCTGGTTCAGATATTGATCAACTTAGTTTAGATGCTACAGCGATAGGCGGCGCTAGTAATGTTATATTAAATGACGATGGAATTGGGAATGACCAGTATGGGAATGATAATATTTATACATCTGAAGACATCACAGTGGAAACGGGTGATGAAACAGGAACTTTCAATTTGGATTATGAAATCGATGATTTAGCTAATAACGAAATAACTGGTTCCTTCAATGTAGTGGTAGATACAATCGACAGTACTCCGCCGTCGGGAACGATCACAAATCCCTCAAATGGACAGATAATCAAAGATGACTATGAATTCAGAATCAACGCTTGGGATAACGTTGGCGTGAGTAGCGTAGAGATTAAGATACAAAATAACAATTATCAAGCCTCACACAATCAACAAACTGGATATTGGACCCATACCCTAGATACTACAAATTTCGATGACGGGGTATATAATATCGATGTAGATATCCAGGATGAAAATGGTCTCCTTACGGAGATAGGTCCAAAAACCTTCACTATTGATAATAACGGACCATCATTAAGCGTGAATACCCCTCAAAATAACGATTTGTTGACCAATGACGCTGAGTTATCAGTAAACTCACAAGACGAGGTAGGAGTAAAATATGTAAAGTATTGGGTGGACAATTCAGAAAAGGTTGATATGTCCGAATCTTGGGGTACTTGGACAGACACTCTCGATACAACTGCATACCAAGACGGCGATCATGTTATCCATTTCAAGGCTGAAGATGAAGCTGGCCATGTGAATACAGTGGATATACCAGTCAAATTTGATAATACCCGACCGACTTCTAACCTTAAGTCTCCAAATGTAAATGAATACCTAGAAGACACTTATAAGTTCAAAGCTACAGCCTCGGACGCGGTAGGAGTAGAAAGCGTAGTTCTCAACTTGAACAACAGTGATAATAATTGGTCATTCGATATGAGTTATAATTCGGATTCTTCCCAGTGGCAGTACTCTTTAGATACAACAACAAGATCAGAAGGAAGGTACGAAGCGACCGTGACTGCGATAGATGTTGCCGGACACAACTATACTTCAACTAACGTTACTTTTACAATCGATAATACCGCTCCGAGTTTAAGCATAAATGATCCTCAAAAAGACGAGATACTGACAGATGAGGCTGAATTATCTATCAACTCATATGATGAAGTAGGTTTAGAATATGTAAAATACCGGGTAGATAACTCGGAAAAGGTAGACATGACTCAGTCATCCGGTAATTGGACAGCTATTCTCGATACAACCGAGTTTGATGATGGTAATCATATTATTCATTTCAAGGTTGAAGATGAAGCAGGTCATGTTACGACAAAAGACGTTTCCGTTATATTCGATAACACAGGGCCTCTCTCTTACCTTGAATCACCTAATGCTGAAGAGTACATAGAAGATACTTACACGTTTAAAGCAAAGGCAACAGATGAAATAGGTATTGAGAGTGTTGAACTCAATATCCATATAGAGAGCGATTTATGGAATTACGATATGACCTATAACTCAGATTCTGGTTATTGGGAAAAACCTGTCGATACTACGCACTTACCTGAGAGTAAGTTGAATGCCAACGTTACTGCAATTGATGATGCGGGACACAGTCAAACTTCAAGTGATTTGACCTTCTATGTGGATAATACTATTCCAACCATGGAAGTACTCTCCCCTGGGAAAGAAGAGATCATCGGTGAAGATCATCCTGAAGATCCTTTAATCCAGGTTAATTCAGAAGATAATTTAGAGGTTTCAAATGTCGAGTATAGAATCGATAATTCGGTATGGAAACAATTAGAGTATCAACCATTTGGTACAGGTGAATACAACTGGGCCGTAGAATTAAATACGTCTATGTATAGCGACGGCGACCACGACTTTTACTTGAGAACAACCGACAATGCCGGACACGAAAATATGAAGAATTTTGAAATCACCATCGATAATAGTAAGCCGAGTGTAGCTAATGTGAATCCTGAATTCGGTGAATATATTGAAGGAAAATATAACTTTAGAGTCACTGCAGGGGATAAAGTTGGAGTTTCCTCCGTTGTCATGGAATTAAGTGATAACCTAAGTGATCCAGAATCGAATCATCATTATGTTCTTGAAAAGAATGAAAACAGCGGATACTGGGAAACATTGATCAACACAAATAATCTTCAGGATGGAGATAAAGAAGTAAATATTACAGCTGTGGATTACGCGGGTCATAAAAACAATATTGAAAAGCAATTCTTTATCGACAATAATAAGCCAGAGTTAGGAATCGACAATCCTAAGACTGATGAAATAATTTTTGGGGAGTACAACCTATCCGTTAAAACATTTGATGTAAATGGCATCAAAAATGTGAAGTACAGAGTTGATAGTTCTTCATGGGCGAACTTAGAATCGGGATCAGAAAGATGGACGTCATTATTAGATACTACACGACTAAGTGAAGGCGGACACACTATAAAATTCAGAAGTACTGATATGGCGGGACATACTAGCGAACAGGATGTTCAAGTAACTGTCGATAATGAAGATCCAGAAATATCTATAGTTAATCCTCAAAGCGACCAATTCGTAGAAGATGAGTTAAAAATCCAGTTGAAAGTAGAGGATAATATAGGAATTGATAGGGTAAAAGTTAACGTATACAGTTTGATCTCTAGTGGAAATTACAGTGACAAATGGACTATGAATGCAACATACAATCCAGGCAGTGGTTATTATGAGACTAGTATCGATACCAATGTTGTGAGTGAAGGAGGTCATTGGAAAGTTGATGCAGAAGCATCTGACATGGTTGAGCATACAGCAAAAAGTAAGGATGTAAAATTTAAGGTAGATAATCATCATCCAAGTCTTACTATTCAAAGTCCTAGAGATGGAGATCATATACAGGGAATAGTAAAAATAAACTATTCGGCCCAGGATGCATTTCCGACTTACACCGAATACAAAGTGGATGACAGCGGCTGGGTTCCCGCTGTTGTAGAACTGAACACGACTGAACTGGCAGATGGAAAACACACCATCGACTTCAGATCGACCGATACCGCGGATAAATCAGTAACTCAGAGTATAGAAGTCTATGTGGATAATAATGAACCGAAAGCAGAGATCGCCAGTCCAATACAAGATCAGTTCGTAGAGAAATGGTTCAAGTTCAAGGTTTCAGGTAAAGATCAAGTGGGGGTCGAAGAAGTCAGTCTTAATATGATGAATCAAACAAGAGAAATATCCTATGATAGCAGTAGTGGTTACTATATCTATGAGTTGGATACGCGTAATCTAGAAGACGGGGTTTACAATGTCTCGGCAATCGTTAAAGACAAGATAGGTCATGAAAATATCACCGACAAAATAAAATTTAAGGTCGATAACAACAAACCCGAACTCGAGATCAATAGTCCTAACCATAACGAATATATTAATGGATCGGTAAAACTGAACGTAACTGCCCACGACGAGTTCCTAAAAGATGTAAAATATACTGTTGACGGTACAAGCTTTACACAGATTGACGAAGAATTGGACACTACTTCCTTGAGCGAAGGAACACACAAAATCACGGTGAGAGCAACCGACCTTAATAGACAAGAAGAAATCAAAAGCATATCAGTCATAGTCGATAATAAAGATCCTAGAATAAGAGTGACAAATCCAGAAATTTCAGAAACAATTTCTGGTACTCAAAAAATAGAGGTCTTCGGCGGTCAAGATATTCAAAACATGACTCTATCCATACCTGAATTGGACGAAGGTGTATCGAAACCTATGGAAAAATTGCCAGCTAGTGAATCTTATCAGTATATGTTGAATTCCTCTAAATTATCCAAATTTAACGGTAGTGGAAAATATGAGGGCACTATAACAGCAATTGACAAAACCAATGAAGAGATAACTAAACGCTTTCCGCTAAATGTTGACAACGAAGGACCTCAAATAAATAAGACCAATCCGGGCAATAAGAGCAGTGAGATGGTCAAATTTACTACAAAGATCAACGATTGGAGCGGAATAAAAACCGTTGAGATCAATATCGATGGCAGAGGATGGAAAGAGATGATCTATAGTGGTAACGATACATACGAATATGCTTGGGAAACTACTATCGAAGATAACGGGGATCACACATATACTATCAGGGCTGTAGATGAAAACGGAAATGAGCAGAAATTTTCTGATACTGTGAAGATCGATAACCCAAAAGATTACTGGAAGGTATTCCAAAATAATATACCAGGATTTTCTTTCCTCTTCATTATCATTTTGACTATCTTCTTAGGTTACTTGACGAGAAATGAAATAAGGGAAAGACTCCCTATAGAGGAAGAGGAAAACGGTGAAGACGAGGACTTAAAAGAAGATGAAGGTGAAGATAGCGGCTTTTTATCGAAACTGAAATCCGATGATGAGTATTCCTCAGAAGAGAAATCCGAGTCTAGTGTCAAGAATAAGTTCATCGGCATACTCCCAGGCTTTGGCCAAAAGAAGGAGAAAAAGACAAAAAAGAAGGGACTCAAAAAGCTAAAGAAATCTGAATCCGATGAAGAGAAAAAAGAGGTATCAAGTGAAGAAGAATCTGAAGAAAGCAAGGGAAAAACAGATAGAAAATCATCAGATTTGAAGAAATTAGACATTAATTCTGATATAATACAGAAATTAATCAAGGAAGACATATCAACTATCGATGATCTCACCGATTTCGGTCCTGAAAATTTGAAAAAATATACGGATCTGACCGACAGGGAAATACAAAAACTCGAGAATGAGTTGGAAAGTAAAGGATATTCTTTGAAGGGCGATGAAGACCTGATGAGTTCTGTACTGGATGCTGATATATGAGAGATGCAGAGAGAATTAGACTGATCCTGACTGAAAAACCAATAATATAAATATTTATAATGTTTAATAGCATCATCTATGTGGAGTGAATTCAGAGATTCGATAGAGCACAAGAAACACGGACCCTTATTCTTATTTATTTATATCTTAACAATCAGCTCAGTCGAATCTGTTTTGAGTTTAATAATCAGTTCCTCTGCGTGGTCTTTGTGGGGCTTTTTCATCAATCTATTTTCACTTTCATTGTTGTTCGTCTCAATAATCCTGGTCTCTAAAATCTTATTTGATTTTGACCGACCTAAACTATTCTCGAGAGAATTGATGAAATTTTATTGGTTGATAGTAATATCCCCAATAATTTTGAACGTCAGCCCAAGTATGGGCGTAATGGGGTCTCTTGATTTTTCAGGTGTGTTCTTCGTGATTATACTGATCGGAGTAATGTACATTATTTCTCTCGGATCCCGATCAAAAAGGAATTCTAAGACATCGCATACCCTCTTACGGCACATATTTGGACTAATTCTCTTGATAGGGTTTGGTCTTATCGTCTTCATTCAAAGAGCCCCATTCGGACTCAAAATTTTTGATATTTATTCTTCAGCCGGATTTTTAATACTATTGATTGTAGAAAATATTTTAATATTATCTATGCTTTTTTATTTAGAAAATAAAAAACTATTTTTCTCTTTATTGAGGAGTGTAAAACCATTTAGAACTCTACACTTCATAGTGATAGTTTTGATAGGTTATTTTGTTTATCTTTCTTTAAGTGGTACTGAATTTTTCATTTACGACACTATTTTTATTTTTATTTCTTCTATGTGTATGGTATTTACATGGCAGTTTTCTACGATGCTTAATGATTATTACGATATCAATATTGACAAGATAGTCCACCCCAAAAGACCTCTAGTGCAGGGGAAGATAGATCCAGATGCATTTAGAGAGATCGCTGCCTTATTTGGAATGATCACGATCACGATTTCTTTATTGTTCAGTATTGAACTTTTAATCTTGAATATATTATTTGTAATTGCGGGGATATTATATTCGATCCCATCTATTAGACTGAAAAATAAGGTATATGGTCACATATGCGTTGGATATGGAAGCTTTGTATCATTTTTGTATGGAGTTTTTGGTATCTTAACCTTAAAAAATGTTGATTATTTTCTCTACACTAATGACATCTCTATTGAATTCTTTTCAGAAATACTTTCCTTTACACTTATAATATTCCTAGTATTTTCAATATCTCCACTAATAAATGCAATAAAAGATTATGAAGGAGATAAGAAAGCAAATGTAAGAAATATTTACACTGTTTATGGTTTCGATAAAGGTAAGAAAATAGTTTCGATTCTCATCATCTTTCTCTTCGTGACACCTTTGATACTTTTCCACTCAATTGTTGATTGGATTGTAATTCTACCTTTGTCATTCATGGCTTCCTACATATTCTACAAATATGAAAAATACAAAGTGGTTTTCTTGTTATATTTCATCATAATAATCCATATAATATTTAAATTTGTTATGTGAAATAGTCCTAGTTAATCTATTTTATTTCATCATCGATTCCTATGTTAGACTTGAAAAAATCTTTTATCATCTTTATCTGAGTATTGAAGTTCCCATGTCTATCTTTATGCCTTTTATAATATTTCAAAGATGACTTGAAGAATTTCCTTTGTGGATAGGCTGCATCGAATCCCCAATTTAGTACCTTATTCATCTCATCTTGACTTATATTTGGATGATCCCAAACAAGGTGTTTAGTATCCCATTTGCTCCAATCATCCTCTATAATGCCGTATTTTTCTTCAATTTCGTCCCATAAAGGAGTTCTGGGAAATGGTGTCAATACACATATCTGTAGTAAATCGATTGAGTAATTATTTAGCCTATTTATGCTTTCTTTGATCGTAGGGAGGGTATCCTCTTCAAACCCTACCATGTAATACCCGATTAAGAAAGCATTTTTTTCTTCTAGTCTCTCAAGTAAATTTAAAGTTTTATCTACTTCCAATTTCTTTCCTACATTATCGAGGCTTTCTTGGCGAAGACTCTCTAAGCCAAGAAGGGCCCCTGAGAACCCCTTTTCATACCAATCCTCGAGATTTTTATCTAATAAGTCTACTCTCGTCATAGAGTACCAATTCATATCATATTTTTCAAATAGATCGATTACCCTGTTTGTATGGTCTTTCCACATTCCAAAATTTTCATCCTCAATTACAATCTCTTCAACACCTGCTTTTCTATAGTTCTTGATCACGTTTTCTAAAGATTCAATAGGTATCTTATGAGGTCTTGAGCAAAATTTAGGAGTTTGACAAAATTCACAACCCTGATTACATCCTCTGCTGGTGAATATAACTCCCAGAGGAAACCCTCTAATTCCGCCTATAGTCCCGACGTAATCGACGATCATAGGGTGTTTGATTCTATCGATATCTTTACCAAGTTCATCAGCTACCTTTTTTTCTGAATAATCGACAAATAATTTATCAAATATTTCATCCATACCATAAGTAAGGGCACCATAATTTCCCGCCCAAAGCTCAGAAACCCCTTCGCTTTTTCCCTTTTCAACCATCTTCATTATTTTTGGTAATTCGTAGGTGAAAAATGAGAAACCAACTATATCATATTCATCTTTTAATGCGTTGGTATATTCTTCCCAAGAGGGAAATTCTAATATATCTATTTCTGGAATATTCTTCTTTAAAAACCTGAGACCGTTTGCGTTATTTTTATCATAAGTATATCTTATGATCTTATTTACATTACTACCCCAGTACTCGTATCTATCACCTTCATCTCTATAAGGCGTCGTGATAAGGATTTTCTTCTCTGTGGAATCCATTTATAAGGTTGAGTAGAACAGAGATATTAAAAAATTGGATTTTTGAGGCTCTCAAACTAAAAATAAGGGATGGGAGGAAATTACTAAACAAACAATGCAAGAAAATTTATAGAAGGGAAAGAGTTCTGTTGAAACAGATTTTGCTCAGATCAAAAACCATGGTTCGGGCAAATTACTGTTAAGAAGAATGGAAAAAGTAAGCAGAAATGAACATCGCTCGATTTTTTACAAAAACCCTTGAAACTTTGGAAAGAAAGAACTTCACCCTAATAACTGAATATCTGCCTAAGAAAATCAAATCGTAAAAAGCAAACGAAGAAATATTTTTAACATGAACTCACAAAATAGAAAAATCAGAATAGATTTTATTTTAAAGTCGTGTTTCATGGTTTTTTAATTTGATAGATTATCGCTGCTACCACTCCAAGGAGCAGCAACAGTAACAGCATCGTCGTAAATATTGGTATACCACCGATATCACTGTCATCATCATTACCACCATCACTACTATCACCATCACTACTATCACCATCATCGCCGCTATCACTGCCATCACTGTCTTCTTCTACACTTACTGTAGTTTCATAAGAATCTGTATCACCGTCATCATCTTCGACAGTTAGTTCAACTGCATAATCTCCGGCTTCTTCATATTGGTGGCTAGGAGACTGTTTTGTGCTGTTATCTCCGTTCCCAAAGGTCCATTCCCAAGATTCGATAGAGCCGTCAAGATCATTTGAAACGTCTTCAAACTCTATACTATCTCCCGTAGTGGGATTTTCAGGATTATAATCAAACTCAGCTTCAGGATCTCTATTCTCTATTTCTATATCCTTAGATACCGTGTCACTATCTCCATCTTCATCTGTGACAGTCAAATCCACGGTATAAGTTCCGTCATCCTGATAAGAAATAATGGGACTCTCGTTCGTTGAACTCTCTCCATTATCGAAACTCCATTCCCTTGAAACAATATTTCCATCGCTATCTAAAGAAGTATCCTCAAAAGATACGTCTTCCAACGTTTTAGGTTTAGAAGGAGTATATGTAAAGTTAGCTTTAGGAGGTTGATTTTCAACATTTATTGATTTTGAAACCGAGTCAGTAGCGCCCTTATCGTCTTCTACAGTTAATTGAACGGTATAAGATCCTTCATCTTCATATCGGTGTGTAGGCTCCTCCGAGGTACTACTATTACCGTCACCGAAGTCCCAAGACCGGGATTGGATATCACCATCTGTATCAGTTGATCCATCACTAAATTGGATTTTATCTTTAGTTGTTGGATTGCTTGGCGTATAACTGAATTCAGCTTCCGGTTTTCTATTGTTAACTGTTATCGTTACACTATCGAAGTCCGTTTTTTCCCAGTCGTCAGTTACTTTAAGTTCCGCCTCATAAGTCCCGAGATTCTCATATGTATAACTAGTGGTTATGCCTGAGTCATCGTAAATTCCATCCCCATCAAAGTCCCATTGGTATGAACTCAGAGAAGACCCATCGGATGCAAAAGATTGGGAACCGTTAAAACTAACACTTTCTCCAGTGGTAATCTCGGTTGAATTTGTTGAAATCTGTGCAGTTGGTGGTTCATAATTGTCAGAGATGGAAAAAACTACATTTGCATCGTTTTCGTCTCCAGGATTACCATCAAACATCCCTTTGGTTATTCTGTGAAGTCCATAGGGTTCAGTTTTATGACTTCGATCCGTAAGACTGTTAGTTTCTATATCCCAATATCCGACAAAGGATGCATCAGGATAAGAGTCAGAAGGTGGTTCGGGTTCACCAACATCATCTCTTCCTCCAGCACCACCACTACTTATATCTGCTAAATCGTCTCCTGAGGTAGTATCTTCTTCTAATAGAGTGATATATATCTCAAATATATTTCTAGATTTATTTGTAATATCAAAAGTATGGGTTTCTTTTACGTCAGGGTTGTCATTATCGCTCTCTATTGGTTCAGGTGAGGTCTCCCAATTTATTCCACTCCCT
The DNA here is from genome assembly GCA_964585175.1 of uncultured Thermoplasmata archaeon. Classification (GTDB taxonomy): domain Archaea; phylum Thermoplasmatota; class Thermoplasmata; order Halarchaeoplasmatales; family Halarchaeoplasmataceae; genus Natronoplasma. The sequence goes on from CAZPCW010000008.1 coordinate 20,552, forward strand.
TGGGAAACACCTACCCAGTAATACCAATCGGCTTCTCCTTCGCCGACTTCCTCTATTTCATCATCTTTTTGTATCTCGCTGATGTAGACATCGATTTTTGGGTTTGAACTTGCTGTTATCCCATTATCTGTTTCTAGATTTTCATTATTTGTGGAGAGGGTTTTGCTTTCACCGGTAGTTTCTAACACTGTAAAACCACCGAAAAGAAGCAAAGCACTAACCAGGATTACAATGACTCTTCTTTCATCAATATTTATCATTGTGGCTAATAATAGGGCGTCTCAAGTATTAATAATTGATGGGTTAAGTTTGATGAAACGATTATAGTTCTCGACATAACCAATTTGTTATTTTTGAGTAAAATTTTCTAATCCATCTTTAGCGAAACTTTTCCTTTTGCTGAGTTCCTTAAAGTGTTTCTGAATGGTTTTCTGAAACTCTTCTAAAGTATCTATTAGAAGAGGAGAGATTTTCCGTTTGATACTCTTCCAAATATATTCGATAGGATTGAGATCTGGAGAATAAGGTGGTTGAAAGACTAAGATGATGTCAAGCTCTTCAGCCCTTTCTCTGGTCTTGTTAGCCCAGTGAGAGGGAAAATTATCCAACTGAAGAATAATTTCTTTTTCTGGATTATGTTTTCTGATCAATTCAAGAAATTCACAGACTTCTTCTTTTCTAGATCGGTTTTTAAAGTCGATAACACTATTACCATTCAAAGAATAGAAACCAAACATATTAGCTCTTAGTTTTGTCGTGTTTTTTTCTTTCTTTGGTTTTCCAAAGACCCACAATCGTTGCGTGTTAGCCTTATTTTGAGGCGATGCTTCGTCGAGAAACCAATTATGATTTCTTCTTTATTTTTTTCTTCTAGTTTTTCAGTCAGTTTTTTTTTTAGTTTTTCCTCTGCATCATCTGGCCGTCTATAATCTTGTTGATACGGTTTTCCATGATTCATTCCAAAGTTCTCTAAAATCCTTGAAACGTGTCTTTCTGTATAGCTCACTTCAAACTCATCTTCGATCAAATTTTTTACTTCTTTAGTAGTCCAGTCGGATCTTTTTTCCAATACTTCTTTCAGTTTTTCTTTTTCTTTGCTGTCCAATTTTGGGTTTGGGCCTCCATCAAAATTTGGGTATAATCCTTCCAATCCATTTTCATTCCATCTTTTTCTCCAATCGTAACCTGTATTATCAGATATTTCTACCTTATCACTAGCTTTAGGAACGTCATCTCCTTCGTACAGATATTTAATAAAATATAATCGCTCTAGAACTCTCGCTTCGATTTGTTTATTTTTGATCTCCTCAACTAGTTCCTTCTTAGTCATCCATTTTTTAACTTCAGTAATATATTCTTGGGACATACTTCTTTATGAGATTCATAGTAAAAAAAGTTATGTCTTACACTATAATTCCAATGGATTTAAAGATATTTGCAAACCTAAGTTTATCTACAAAAAGTTGTCTACTGAGTCGTTTCAGTGACTATATAATTTAAAGAAATTATCTGATGAAAAACCTGTAGTTTTCTTCAAAAATTCCATACTATCTTTATTCAATTCCATCGCATGGGATAATTCACTGTAACAAGCGAGATCACATTTATCACACTGACAGTCTTCAAGTTGTTCGATAGTACAGCCTTGATGAAAAGTTCCATCGGGTTCGATCAATAATGTCAAAAAGGGATAACAGCGGAAACGATCTCCGACATCTTCAAGATAACTCTTAGAATTTAATATGTTTGGATAGTCATCCTTGAGTTGTAAAATTTTCTTAGCTACCTTTTTTTTCTCAGATTTATTTAGCGAGATATCTCCAACTTGGGAGTAGGAATACATAAAGTTGAACCAAACATAATCTGCTAGGGGTGAAAAAAATGATACAAAATCCTCTATCTGATGTTGGTTCAGTTGTGAAATTGTACATCCTACTATCTTAGGTTTTTTTTGGGACTTCCTAATATTGTTTACAATGTCATCAAAAACATCCGTACCTCTTTGGTTATTATGAATACCCTTTAATCCATCGATTGATATCCAATAGTTGTCTGGATTATATTGGGTTAAATCATTTGTTCCATTAGTTATAACCATCACTAACATCCCAATATCTTTGGCATAAGAAATAATTTCATTCAGGTCATCTCTGATTGTGGGTTCCCCTCCTTCTATAACTAAATGTATTGCTCCTTTTTCTCTAGCTTTTTCCAATAAATCAAACCATTTTTCTGTGCTTATATCTTCTTTATTCCAATCCTTCCAAGGACAATGTTTACAACTTAAATTACATTTGGTTGTTATTTTAGCTACAGCTGTTAAAGGTGACCTATCACCCAACTTCCATTTTAAAAACCTATAAAGATAATATGGTTTTATTTGGCCATATCTTGTCATCTTAATAATCATTTAGTAAGTAGGATAAGATTTTTTCGTATAATAATATTATCTTATCTATTTGGATAAAAATTTATATATTATGAAGTAGTTGCGTCTGAAAGACGATAAATCATGAATGACAATAGAAAAAATCTCAGTTCAAAATTGAAGGATTTTTTAGTGATAAGTAGAGCAAAAATCCAGCTTGGAACTCCGCCTCACCCCTTACTAGGCCTAATACTGGGAGCCACCTCTATTGCAGCGTTGTTTTCGCTTCCCGTTTTTCTTTATTTATCTCTCTACTTTCTGTTGATCACCTTCGCATGCAATATAAATTGTCTATTTGATGTCAATATAGATGAGAAATATAAGTCTCACATGAGTGAGAGCGTGAAATCAATAGGTAAAACTAATGTGAAATCAATACTCGTTATAGAGAGCGCCTTAATATTAGTAACCATATCTCTTTTACTCTCGATGGGGTATCTATTAACCTCTTTATTAGGCTTATCTGGTTTTATGATGGGGTATATCTACTCTGCTAGACCAATAAGAGTCAAAAAAAGAGGTATTTTTAGCCCATTTCCCGTACTAGTCGGTCTTTATACACTTCCAGTACTAGGAGGCTGGTTTATCTTTAACGGTTCCTTATCATTGTATATCGTTATTTTTACGATAGGTTATGCTTTTTTAAACGAAGGGATAACTCTAGTTAATACCTGTGAGGATTATAGAGAAGATAGAAGTGAGAACATCAAAACTTGGGCCCACATTTTTGAGCTTAGAACTACGATGAAGATAGCAATGCTATGCACACTTCTAGGAGGATTAACTGCAGTGATGGGTGTCATGTTAAAGCCGATTTTGCTAGGATGGTCTTCTTATAATATTTACAGCAGCGTAATATTTATATCGATGGGAATCATCAATTCAGCAGTGATTTTGAAGACCGGTTTTTCAATATACACTGCGAAAGAAAAGAAGGATATCGAAACTGCCTGTAAAGAAGCTGCAAAAAATATGCCTAAGTGGTTCGTTTCAACCCGTTACCCGCTGCTCGTAATGGCACTGATGATAACGGTAATATGAAAACATTCATAGGACGGAAGTTGCCATTTTTTCAAATACCAAGTCATACGGTCTAGAGACAGATTTCAGCTCTACACTACTGACGCCAAAATTTTTCATTTTTTCGATTGAAGGTTCGATAATATCGTCATCTCTTTCGGCATCGAATCCCTCGAGGACTCCGCCCACATTTCCCTCTATCAAGACTACTGCTTTTTCTAAGTTATTAGACACCCCCATCTTATCGATAGCGTCTTTGATCTGCCACTGCGCGGACGCCCATAGAAGAGTTTCCATATCTAACGAGACAGCTCTATTCTCATCGTTTTCAAAGGCCTCTTCAGCCTTCTGATAAGCCCATAAAAGATGTTCCTCGCCGATCACCTTCGAAGCGTCAAACAGCTGGAGAAAAACATCGTGTTCCTCCCGATACGATTCGACTTTTCTGAAAATTTCGTCTATGTCTTTTTCATCCTTGAATCTAACACCGCAAACTTTCATCCTCATTCCTCTTTCTCGATCTTGATCTCTATCTCATCGGAATTTTGATCAATGCCTTTCAGAGAACTCAACATACCTCTTATAGTGGATTCCAGCATCTTCGCGGGAAAATTCCCTAAAGGTACTTTTTCTCCATCTACAGTTAAAACAACCGCTTCGGTCGAACCTAATTTTACACAATCTTCTACACTCTTCTTTCCTTCGTATATCGCTCTCGTCATCTCATCACAGTTCTCAAATCCACAGTCACCGCAGTCTAATCCGGGCAGCCGTTGATAAATCTTGACCCATTTTTCTATCGATTCAACTATCTCTTCAAGATTGTCTTCGTACTGGATGAAAGCTCCTTCTCTATTTTCCCCGTCGACTTCTATCTTAGGGAGATCACCTTCTTTCATACCTTCAATCAATAGTATGTCATAACCATCGAAAGAGCTCAACTGCTTGACAATCTGGTCCAGATCTAGACTCTTTTTGAACAAAAAATCGGTTTCCTTGGGAGTTGAAAAAACCACGAGTTCAGACCCTGCTTCCGAATGCCGCCAGGTATCTTTACCTTCGGAATCTAAAGTAAAATTTCCTCTACTGTGTTTGACGGTCGCCACTCTATAGTCCTTTCCTTCCAATCTTTCTATAAGTCGGCAGATAAGATCGGTCTTTCCAGATTCTGATTTACCCACTACTCCGAACTTAGGAATTTTTCCTTTCATGCTATCGATACTAATCTCTCCGCATCTTCAATTTTTGTTCGACGGCTTCAAGATTGACATCGGTATCCACACATCCCTCTTTACTCAAAGGTATCCCCTGAACGGGTATACCGTAAACGTGAGAAGCCTCGAAGCCTTCGACCAATTCAGAATGACAGGCCACGGCTATCACACCTCCCGGCTCTATCTCCTTCAGTATCTTCTTCGCCATGCTGGAACCCGGAACTATATAAATCGAATCATACCCCAATGTCTCTCCTACAGATTTTATATCGTCTATCACACATCTACCACAACGATTACAATCGTAACCAAATTCGGTCATTTCCGCCTCGCAGTCCTCTGGATGTCTTAAGCATTGAGGGACAAGTATGATCCTGTTCTCATATTCCACGCTGGATACATTTTTTTCGAGTGCGTTGTTCTTTATAGCCACGTAAACTCTATCATAGGTCTCCTCGTCAATATCCATCTTGTAGAGAAAGGACTTCAAAACCCCCTTTTGAGAGAAGTCAAGTCCCGAACTCATCGCTTTCGAGATAATCTCTTTCATAGATAGGGTTAACAAGATAAAAGGTACAATATAACTTATTTGGTGATGATCCTTACGGTGTCTCCTTCAGCAAGTTCATGATCCAAACCGATTTGCTGTTTTGGAAACTGCGCCGTAGGACCCCAGATCCTCGCATACCTAAAGTTCTCTAGAAAATCGCTGTGAAGCTTTTTACAGACGTCCTCGACCGTACTTCCCTTTTCGAGCACCATCGGTTCGTCGTCGGCCTTCTCGCCCTGCGGCCTGAGGAATATACGGATGAAGTCCAACTCGTCGAATATCCTCTGCTTGACTTCTTGTATTCCGTCACCTGTTTCGGCGGACATAAACAAAGGATCACGATCATCTAGTTCTTCGATCAAACTTTCTTTTTCTTCTTCATCTAAAAGGTCTATCTTGTTTATTATAGGGAACGAGGGAAGATAAACTCTATTATTGCTCAGAAAATCGACAAGCTCCTCGTCATCCACATTGCTCCTTATCACCACATTGGCGTTGACATACCCGAATTCTCTGAGGATGTCCATGACCGTTTCCTTCTTTATATTCTCCAGTTCTACGGTCGTGTTGATCTTGATACCGTCCTTTTCCTTCTCTTTTATCTTGATATCCGGAGGTTCTTGGTTCAACCTTATACCGTGAGAACGTAGCTCTTCCTCTATCTTCGATATATCGCTCCTGTAAATATCGCCTATAATGATGATGAGGTCTACGTTCCTTATGACCGATAAGATCTCTCTTCCTCTACCTTTTCCTTTGGAAGCTCCTTCGACCAGTCCAGGCAAGTCCAAAAGTTGGATCTCCGCACCGTTATGTTCCATGATCCCCGGGATCACGTCTAGGGTGGTGAAGTGATAATTCGCCACTTCGCTTTCCGCGTTGGTCAGTTTGTTTAGAAGCGTGCTTTTGCCGACGCTCGGGAGACCTACTAGAGCTACCGTAGCGTCTCCCTCTTTTTTTATGTCATAGCCTCCTCCGCCCTCGGATTTACCTTTTTCTCTCTTTTCTTTCTTCTCCTTCAACTTGGCTATCTTCGCCTTTAAACGGCCTATATGCTGTTCGGTCGATTTGTTGTAGGGTGTCTCTCTTATTTCTCGTTGGATCTCTTCTATCTGCTCTTGGATATCTTCGGTCATGATTATCTTTTTCTTGGGCCCAGATACACATATTTTGAAAGGTAGATGATATAAAAAGATATTGGGCTCTTGCTTTTCGGGGCTAAAGATACACTTATCACTGTAAGTCCAAGTATAAGATAACCTTAAGGATAACTTTATGTTCGATAAAATTTAAAAAATATTTAATATGAGATGTTAAATAAACCTCCATAGAAGATGGAAAGTGAAATGATGGAAATACTTTTCGTCGATGATGAAGGCGATCTTCTTCAACAAGCGAAAGTCTTTCTCGAAAGGATAGACGATAATATTCAGATAGATACAACCACGTCGCCTAAAGAAGCCTTAAATAGGCTAAAGAAAGAAGATTACGACGGCGTGGTTAGCGATTATCAAATGCCGGAAATGGACGGACTAGATCTTTTAGAAAGACTCAGAAAAGATCGAGAAACAGATATACCGTTTATTATGTTCACCGGTAAAGGAGAGGAAGAAGTAGCCTTAGAAGCTCTCGATCTCGGGGCGGACCGATTCATGCAGAAAAAAGGTGATCCCGAGACCCAGTATCTAGTCTTATCCCAAGCTATCAAGCAGGAGATAACGGGTAAGAACAAAAAGGGAAATAACGTCGAGAGTGAAAAAGAAGAGGGCAATTAATTTATAATCTACAAAATCACCTCTTAGCTTGAATTTTAGAAATTGAGTTTGAATTGAAAATGTGAAAAAAGAAAGGGATTTTTCCAAGCAATAGCTCACTTATTCTCTATATCCTTCAAATTCTTCTGATTTTCGACTTTAGCGGATTCATGGACCTTCAATTCCTTTGCCTTCACATTTTTAATCTTACATCCCGCTCCGATCCTAACATTTTTGCCTGAGACCTTATTTGCCTTTGTGTTCTCTAGATAGATATCTTTTCCGCTGATACGTTCCACTTCAAGTGATCCCGACTTTCCAAGGCCAAAAAAGAATCCTGAACCCTCGCTTTCCACCGCTATGTTACCACCGTGGATCTTTTTTATCTTGGATTTCCCAGAGACCGTTAACATGATATCCTCTCCCTTTAGGATACCCTGGATCTTGGTAGAACCACTGCCCTCCATAGTATCGCACTCCACCCTGCCTTGAACCTTGAAAGATCCAGAAAAATCGATATTGTCAGCTGTCACATCGTCTTTAAATTTAGAAGATCCGCTCAAATCTAGCTCATCACCTTCGGTCGTTCCGCTCACTTTCAACGAACCGCTAGAATCCAGTTTACCGAGGTACATATCTCCGTTTATCTTTGTCGCTCCAGAAACGTTCGCGTCATCCGCTCTCAATTCACCATTGACTTTGGAGGCGCCTGCGGCTTTAAATGTCTCGCAGTTACAGCCATCTATTTTTGAGGCTCCAGATATACTCACTTTTTTAGTTTTTTCATCATCTGAGCTCTGTTCAAGTGATTCATCTCCTTCATCTTTCGCTTCCTCTTTCTTATCCTCTAAATCACCCATATCGATTTCAACTTCTTCATCTATATCTTCGACTTTTTCTTCTGTATCTTCATCACTTTCATATCTCGATCTTATCTCGTTGTAGAGCTCTTTAGATATCTCATCCTTTGACAGTCTTTCGTCCAGTTTTTCTAACATCTTTTCATTTTTATCCATCTTTTTCACCTTACTACATTTAACAATAAGACCTCTGTATTTGTATTTATCTTGAATATAATTTTGAATAGATTGAAATTTTCATTAGTTAGGTTTAACTTTAAAGTTGAAAAACCTAAATAGCTCTTACCATATAGTTGTATGATGAAAGATTTCACCAAGGACTTGATCGGTATCTTCTCTTCAGAAACTCGATGCAAGATCCTAGATATGCTCGGAGAAGGATATGATCACCCCGACGATCTAGCCGAAGAACTCGAACTCACGAGGCAGGCAGTCGATAAGCACCTTATTGAACTCCACGAGTGGGGAATGGTCGAAAGGAACGCTATTTTTCCTCATGAAGGAAGACCAAGGATAATATACGATCTGACCAAGCCTGGTAAAAGATTGATGAACACTTTAGACAGTCTGGCAGGAAGATACCGGGAAACTATATTGGAGAGAGTGGAAAATGAAATCAAGGATTTAGATGAAAAACTTGCCGACGGAGAGTTGTCTGAAAAGGTCTACCGGGAGAAAGTTAAAGAAGTCAAAGATAGATGGAATTACTCTAAGTTGAAGAGTGAAAAAGAGTGAATACCGAGCACTGAATGAACGATATATTTTTGTGTAAATAAAGCCAAAGAACTTTTCCAACTTTATTGTTGAAGTCAACCAAGTAGGCGTTGTAGTTATCTATTTTTATTTTCAAGAATAATATTAATAGGTGCTGCTCTTTCCCGTTATTAGGTGAAAAATATGATGGAAAACAAAAGATTCCAAACTAGAAGGATCGGATATCCAAGTTACGGACAGGCCGATACGGTGGCTTTATTGGTTGGAAGGAATTGAGGAAGTACTATTTTGGAAAACTCTTTTTTTCTTTTTTAATTTTTCAAAAAAAAAGTGTCTAAAGATACTTATTGACCGATCTATTTCCAATATTGGAGATCTGACTATCTTTCTTCAACCTCCTTTTATCTTCTCTGGACTTTCATAATTTTTCATAAACTATATATATTGGAGCAGAGGTTATGATGGGATAAAGGTGGAATTATTTGGTGATATATAATGAGATATAATCGAATATTAAGTGTGTTTGCTGTTATATTGCTAATAGTCAGCGGGATCTCCGTTATCATGCACTCAACTGACGCTGAACCTAAACAAATAGACGGTGAACAGGATGAAAAACCTAAGAAAAAAATGGACGAGGATACTAAAAAGGATGAAATCTCTAAGGGATCAGAATCTAATGATTTAAACGGGAAAGAAAAAAGGGATTTAGATGAAAATTTTAAGTCGAAAAAGTCACAATCTGAAATTCAGAATTCAAAAGAAGAACAAGAGGTTAATAATTACAAAAAAATTAAAGATGAAGAAAAATCGAATTTAATTGATGACACTAAAGCTATGGATGATTTTAATGGAGATACAGTAAAGGACTCAAAAGAGCATACTTCTGTTGAAAATAGACCTATCAAACATACTTCGTCCGGTAATGACATAGGATTGATGGCCACTGATTATGATCACGAACTTATCTTTGACACATACGAAATAACTTTTGAGGACAATCTGACAGCTTTAGCATTCGATGCTAACTTTAGCATATATCGGATCGAAATAGAGATAGGAGGACAAAAAGATATCTACACTGCTCAACAGATCAGAGAAAATGATACCAGTGGGGATTTGATAGATCCCATCAAGGAGAACATGACCACAACCTTCAAGAACACTATATATTCGGCTTTCCCCGATGCGGATATTACTTTCGATGAAGCAACAGTCGACAAAGGAACTTCCGGACCTATCAATGTGTCTAACTCCGCCAACGTATATCTGACCAAAACTTCATTGGGGTTTGACGAACAAAATGACGATTTGAACATTTCTGAAGTGATAAGAGGATCTATGAAGATGGGGGCCCACATCATGAAAGGGGCCGATTTGACGGTAGAACCGGGCCATAACTCTACTTATAGATTTGAAGTTCCCTTACCTTATCTCATGGAATCGATGGATACTTGGGGAGTTTGGGGTGGAGATAACAATACTTTTGATGACGGAAAAGAGCGAGTTTCCACCTGGATATTTAACAATTCTGCGGGGAACGATACGGTAGTTCTTGACAGAGTATTGGAAATGAGCCATGAAGACCCCGTCGATGTATCTCAGGAAAAAATGGAAACTACGGGTCTATTCGACATGAAAAGTTTCGAAACTGTTAATATAAATAATACAGTCAGCGTGTTCTCTGTAAATATTGCTAGTTACGAAGACATCATTCCGAGTTCAGTTTCCAATTTAAATATAATCACTGCCGACGGAATCCGCCTCTTTTTAAACAATAGTCTGATGAATAAGACTCAGATCAAAGAAGAGTCCCTCGATAATTCAATCAATAATATAGAAGCAAGCATACAAGACTTATTCGGAGAAGAACCAGAGATGGAATTTGTATGGAACGAATCTTCAACGGAAGGTTACGATGTCGAAGAAATGAGTGAGGAACCGGCTCTACAGTGCTATATAACTACGACAGACTCTGTAGGATTTACTAGTGAAAAATTAGGCATGCCCGCGGAGGCAAGTATCAATGAAGTGGTCAATGAAACCCTGAAACTCGACGCGACTATCAACTTTGATTTCAACTTCTTAGTTGAAGATGGGATGTATTACATTCTCAAGATAGATGCGCCCGAAAACGTAGAGATAGGTGAAGAAGGAAGCGGCCGATATGATGATGTGTATGAAAAAGAAATTGACAACACTGAAGGTGATAATCCCGCTCCATATATATCTCTCAATATGAGATGGAGCGGTGATGTCAGAACGTACCAGGAAGAAGACGTAGATGCGGATATGCTTATGAATATGAATACCTTCAAAGATATTCCCATCGATATTTCGATGAGAATATATTCAGTGAATTTGAATAGATATGGGGATGATTTCAATATACCCGGTCCCGTAAACGATCTAGATTACATAGATGGAAATTACATCAGGATGAGCGTCCGGAATGATCTAGTGGATCTAACGACTATTAGGAAAGAAACTGTTAAACCTGCAAGAGAAAATGTAACGGAGGGTTTAGGAGATCTATTCGGACAGAGCGTTGAAATGGACTTCTCCTGGGAATCAACTCATTGGAAAAATTGGTCACCTTCTGAATGGGAAGAACAGTCCTCCCAATTGGTGGATAAACCTTTCTCAGGAGAACTTTACACACCTGATAATAATCCTGCCGGCTTCGATCCCAGTGGGCTAGACCTTCCGGCAAAAGCGGATATCGGTGAGATCGTAAGATCTATACTCGAACTGGACGCGACCATAAGAAAAGATTTTACCGTCGATATCCCCAACTACATAGACACGAAAGCCAACGTTAGTGCTCCGGAAGATATCAAGTTCGTGGATGGAAGAAAGGAAAATGGCAGGTGGTGGAAAACCTACCAGTTTGAAGGAACTTCGAACGAAGCCACTCTGGTCTGGGAATACGACGGCGAAGTCCGTGAAGTCACTCAAGAGGATATTTCAATAGAAGGGGTCTTTGAACTGCAAAATCTAGAAAGCATTGATCTCACACTGAACGCCTCTATCTCCTCTGTAGATACGGGAAGATACGACGGCTTTTCTATACCTGATCCTGTTGAGAATCTAGATTATGTTGATGCACAGTTCATCCGTACGGCTATCAATAACGACCTTGCCAAGTGGAAAGATATCACCGATGAGATGAACAGCTCAGTAGAGGATGTCGAAAACAAAATCCCAAGTTTTCTAGGAGATGTAGATTTCACCTATAAAGATCCAGGTAGGACCTCGGGAACCATTATCCGAAGATACGAAGTTAAAAATTTCCAGCCTAATATAACCGCAGACGATGAAGATGTGGAGCTCGATAATGAACTCACCGAAAGTTTGATGAACAGCGGTGCGATAGTTGATTTTGAATTCCCCAGTATGGATCAAGAATACGAAGATTATTCAACGCGGTTGGAACTACATACACCCGATTTCATAAAATTATATGATTCTAACGGAAACGAGCCTAAAGCGGATGGGGAGGATTATTATGAAATTAATCCACAGGACGGTTTCAACGGTACTCTCCGTTCAGCTTTAGACGATGAAGAACTTCCAAACCAACAGTCTATCGGACTAGACATGAAGATTGATCTCGAAAGTATTTCGATAAAAACCCAAATTTTGAACATGGATTACAAAGCGGACGCGAACGCTATAGTCGATGCAAAGGTTGAAGCTGGTGTGGTCGAGGCTCCCCAGGATATGAAAGACTCGCTTCCAAATGAGATCAAATTAGAATATGCTACAGCTGACCTAATCCGACAAGCAGAAAAAAGAGATATCTTCGATAAACAGCGAATTCTAGACATGACCAGAGATGGCGAGGACATGAAAGATTTTGACGGGATGAATCAAACACTAAGAGATGCTCTCGGTAAGGACGATATAGGTGTTAACTCGAGATTTAAAGATGGTACTTGGGAAACCGGTGAAGGAGACGGCGATAGTCAACCTATCGTTTTACTTATCGATTCCGAATTCAGCGTGCCAGTTAAAGAATCCTCAAACGGAAACGCTTTTGACATTTACGGTATAGATATGGGCGAATTAGAGATACCATCTAGCCAAGGCATCGATACTGAATTTAGGATCATATTCCCATCAGGCATTAGACCGAGTGTGGAAGAAACAGATAATGTAAAAACAGGTGAGAATTCCGATTCTAGAAATTATATCGAAGTACAGAGGTCCGGTGACTCAGAAGAGCCGATCACCATGAACCCAGAGATCGTTATAACCTCGGGCATATTATTTAGCGGAGATGTTTATCTACACGGTATTCCTCTGATGATAATAACCATACTGATCATCGCCTTGATCGTTATAGGAATCGGCATAAAGGTCGCGCCCTACAAGAATATCAAAAAGAAAAAGATTATCCGACAGGGGATGGAAGATGCTCTAGTGGAAGAAAACGATCCCGATCTGTGGTTAGCATATATACCTGAAGAAAAGAAAGAGAAACACGATATCACTCAAAACAGTGTCGAGGAGTTAGGTCTAGAAGAAGAACTTAAAGAGATGAGAGAAGAGGCTGAGAAAGAAAGGGCTGCTCCTCCAACTGAAGAGAGTTTAGAAAGCACGGAACGGGAAAATGTTGAAGAAGGACAATGGATCGACGAGAAAGAAGAATCTATCGAAGATGTAGAGGAAGAAAGTGCAGGTATGCCGGAGGAAAGTGAAGTCGAAGAAAGATCAGTAGAGAAAGAAACGACAGAGGGAACTGAAGAAAATGCAGATGATGAAGATGAATCGGAAGGTGGCGATATGCCCCAGTTCGCCTTCTGATATAATCAGCTGAAAGTGTGACCCAGTAAAAAGAGAATGATCTAAAATCACTTATTTTATATTTTTTGGATCTATGATGAGTAGTTGTGAAATATGAATGATTTTGATGAATTTTTAGACCAAAGAGGTCATTTTTTAATGTTAGTGGATTATTGATGTCGACTAGAATTTGAACTCTACTCGCTTCAAGTCATTTCAGAAAAAAATTTTTGATAGTACTTGAACTCCGTTTGACTCAACTCTGAAAATCAGAATTGAGGAAATCATAAAGATTTTATAGTTTTCGACAGTTTTTGAACATATGGAGGTGGACGCTCCAGACCTCACTTTTCAGCCCGAATTGATAGGTAGAGAAGAAGAGTTTAAAAAACTGGTAGAGAGGTTCGAAAGGGCCAAGAAGGGCAATGGTTCTACCATCTTCATAGCCGGAGAAGCGGGAGTGGGTAAAACAAGACTTGTGAATGAATTTCTAGATTTTGCAGAAGATGAAGAGACTAAGATAATAAAGAGTAGGTGTTGGACGGAAAGTATTGAGCCTTTGAAGCCGATCAAAGATGGACTTCGAGATACGGACCTTTACCACTTGATATCTGACGAACCGCCGCCAAAAGTTCTAGCAGCCTACTTGATCAACGATGACGGTATCCTCGTATCTAAAGCGAAACGCAAGAACGCAGATGAAGACATCGATCACGATATTTTTTCTTCCATGCTCAAAGTCGTGAAGGAATTTGTGAAAGATTCCTTGTCCATGATGGGTCGTGAGGAAACCGGTGAATTGAATTCAATAGGTTATGGAGACTACAACATCCTCATCCAGTCTTTAGAGGGTATATCTCTAGCAACTGTGATCGAGGGAGGTAAGAACGAATTCCTGATAGATGATATGAAAGAAAAACTTTCAGGAAAACCAGATGAACTAGAAGATTGGAACGGAGATATGTCAGAAGTTGAAAACATAGAATCGGAACTACAGTGGTTTATTGATTCCGGTAAATATGACGGAGAGTTCCTGGTGGAGGATCCAGAGATAAAACAGGAAAATATATTTGACAACGTCCTTTTGGGTCTACAAAGACTATCATCTGAGCAGCCTGTTGTGTTATTCATAGATGACTTACAATGGGCGGACCCTACTTCATTAAAATTAATTCATTATCTTTCTAGAAATACAAAAGACGATAAAATCCTCATTTTAGGCGCCTATAGATCGAAGGATATGGTTAGTAAACCCGAGGGGGAAACATATCAGTTAAAACCTGCGCTGCAGGAGATGAAAAGAGAGGATCTATTCGACCATATCTTATTGGAAAGATTGGAGAAATCAGATGTAGAAAGACTGATCGAAAAAACGTTGGGAGAAATGGGGTTGGAAGAGAGAATGGTGAATGATATCTATCAAGAGTGTGAAGGGAATCCATTCTTCTTATTGGAACTGCTACGTAAATTAGTTGAAGAAGGACATCTGGTAAAAAAAGAAAATAAATGGAAAGTGAAAAAAACCTTTAAAGAAGTTCAGATTCCAGAAAAAGTTTATGATCTCGTAGTAAGAAGGTTAGATAGGCTGACGGAAGAACAGAGAAAACTGCTAGAAACTGCGAGTATAGTGGGCGAGGAATTTAAGAGCGATGTTTTGGTCAATTTGACGGGGATGGACAGAGTCAAACTCCTGAAAAACCTCAACGAGATAGAAAGGTCCTATGATCTAGTACGCTCTATCAATAAAAAGTACAGGTTTGACCATAGTAAGATAAGAGACGTACTATATAACGGGATGAACGAGGAATTACGGTGTGAGTACCATCGGATGATAGCTGAGACTTATGAAGAACTGTACACGGATGAAGAAGAATCTATGCTAGATCAGGTCGGACGTCACTTTTATAAAGCAAATGACGAAAGAGCGGGAAAGTATCTGATGAAAGCCGGAGTTCTTGCAAAAGAAAAGTATGCAAATGAAGAAGCGGAAAAGTTGTATAGATATTCGATAGATGTATTGGAAGAAAGAGAGAAATTGAAAGAGGCCTACGAATCTCTCGGCGATGTTCATAACTTGATGGGTAAGTATGATCAGGCTCTCGACGAATACGAAAGTGCATTGGAGCTGGTAGAGAGTACTGTTGAAGAGGCTGACCTTCACAGTAAAATTGCAAAAATATACGAAGAACAGGGCGAATTCGATAAGAGTTTAAAAATATGTGAAAATAGTCTAGAAAAAATAAGGAAAGATATAGAGGAATCATCAGTTACAGAAGAAAAGATAAGACTTTTAGGGGTCAAAGGATGGGCGTTTTTAAGGAAGGGAGAATACGATAAAGCCGAAAAAGCGTGGAGAGAAGGGATAAAAATTGCTGAAGAATTCGGAGATGATAAGGAGATAGCCCAGACTCGGCATGACATCGCAACTATCAATTTTAGAAGAGGTGCTTATGATAAGGCCTTAGAACTATTAGAAGAAGCTCTTCAGATCAGAAGGGGTTTAGAGGATGAAAAAACCCTAGCTAGTTCACTCAATAATATCGGAGTCGTGTGCCAGAATAAAGGGGACCTAGACAAGAGTCTTGAGCATTTCGAAGAGAGCTTAGAGATCAGTAGGAAGATCGGAGATAAGCGGGGTATCAGCATGTCACTGAACAATATCGGTATGGTGTACCGTGACAAGGGGAAATTAGATAGTAGTCTTGAGCACTATAAGAAAAGTTTAGAGATCGACAAAAAACTAGGGGATAAGTCAGGAATCGGTAGATCACATAATAATATCGGAGAACTATACCGAGATAAAGGAGATCTAGATAAAAGTCTCGAGCACCTCGAAAAAGGTCTAAAGATCAAGAAAAAACTTGGTGATAAACGAGGTATAGTTATGACCCTCAATAACATCGGAGCTGTGTACAGCGATAAAGGTGAATTAGAAAAAAGTCTTGAACGTCATGAAGAAAGTCTAGAGATCAGTAAGGAGATCGGAGATAAGCGCGGTGTCGCAGATTCATTAAATTATATCGCAAAGATGTACCGATATAAGGGAAAGATCGAAAAAGCTCAAAAACATATCGAGGAAAGTCTAGATATCTGTTCTGAGATAGGGAGTAAACGGTTATATATAGAGAATCTTTGCGAACTAGCTAAAGCGCATTTGGAAAAAGGACGATATGACAACGCCTTTCAAAAAGCTGAAAAGGCAATTGAACTAGCAACAAAAATGGATACCAAACCAGAAAGGGGCAGAACTCGTGGGGTCTTGGGAATAGTTTACCGTGAAAAAAGGGAACTGGAAAAAGCGAAAAAAGAGTTCAGAGAAGCTGAGAAACTACTGGAAAATAGTGGTCTAAAGATCGACCTAGAAAAGGTAAGATACGAATATGCTCTCCTTTTCGTAAGATTAGGGGAAGTAGAAAAGGCAGAGGAAAGTCTCAACGAAGCTTTTGAGTCGTTCAAGAAAAGGGATATGAAACTTTGGGCGGAAAAATGTGAGGAAGCTTTGAAAGATCTAGACGATTATTAGTACCCTCAATTGACTTCTTTTATCATATTTTACATTGCTTTTTTCTCTGTTCAAAATAGATTTTGAATGATATAAACTCAGGCCTCCACTCTTTTTTTTATATTTTCCCAAAAAGGCAAAAGTGAAGAAAATTCGTAAGAATAAAGGCACTAAATCTTTTTTAGTAAATTTCGCTCTAGTCTTCTCATGGGAAAATCTGAGGCAAGGGAAATCAACTCTTATTTGTATACAAATATTGATTTTAGAATTCCGCTAAATGGTTCCTCACAAGATAATAAAGAAAAGTTAGGAAAGAGGTTTTTTAAGCTTATAATTCACCGTTTTTTCTTTTGATAAATCGCCACGGCTATAACGGCTGATAATAAAAGTAGAGTTGCCGTGAATCCAGATATACCTCCGTCTCCGTTTTGGTCATCATCTGAAGAAGGTGTTGCACTTACTTCACTCGATTTGTCTCCTTCACCTGCGCTGTTAACGGCACTCACCTTGTAGTAATATGTCTGGTCGTTCTCTACATCTTGGTCTGTGTAAGAAGTAGATGTAACAGAGGTGAGAAAAGTTAGGGCGCCAGAAGAAGTACCTCTATAAATTTTGTACTCGGTGATGCTACTCCCGCCATCCTCTGAAGGAGCATCCCATGTTAAGTCCAACTGTCCATCGCCTGACGAGGCTTGAAGGTCCTCTGGTACAGAAGACGGAGTTAAATCTGAGGAAGGTGTTGCACTTACTTCACTCGATCTGTCTCCTTCACCTACATTGTTCACCGCTGAGACTCGATAGTAATATGTCTGTCCATTTGTGAGCCCTTTATCAGTATAGGTGGTTGTACTTCCGTTCACTCTGTCATGATAACTTAAGCTCCCACTTGTAGTGTCTCTATAGATTTTGTACTCGGTGATGCTACTCCCGCCATTATCTGAAGGAGCATCCCACGTTAGTTCTACCTGTTCATCCCCTGCTGAGGCCTGTAAGTTCTGTGGTTTTGATGGTTTTGTAGTCATTCTATCTTCCCAAGTCAAGAAAGGATAACCATCGTTTATTTCTTCATATTCATCTATATCCCATATATCCTCATTAACAGTATCATTGTTTGGATTATCAATAAAGTCCCAGGGCTCAAATAAATTATTATAACCGGAGTAAGAGATTTGAGTGTACAGAGGATAGTCTTTCATTTCGGATTTATTTGCATCTGTAACTCTGCCTTGTATTTTGCCCTGATTTATGCCTATCGCTGGTGAATCCAATGAAAAAGAGTCGACAACCAGGCCCCCGTCCAGATTCCTTCCTACGAGTGCACCTTTACCCTCTTCTCCACTTATATCACCGGTTGCATACGAGTTGTTCACAATGAAACCGTTTTCTCCTACAAGCCCGCCTACAAGCCACTCTCCGCTCACGATCCCTCTTGCATATGAGTTGTTCACTATGTTATCCTCGTTATATCCTACGAGCCCGCCTACACGGCCATTTCCGCTAACCTCACCGGTTGAATACGAGTTTGACACCGGGCCAATGTTCCTCCCTACGAGTCCGCCTACACGTTCGCCTCCGCTTACCTCAACTGTTGCATACGAGTTTTTCACCATGGCATTTTTTCCAATGAGCCCGCCTACAGAATTCGATCCGCTAACCTTTCCTTTTACAGACGAGTTTTTCACCGTGCCATAGTTCTGTCCAACGAGCGCCCCTACTCGGTTATTTCCGGTCACGGCTGTATTGATGAGTCTCACGTCTGTAACTTCTCCTTCAATTGAGGGTGGTTGGGATGTTGAAGAGATGAATCCACCCGGTCCAACTTCATCTGTTCCTTTTTTAGTTATATTATTGTCATCATTTCTCCATTTCCAAGAGAGACATCCAAAAAGTCCAACTTCGTCGGTTCTAGGGCGGTCTATGTAGAGGCCGCTTATCTCATGTCCGTTTCCGTCGAAAGTACCATAAAACTCGACGTCATTATCCACATCCCAATCTCCTATCGGCTCCCAACCATCTGTGGTATTGACTAAATCTTCGTAGCCTGCAGTGTCCTCATCCAGATCATTCATCAAAACGTAGTCCCTGTCTAAATCATATCTCACCTCGTCTAAATCGTACCAGTCGTAGATTTCTGATTCTACTCTCCAAGTCAAGAATGGATAGCCATCGTTGATTATTCCATTTTTGTCTATACCCCAAATATCCTCATCACTAGTATCATTGTTTTGATCACCTACAAAATCCCAGGGCTCTTGTAAATTAGTATAATTGGGGTAAGAGATTTGAGTGTACTGTGGATAGTCTTTCATTTCTGATTTAATAGCATCTGTAACTCTGCCTTTGTTTGTGCCTTGGTTCATTCCTATCACGGGTGAATCTAATGAAAAAGAGTCGGAAACTAGGCCAGTATTATTTCCCACGAGCCCGCCTACATCTTCATCACCGCTTACATCACCGGTTGCATACGAGTTGGACACTTCGCCATCAAAGTTATCTCCAACGAGCCCTCCTATCCAATTATATCCGCTCACGTTACCGGTTGCATACGAGTTAGACACCGGGCCCTGAATGTTTATTCCCACTAGTCCGCCTACACGGTGTCCTCCGCTCACCTCAGCTGTGGTATACGAGTTTTTCACAATGGAATTTTCTCCAATGAGCCCGCCTACATACAAGGTTCCGCTCACTTTTCCTTTTGCAGAAGAGTTTTTCACCGTGCCATGGTTTCGTCCAATGAGTCCGCCTACACGGTGGCTTCCACTCACGTTTGCATCAACGAGTCCTATGCGGGTAACTTCTGATCCAACATCGATATACCCAAACAGTCCGACAAAATCTGTTTTGGAGCGGTCTATGTAAAGGTCGCTTATCACAAACCCGTTTCCGTCGAAAGTGCCTGTGAATGGGCTATCATCATCTCCTATCGGTTCCCATCCATCTGTGGTATTAACTAGCTGCTCGTAACCTGATGTATTCTCGTCCAGATCATTCTTTAAAATGTAGTTGCCGGATAGGTTATTACGCATATTGTTAAGATCGGTCCAATCATGGATTACTTGGAAGGCTTGTAGTCCAGTTTCTTCGATACCTTCATCTACAATTTCCCTCGCTTCCCTCGCCCTACCTCCGACCGCTACCAGCATACCGCTGAGCAACAGTGAGAGG
This sequence comes from uncultured Thermoplasmata archaeon, assembly GCA_964585175.1. Classification (GTDB taxonomy): domain Archaea; phylum Thermoplasmatota; class Thermoplasmata; order Halarchaeoplasmatales; family Halarchaeoplasmataceae; genus Natronoplasma. The sequence continues at coordinate 40,547 of CAZPCW010000008.1, forward strand.
GTTATGGCGAATGCAATTATTTTCATCTTCATGTCAGGACCCTCTCCTAAACTATATTATTAATGGATAGGGTTTAAATATTTTAGGAAAACATGCATGTTAGGAGCCCAAACTCTTTTCTGAAGGCTCCATAATATTATATTCTATAATCCTAAAAAGTTGACATACTCCTCCGACTAAATGATGAGAAAGCTCCACTTCCTCAGAAACCTAGCAGGAAAATCTAGTTTTCCTGTGGTATTTTTTGAAATCTTCCGTATTTCAAAAGCCGGAAGTATTCTGCCCGATTTAAGGTTTAAAAAGAGTTGTTAGTCGATGGAAAACAATAGAGGTTAGGGGATACTTAAAAAGAAGGAAAACTAATGTCTACTTGTAGGCAACCCCTCTTTTTTCAATGATTTTCATCATTTTGTTCAGAAATATAATTGAATGCGGGATACTGATATCCTCCTTTACTTCGAAAGGCTATCCACTTTCTGTTTATTCGAGGGGTAGGAAACTAACACCAATTTGTATACAAATTTACATATGCTAATAGATCCATCAATGAAAGAAAATTGAAAAAGGGTTTTATTTGTACTCTTGGCAGTTATCACAGTACCAGCTGTCGTATTCTTCAATATAGCGCAGCTGTTGCCCACAATCTGGACAATTTCTTATTGGCTTTTGAGATGATGGTGGAGGCTGTTGGGTTTGTTGCTGTTGTGGAGGGGGTTGCTGTACCACAGTAGTTTGATGACGAGATGAACTGAAGATTTTTTTTAACAAAAGAATAATTATTAGTATGATTATGATTATCACTGCAATTATAACAAAGCAACAGAGGGTCGAAAGACCTGCTATTAAATCTTCCCCATTTGAATTTTGAGCTAGGGTTACCTCTGAGAAAAAAGATATTTGAATAAGTGTGAAGAGCCCTATTAAAGCATTGTGAATAGCCTTCTTTATCCTCCTCATATTTTCTTATTTGACCTATAGTAAATAAATTTTCTGTGAAATTAAGCTTCCAATATGCGTATACATTTTTAAATATCACACTCGCTCAGCGGAATATTGAGATATCGTAGAGTACTCTCGACGTGTATTTTCATTAACCTATACCTTAGGCACCTTCTGTTTCATTATTCATCTGAGTCGTGTCTCTTAGATTTCTTCCTACTTCCATAATTCTTCAACTGTCCAGAAAATAATGCGAAGGAATCAGAGATTCCTTCTTTTCAATCACTTTCCTCGCTACACTCAAAAAGTTAATTGAATATGGGGGAGTGATGTCCCCCTTTACTTCGAAAGGCTATCACCTTTCTGCGTATGCGAGGGAAGGGAAATTAACGCCTATCTGTATACAAATATCGGTTCAATTCCCGCCAGTGGCTTGACTAGGGTTGAGGTTCAAAGCCGTAAACCCTAAAACCCCTATTTTTCCTACTATCTTACATATTATATACAAATTTAAGGTTCAAATCACGCTGGGTCCATCATCATTACGGTTCAAAACACTCTTCCGTTCTTCTTGTTTTTTGCTCCAAATTGCTATGGATGAGAGAAAAGAAGAGGTTTTTTTACAGATTTTTACCCATATCTATGAAGAGCTACTAGTGCTACTCCTTCTTTTTATGGTATATGCTCACAGCGATAATTATACTAAGGACTAGAATCATGGATGTAAATCCTGGTGTGTCCTCATCATCATCTTCCTCTTCCACTTCATCTTCAAAGACAGCGGTGATCTCATAGTCATCCAACATCGTTACCGTTATCTCCGTTGCGTTCTTTTCCTTTTCTTCCCATTCCTCTCTTCGCCGTTGTTCCCATTGCTGCCATCCTTCGGGAGGTTCTTCTTCCAACTGTATTTTTTCTTCTCTAATATGGTCCCCGACCAAATCATCTGATAAATTCCACTTCTCAAAATTTTCCTCATCCTTTTCTTCAATTTCCAAAGTCACATTTGTTCCCTCTTCGTACTCATCCTGGTTTGGGTCAATTTCTACTGTCCCTTCCTCTTCAATATTTACCGTGAGTTCATATTTATCCCCTTTTTCAATACTACTCGCTGTCCCCATAACCATTCCAAAAACACTCGCAACTAAAATGACCACTAAATATATAGCCAAACATTTTTTCATGCTCATCCTCAATCCTCCAATATGGGAATCATTCACCCGAAGAAAGTCCTTCGAGATTGAGACTTATAGCGTGATTAATTTATAAAATATTTTTCCCGAGTCGATGCTCGATCCCCTGCCCTTACACCCCTTCCTATCCATCCGACCAAAGAAAATCAAAACACCTTCCTACTCCTCCACGGCGGTATCAGATTGACTTCACCTCTCAAGTCACCTATCTTTTATTCACTCCGAATATTCCCGACCATTTCACCCCTCTACTGATCCTCTTCCATAACAAATTCCTTCTGCGGAGTACTCAACCCTAATTTGAATTTCAGCGTGTTAAGAACTCCTATCCTACGTATATACCGAATCCTCCTGTAAATCTTCGCAGGCAGATGGTCCCGAAACCTAAACTTCAGGTTGCTGATCATTCCCTTTTCCTTAAACCCCTGCTGGTAGCCTCTATCGAAGGATTTATTGTAGACTTTCACCAGTAGTGCGTCGTCTATCTCTTCAAGGTCCTCTTCCTCCACATCCAACTTCTCTCTCACCGGCTCAGCGGATTCCTCTATGCTCATCTATGTCCCACCCAGTAAGTAAAAAATATTACGCCGAGGAGGAGATTCGAACTCCAATTTGCCCGTAAATCGATTTTTGACGGACCTTTTGTCCGATAATACTCAATTAGGTGGATTAGAATATTAGTTTCGAACATAGACCTAAACAAAATTCAATCCTCCTTCAACAGATAAGAAATTGAGAGAATGGTTTTTCCTGTTGGTTTAATTTTAGGTTTTCCAGACTCTATAGTTCCTCTTCCGATTCTCCCTCTGTTTCTTTAACATTTTCTTCATTTTCATCATCGACATCCGCACTATCCTCGCTCTTTCCCATGACAGCTAACTCTGACTCCTCACTATCTTCTTCCATCTCTGTATCTCTCTCTTCATCGCCCTTCATTCTCATATATCCTATCAAGGCTAGGACCAAAACCAAGATCACGATGATTCCCATCATCATAGTCATGCCTATCCCATCATCTTCCTCTTCTTGGACATTTACTGTCTCTGATTCTTCATCACCGAGTTCCACCTTATGTTCTCCTTCCTCTTCAAATTCATAAGTCTTCACAAGTGTTTTCTTCTCACCGGGTTCAAGCGTTACGTTATCAAATTCCTCACCATCTACTTTTAATGCTATGGTACCTGTAGCGTTTCCGATGTTCTCTACATCCACTGTGATTTTGATTTCGAGACCATCTACATCAACAGTGAAATTGGAAACTTCAAATTCTGGTGCTTTTTCTTCCTCTTCAAAATGTGCCGTTATGCTTATATTGGAGTCCATCGTCACATTTATCGTTGGATCTGTTCCAGTTGCATCTCCTGTCCATTCAACAAAATACCAGCCTTTAGCAGCCGTGGCTTCTACCGTCACCTCAGTTTCCTCTCCATAAGTATGGTCACTAGGTTTAGGCTGAGTGGTTCCTTCTCCTTCAACTCCTATGGTAAGAACCTTCTCGTTTTCTTCCACTTCTTCAAAGTGACCTGTTATGCTCTTGTTCTCATCCATAGTTATGTTTATTGTAGCCTCCGTTCCGGTGGCGTCACCAGTCCATTCTACGAAGTTCCAGCCTTCTGCTGGCGTAGCTTCTACGGTGACCATAGTTCCTTCTTCATAGGTGTGATTGCCTTCTGAGGGATCAGTTGAGCCTTCTCCATCGATGTTTACTGTTAAGACGTATTCATTAGGCGCTTCTTCTTCAACGATTACTGTCTCTGATTCATCGCCGAGTTCTATCGTGTATTCTCCTTCGTCCTCGAACTCATAAGTTTCATCGATTGATACTGTCTCTCCAGCTTCTAGTGTTAAAGAGTGGATAACTTCACCTGCTGCTGTTAATTCTATGGTACCTTCAGCGTCACCTACGTTCTCCACATCGGCTGTTATAGTTACTTCAAGTCCATCCACATTAACGTTGAAATTGGTCACATTGAATTCTACTGTTGGTTCATCTTCTTCTTCAAAAAGAGCTGTTACCTCCTTGTCATCGTCCATTGTTATGGTGATCTCTTCTCTTGTTTTATTAGTTCCACCCCACTCGTCGAACACGTAACCTTCGTCCGGTATAGCCTCTACCGTAACTTCGGTTCCCTCTTCGTGAGTGTATGTGCCTGGCTCAGGATCTGTCGTTCCTCCTTCACCTGCATTTATCGTTAGTTCGTACTCTACTACTTCTTCTTCGAAGTGAGCTGTTATCGACTTGTTTTCGCCCATAGTGACTTTAATCTCTTCGTCTTCGCCAGTATAGTCACCTGTCCAATTGGCGAAGTACCAGCCCTCTGTTGGTGTTGCAGTGATATTGACCTCAGTTCCTTCTTCATAGATGTGAGACCCCGCTTTAGGGTCAGTTAAACCTCCTCCGTCGATGTCGATCCTAAGTTCATAATATTTTTTATTGGATTTTACTAGAGGATATTTGTCTTCGCTTCCAGCAGAACCATCGATATTAGTATAAGGCGTCTCGCCTATTCCGTCGCCATCAGTATCCCCTCCACTATAGTCGCTCCAATAGTTACCTTCCTGCAACGTAGGATTGTACCACTGGTTATTGTTACCGTCATCAATAGCTTGGTCTGTATTGTTGATTATACTATTGTGATAGAGAAGATTATCGTAAGTAGACTTTCCTAGGTAGATCCCCCATGCCCCAAACTGTGGATGGGTATTATTAGAAACAGTATTGTTGCTCAGCGAATTATTGCTTGAAGACTCATAAAGCAGGATCCCAGAACGATCAGTCAGGGAATCAGGCGAAGACGCAATATTGTTGCTAACCATGTTATTGCTTGACGAGTACAGATATATGCCGCCCCCATAATTCGATGATACGTTGTTGTTACTCACTGTATTGTAGCTAGACTCTTCGAGGGCTATGCCGCGGGAATTCGATGGTGCGTTATTGTTGCTCACCGTGTTGTTGTTGGACTTTTTTATGGCGATGCCATATTCGTTGTTAGATGCGGTGTTGTTCATCACCATATTGTGGCTAGAATCCAAGAGTAAAATTCCCTTTCCACTGTTATTTGATACAGAGGGGTTGTTAATTATCATATTATTGGTAGACTCTTTAAGATAAATACCACTTGGCATCTCTTTTCTTGGTCCTAGGAAGTTCGATGAAACAATATTGTTTGTCACCGTGTTGTCATCAGAAAAACCAATTTGTATACCAACTGAACAATCACTTATGTTTTGCTCATCCACAGTGACATCCGTACAATTAGCTAATATAACCTGACCAGCGCCGTCCGGTACACTTCCACTACTCCTGTTCTTCCAGTAGTAAATGGGTTTTCCATTCACAGTGTTCGATGTATCTATTGAATGCGAATTCCAATCGGTCAAATTATTCCCATCAATAAATATCCCACTGACCTCCATCTTGTTATTGGCTAGAATGTGGTTCCTCGAATGCGAGAGAAAGATTCCAGCATACGCCCCTGGTGAGAAGGTATTATTCATCACCGTATTGTCCCTAGAATCTGAGATGGATATTCCCTGTACCCGCTTGTCTGAGGAAAGATTGTTCTTACTAATTATATTACCATTAGACGAGTCGAGATCAATCTTGGGTGCTTCATTGTTGCTAACCATGTTATTATTGGAGTACTTAAGGTAAATCCCAGCGGTATCATAGTAGTCCACCTCATTCGATAACACTGTGTTATATTTCAGCCGTGTATTTGTCACATTGTGAAGATTCAAAGCGAATCTACTTCCTCTACTATAAAAAGAACAGTTCCTCACTTTGATATAATCGGTCGTATTCCCAATATAGAGGGCATAATCGTACCCACTAATGTCGAGTTCTTTGATAATATAGGGATTGTCCTCACTTCCATTTCCGGGCCATCCTTCCTCTTGAGCTGTTTGGTTCAAATCGGTATTGTTATCTATCCTGATTGGATACTTCCACCCATACGAGGAGCGAGAAAAGCAGTTCAAATCGGTATTGTTATCTATCCTGATCGGATCATGAGATGTATAATTCTCAGTCGGTTGTTGGGTATCTGACAGGACTCTATCCTTTCCCTGTTGTGAAAGCTTTTTTTGGTTTCTTCTATCCTTCCTTAACCGGAGTTCATGGTTAAATCCAGGATGATGTTTCTTTTGAATTTTTTCATCTATCGAGTTTTGTTCACCGAGAGAAGTCTCGTCTGTTCTTTCTACTTTCTTCTCTACGTCCTGCTCTTCATCAATCCTATCTGCTTCTCTAACTTCTTCACCATCCGTTGCCTCGCCTCCGACCGCTACCATCATCCCGCTGAGCAGCAGTGAAAGGGTGATAGCGACGACAAGTGCTTTCTTTTTCATCCTTAGCCCTCGATTGAATTGCTAACCATATCGATGAATACTTTAAAATATTTTATGGGCTCATCTAATTTTAAGATGTTGAATCTCAGAATCAAATGCTTCTAACATCTATATCTATATAATAACAAAGAGGGAGCATCTCACTTAAAGATAGAAGAATGTACACTTCTACACACCCGAGTAATAGATATAGACATACTATGAAAGAGATGAAATAAGCACTAGATTTGAGGGTGAATTTTCCGTTGAGTTGGTAAGGGATGTTACCCCTTTATCCGTCTCCGTTCTCCGATTCTAGTTCTGTGAGTCGTACTATAGGGGTGTCTGAGAGGTGTTTGATGCGAAGAGGTGTGTAATTTTACAAATAAATAACGCATATGCCTATTGGTAAAATATCACACTCGCTTAGAGCAAAATTGAGGTCTCGTAGAGTACTCTCTATAGATTTTTCATTCACCTATACCTAACCACCTTTCTTTTTCATTATTCATCTGACTGGTATCTCTCAGACCTGAGAACCGCTTTGAGAGGCAATTAGGTGGATAGACAGGAGGCATTTGACAGACATCCTTCGATGAGAAGTCTAGACTATCTCGTCATCCCGCATATATCCCTTCTGAGTCCTCTTCCTCTCTTTGGTAACATTTCTTGCAAAGACCATTATAGGTCGAAGCCGCTCTTTTCGTTATCTTCTTGCCACAGGACTCACATGTTTTTTCTCCTTCCTTCTCCCGAGCCATTTTGATTACACCTCTACTTCAGATAAAATAACTTATGTTTTTAATTCTTTTCGAGTCATTTGTTTGCCATTTCTATATCCTCATCCTTTAGAGGAGATAAAAGATAGAGTTTGGTTTTTCTCCCAAGAAACTAGAATAAAAGAGAAATGGGAAGATTTATACTCGTGCTCTTCAATCTCTTTATCGATGGCAAAATTCATCAAAAGATCGACCTCAAAA
>CAZPCW010000009.1:0-47059 GCA_964585175.1 uncultured Thermoplasmata archaeon
CTTGAAAAAAGGGGAAGGTTTTATATGTCTACTTCTCAAATTAATAATAGATAGGAGGGGTTAGTGTATAATGACAATAAAGACACTTCTCGTCGACGATGAAACCTCGTTATTGGATCAGGCTGAAATATTCCTGGAGAGAATAGCCGAAGAAATAAAAATTCAGACTGTTCCCTCTGCCGAAAAAGCTCTAGATTTGCTGAATGAAGAGGACTTCGATGTTATAGTTTCAGATTACCAGATGCCTGAGATGGATGGATTAGAATTCTTGGAAGAGCTGAGAGAAGAAGGGGAGGATGAAATCCCCTTCATAATGTTCACCGGTAAAGGCAGGGAAGAAGTTGCGATGAAGGCTCTGAACCTTGGAGCGGATAGGTACCTGCAGAAAGGTGGAAATCCGAAAAGTCAGTACGGTGTGTTAGCCGATGCGATAGAACAGGAGGTAAAACAGGGCAGTACTGAGGAGGTTTTGGAATTGACTAAATATTCTGTTGACAAGGCGACTCCGGAGATATATTGGATCACGGAAGAAGGAAAATTTACATATGTAAATGAAACCGTGGTCGAACGTTTGGGTTATTCAAAAGAGGAACTGGAAGGCATGTATATTTGGGATGTTGACCCAAACCATGGGAAGGATATCCGGGGGGAACATTGGGAGAAATTGAAGGAGAAAGGCACCCTCAAATTTGAATCCGAGCACGAAACTAAAGAGGGTGAGAGATATCTAGTTGAAGTAATCAACCATTATATCAAACATGATGGTGAAGAATACGAATTCGCCTTTGCAAGAGATATCACCGAGCGGAAAGAGGCGGAGAGGCGTTATAGATCTGTTATTGAAACGTCGCCCGAAACAATCGCTATTACTGATTTGGAAGGTAAAATAATAGAATGCAACCAAAAAGCAGTGGAGCTACTGGGGCTACCTTCCAAAGATGAGATAATAGGGAAAGATGCGTTTGAATTAATTGCTCCAGAAGATAGAGAAAGAGCGGCAGAAAATCTTGAAAAAACTTTGGAGAAAGGGGAGTTAAGGAATATAGAATATACTATTCTCGATTCTGAAGGAAATGAATTTCCAGGAGAACTGTCGACTAGTGTTATTCGCGATACCGAAGGGAATCCTGTTTCATTCATGGCGATAGTCCGAGATATAACCGATCAGAAAGAGGCAGAAGAAGAGATAAAATATCGTGAGAATTTGGAGAGAATTATAACCGAAATTTCGACCGAACTGATGAATATCGAAGTGGAAAAAATCGATGAAAATATAGATCAGGCTTTGAAAAGAATCGGAGAGTTCGCAGGTGCCGATCGTAGCTATGTTTTCCAGTTCTATGAAGATCTAGAAAAGATGGACAACACCTATGAATGGTGTGATGAAGGGGTTGAACCACAGATGGACAGACTCAAGGGTTTGTCTTCCGATACATTCCCTTGGTGGATGGAGAAACTTAAAAATTTTGAAAATATAACTATTCCAAAAGTATCCGAATTACCTCCCGAAGCCGAAGCAGAAAAAGAAACTTTCCAAGCACAAAATATCAAATCATTGATAGCCCTCCCCATGACCACAGACAACTCTCTCATAGGATTTATCGGGTTCGATTGGGTCAGAAAAGAAGAAAAATGGTCCGAGGAAGTTGTCGATCTGCTGAGAATCGCTGGAGAGACGATTGCCAGTGCATTAGATCGGAAGAAGGCGGAGGAAAAACTCCGAGAGAGTGAACAAAGATTGGATCTAGCACTTAAAGGAGCAGAAGCAGGCGTGTGGGACTGGAATGTGAAAACGGATGAAGTAAGATATAGTGAACAATGGGCAGAGATGCTCGGATACAACCCCGATGAAATAGAACAGAACCTAGAGTCCTGGGAAAAACGGGTACATCCAGACGAACGACCGAGAGTTAAAGAAGAATTACAAAAACATCTAGAGGGCGAGATAGATATATTTAAAACAGAACACAGGATGAAGACAAAATCGGGAGATTGGATCTGGGTGAAAGATGTAGGAAAAGTGTTTGAAAGAGATGAAAACGGTGAGCCAGTAAGAGCAACAGGGATACTTGAAGACATAACTGATCGAAAGAAATCGGAGCAAAAATTGAAAGAAAGTAGGTCTAGACTCAATAGATCCCAAAAACTTGCAAAGGTTGGGAGTTGGGAGATAGACCTAGAAACAGATGAAATGATCTGGTCGGATGAAACATACAATATATTTGAAATACCAAAGGATAAATCAGTGCATTATCAGGACTTTTTAGATAAAGTTCATCCCGAAGATAGAGATTACGTTGATGATAAGTGGCAGAAGACACTGGAAGAGAGAGGTGGATTTGACATAGAACATAGGATAATCGCAGAAGGAAATGTCAAGTGGGTAGAAAATATGTTGAATATAAATCTTGACGATGAAGGAGAACCAGTTGAGGGGATAGGCAGTATCCAGGATATCACCGAGCGGAAAGAAGCCGAAGAACATATTGAAGAACACCAGGAAAAACTCGAGAAGCTCCACGAGCTAAGTGCAGAACTTCAGACCTATGATTCCGAGGAAGATGTGTATTCCTTCGCTGTAGAAACAGCTGAAAAGATATTTGATTTTGATATATGTAGTTTCGATGCGGTTGAGGGAGATAAGTTCGTTGTGCAGGCTACATCCTCGGGTGTAACAAAAGATGGAATTACCGATAAAAAGATAGAAGAAAGCGGTCTAGCTAAGAAAACTTACCTAGCACAAAAGCCCTACATAATCGACGATGTTTCAGAAGAGCAGGATGCAGAAGCGGTAAAAAGTGAATACAGGTCGGCGATAAGTGTTCCTGTGGGGAATGAAGGGGTCTTTCAAGCTGTCTCTAAAGAAAAATCTCACTTCGATGAAGAGGATCTAGAGATGGCACTGCTATTAGCTAACCACGTTTCTGAATCTTTAAAAAGGATCAAGGCAACAGAGAGAGAGGACTTTCTTCATTCTCTGCTAAGACACGATGTCGGTAACAAAAATCAGATCGTCAAAGGATATCTAGAGTTGATGAAAGACTACGACCTTCCCGATGAAGTGAAGGAACTTGTGGATAAAGCGGAACGGGCCTCCAACGATAGTACAGAGATAATCGAGAAGGTGAGAAAACTCAGGGAGATCGAGGAAGAGGGGGAGATCGGTGAAATGGATTTGAGTTCGGTGATGGAGAAAGTCTCATCAGAAAATCAAGATCAGCTACAGGAGAAAGGTATAAGCTTAAATATAGATGAATGTGACGGTGAAGTAAAAGGAGGTCCTTTATTGAAAGAGCTTTTCTCTAATCTGGTAGAAAACTCGATGCAACATTCTGATTGCGATAAAATAAGAATCTTTTCTCAGATGAAAGCAGATGAATGTCTAGTCACTGTAGAAGATGACGGTGCAGGCATATCTGATGAAAAGAAAGAAAAGATATTTGAAAAAGGTTTCAAAAAAGGAGAGAGCGCTGGAACCGGATTGGGATTGTACATGGTGAAAGAGATAGCCGAGAGCTATGGTGGAAGTGTGGAAGTGAAGGACTCTAATATGGATGGGGTGAAGCTCGATGTAAGGCTCAAAAAGGTCGATTAGGAAATTATATAAACTATAACTTGATATAAATATAGGAAGGGAGTTCCCTTATGAGAAAAAGAAATAAAAAAAGAAGTTTGATTTCATCCAAAACTGTGATATTGATTTCAATATTACTCGGTATGACAGCCTGGCTATCAGATGCACTTTTAGATTATATGTTGTTTTACGAAGGTTCTTTTTTGGAGTTACTGATCCTTGATGTCCCAAATCACGAACTCTATATCAGGACCGTATGGATGTTCATGCTGCTGATCTTTGGTGTGATCATTTCTAGGGAAATTAAAAACCGGGAAGAAAAGAGAAAGAAGATAATACGTTTGAACAGTCTCCTAAAATCCCTTGGCGACGTTAATCAGATGCTGCTAAAAGCAGATGACCCAGATGAGATGATAAAAAGGGCAAGCGAGATCCTTTACACGGAAAGAGGATATTATAATGTCTGGATAGCTCTTTTCGATGAAAAAAAAGATATAAAAAATTTTGCTCAAACAGGTTTAGAGGAGAATAAAGAAAAACTTCAAAAGATGATCATGTCGAAGGATTTTCCCAGCTGTGTAAAAAAGGTCAAAGAAAAGAAGGGTCTGATAACAGTCGATGAACCGTCTGAGGAATGCAGGGACTGCCCTCTCTCCGAGATGTACGGAGGAAGGGGCTCCTTCGTGATGGCTTTGCGCCACAGAGGGAGTACATACGGGCTCATATCTGCCAGCATACCAAAAAAATATCTTGATGATGAGCAGGAAAGAGCCATCTTCGTGGAATTAGTTGGTGACCTCTCATATGGTGTATACAACCTAAAAATGCAGAAGGTGAAGGAGAAGGTGACAAAGAGAGAGGAATTTCTGCATTCTTTATTGAGACATGATGTGGAGAATAAGAACCAAATTGTCAAGGGCTACTTGGAACTGATGAAAGAATATGATCTCCCTGATGAAGTGAAAGATTTTCTAGAGAAATCAGAGCACACGGTTAAAGAAAGCTCAAATATAATCGAAAAGGTTAGAAAACTGAGAGAGATTGAGGAAAAAGAAGAGATTGGTGATGTGAATCTGAATTTAGTGCTGGATAAAGTACTATCGGAACATCAAGATCAGTTGGAGGAAAAAGGGATAAAGTTGAACATAGAATATTATGATCATATGGTGAAAGGAGGCCCTTTGCTGAAAACTCTATTTTCAAATCTGGTAATAAATGCTGTCCAACATTCTAATTGTGAAAAAATCAAGATCACTTCTCAAATTGAAGAAGATGAATGCGTTGTAACGTTAGAAGATGACGGTGCAGGCATATCTGATGAGGCGAAAGATAAGATATTTGAGAAGGGATTCAAAGCTGGAGAGAGCTTTGGAACCGGATTAGGGCTCTACATGGTGAAAGAGATAGCCAATAGTTACGGTGGAGACGTAGAAGTTAAAGATTCTGATATGGGTGGAGCTAGGTTCGAGGTCCGGCTTAAAAAAGCTGAAAATTGAATAATCAGGGTGAAGAAAATGGAAGATAAGAGGGAACTTGAAGAAGAGTTGAGGATTAACGAAAGTTTAGAGGCAAAATTAGAAGATCAAGAGTTAGGTACTCATATGTGCTGTATTTACAGGGATAAGGAGGAACAGCTCTCTGCACTTTCATCTTTTATGTCTCTGGGTATAGAGAGGAATGAAAAATGTCTTTACATCGTTGATGATAGAACCAAAACGGAAGTCATAGAAGCTTTTGAGAAATTGGACTTTGATGTGGAAAAGTTTATCAAATCCAACCAGTTCGAGTTCTTGACTAAAAGCGAAACCTATCTGAAAGATGGTTATTTTGACCCTGATGAGATGATCGAGTTGTTAGATAAAGCTCAAGAACAGGCTTTGAACGAAGGTTACGTTGGGTTGAGGGTGGCTGGAGAGATGACATGGGTTTTTAGCGAGGTGCCGGGAGTGGAAAATCTTATGGAATACGAGACAAAACTGAATGAGTTTCTTCCAGACCAAAAAATAATAGCTATCTGTCAGTACAATGAGGAAAGATTCACGCCTGAAACGCTAGTCGATGTTATCCGCACGCACCCTAAAGTGCTGATATACGATGACCTACACGAAAACTTATTCTACATGCCCCCTAAAGTATTCAAAGCCCAACAGAAAGGAAAAGTCACCAAAGAACATTACGAACAATTGAAAGAAGACATAATCCAACGGACTCGATTGAAGAGAAAGGAAAAAAAGACTGAAGAAGAACTCAGACAAAGTAAAAGACAATTAGAGGCTATTTTTAACGACCCAGAAACGTTTATCGGGGTAATAGATACTGATGGAACTCTTCGTGAGGGAAACGAATCCGCACTAGAATTTGTGAGTGATCCCCCCTCCAAAGTGGAAGGTAAAAAGTTCTGGAATACTCCCTGGTGGACTCATTCTCCAGAATTACAGCAAAAACTTAAAAAAGCGATTGAAAGGGCAAAAACTGGTGAGATTGTACGGTTCGAAGCCACTCACATAGGAAAAAACAGAAAGGAGATAACTGTCGACTTTTCATTGAGACCCGTAAGAAACGATGAGGATGAAATTGTTTCACTCATCGCCTCCGGAAAAAATATAACCAGGAGAAAGAAAGCGGAAGAAAGATTCAAAAAACTTTTCAACGCAAGCCCTGATCCAACTTACCTTGTTGACGAGGATGGTGTATTTCAGGAGGTTAATGAAGCCGCTATTGAAACACTAGGTTATGAAAGAGAGGATATTATAGGTAAACATCTTTTAGAGGTTCCGTTTTTCCCTTCAGAAACCAAAGAAAAAATAGTTGAAAACTTTGAAAAGCGGTTGGAAGGGAAGGAATTTTCACCTTACAGGATAAAAGCTGAGACGAAAAACGGTGAACTGCTCTTTGCGGAAATAAACGCAACCTTGATTAAGGAGGGAGGAGACGTGACCGGAACAATAGGGATCGCTAGAGACATCACGGAACAGAAAAAAGCCGAAGAACGAAAAGACTTCTTGAACACATTACTCAGACAGGACTTGAGAAGCAAATACCAAATCATCCAGGGGTATCACCAAATGCTTGGAGAAGAAGCAGTGCTTTCAGAAGAACTAAGAGAATATCTGGAAAAAAGTATAGGGGCCGCTAGGGAAGCAGATGGAATCTTGGAGCTAGCAAAGAAACTCGAGGAGATAGAAAAAACAGAGTGGAAAGCCGAGAAAGATGTCTTAAAAGTTCTAGAGCACGTAACCCAAGACCTTTCTAACATATTAGATGAATACGGGATCAAAATAGAGGAAAATTATCCCGAAAAAATTTCAAAAGTCGAAGGGGGCTATTCATTGAACATACTTATTTCGCAAATCCTGCTCACTAGGATTCGACTCTCAAAATGCGATGACATCAGGATCGATGTAAAAGAAAGGAAAGAAGACATATTATTAACCATCGAAGACAATGGAAAACGCTTACCTAACGGTATCAAAAACTTATTCTCAGGAGATATTTACACCGGTGAAACTACAGGTATTGGAGGAGCTCGATATTATATGCTCAGAGAGATTGCGGAATATAACGATGCCAGGATTGAGGTTAAAGATTCTGATATGAGTGGAGTTAGGTTTGAGATCCATCTTGAGCGAGTTCAATAATGAGCTAGGAAACAGAGATCACGACTATCGAGATAAAAAAGACAAAGTGAAATCGAATCAACAGACCTTTTTTGATAAAACATCTAAAGAATCGCCACAGAAAAGACCAGCTATAGGGTCTATTTTCGTCTAATAGTACAAGAACTTCGAGCATACAATAGAGTGTCCAGAGTGTCCAAAAACTTTCTTGTAACATAATCGTCAGTAAGCTCCGTATCTCTCCCCTCTTTCGATTATCTCGAACCTGTTCCCCACGTTAGCTTCATCTACTCCTTTCTCAGCCAACCACAGAGCCATAACTGTATCTTTATGCGCAGCCGTAGTGATCAACTTTCCATCATCCCAAGCCATGCCGTTGAGCTCCTCCAAAAGTGTATCAACCTCTTCCCGACATTCTTCCCCGTAAGGGAACTCGTACTTCCCATTCTCAAATAAAATCCGCAAAGAGGGAACTCCAACGTCTTCTGTATGCTTCTCCACCCCTGTTTGGTAGCTCATTATCGGCAGATCCGTCTTCTCCTTCAACGTTGAGGGAAGAATAGATTGATACTGGTTGCTCTCTATCACTATCCTCTCGTAGTCAAAGAACTCGTCCAACTTGATTATCTCGTCTATCTGTTCTTGGAAAGGAACTCCCTTCTCCCTCCACACGTGCAGTAATTTCCTGTTCTTATCTTCATCCACGGCAACAGTGACCAGCACCACGTAGTCAGCACCTACAGCGGCGGAAGAAGCCAAATCAACGCCCATGAACAACCTGTACCTCTTCAACCACCTGGGCCTTTCTCCATAAGGATTTACCATTCCCGCCCCACGGTCCAAAAGAGGCTCCAGCAACTTCTCCGGGAATACACTCGAACCTTCGCTAGTTATCTCGTTCTGAAACTGTCTCGCAAATGCCAGGGAACCGATCTCTTCTTTACGCTCCATCAATCTTTCGTAGGTCCACTTGTCGGGCCACAGCACCTTTTCAGTCCGATCATCTATCGCCTTGTAAACCTTAGAAACATACGTAGACTTTTCCATCAGCTCCTTGTAGAGGTCCTTCTCGTGCTGTCTAGTGCCGATAGTGATCATCTGACCGCCTTCTTCCTCCAAAAAGTTGGTCAATACCTCGAAGTACCACCTTGAAGCCTTTTTCCGTCTAGCAGCGGTCAAACAGACGTCCTTGTTGATGGGGTCGTCACATATGATAAGATCTGCCCTATCACCCAATTTAGAGGAATTCAAACCGTATCCAGCCATCGTCGGATCTTTATAGTTAATATCTCGCTGCACGGTGAATTGAGACTTCTGCCAGTTCTCACCTTCAAACTCTCCAAAATCGTTTATCAATTTATCATTGTTCTCCAGCTCGAACCGTACAGCTTTTACGAACTTGTACGCCTGCGTCTGCGTGTCGGAAACCAAAGAGATTCGAATGTTCCTGTTCTTCACTATACGATACAAAGGGTAAATGAAGGAAAACAAGGTCGACTTAGCGTGATCTCTGGGAGCTAAAAACAGAACTCTATCGTTGTTCAAAACGGTGTTCACCATTTCAAGATGGAAAGGAGGAGAGGGCTTCTTCATCAACCTGGGAACGTATCTCTTGGCGAAAGCTAAAGGATGGATCATAGCGATCTGCTTCTTCAACTCATCGGGCACAGCCTCCAGGATTTTCTCTCTACTCATCTCCTGAAACTTGTTCCCGCCTTCTTCACTCTTCGTTTCCGCCACGATCGTTCACTCCGGCCATGGCCATCGCTAGTTCCTTGACCTCGTCCTGCCCGAACTCCGATATGTCAACTTCTACTTCTTCCTCGGACTTTATCTCCAACCTCTCGGGCTCTTTAGAAAGAAGACCGAGGTCCTGCTTCATGTCCTTGATATCCTGCAGTATTTCAGCGGCTAGTTCGATCTCCTGTCTGGTAATGCTCGCCAACGAACCTCTCACGGATAACTCAGTTTTCGGCCTGTCGTCCTCGGACAAGTTCCTGTTGGCCTCTCTCTGCAGCTCGACGGGATCTAAATCTATCAATTCCTTCAAGCGTTCTTTCTGCTCTTCAAATAGGTCCATCTGCTCTATCGCGACGTTTATCGTCTCTCGCTGCTCTTCGATAGCATCTTTTGCCTCTTTAGGCGTCACCACTTCTTTAGGCTTCACGTAGTTGTTGTAAAAGTACCTCACCTGTCTAGTTGTCAGATCCAGGTCGAACCTCTCGTTGATCATCTTCCTGTACCTCTGAAAACCCTCTCTGAGGTCCTTATCCTTCAATATATCCGTTATCTTGTCCGCGTAACCTGTTCGGTGCACCGCTGTCGATTTCTTAGATCTTGCCATACATCTCACCTCCTAAAATCTTCAAATTTCAATTTCTAACTCCAAGCTTCTTTTGCATGTTGAATTTCTCTTTACCAGCGCTTGAGTTTACCTCCATATCTCTTATCTTTCGTATATCTTTAGGATCGTAATTCCCGCCTTCCATCGTCCTCATCAACTTCTTTCCTAGATCTGTCAATCTCATCTCGCCTTCTTGGATCATCTCATCAGATCCATTTCCGTTGAACTCAACCTTTAACAACTCCAATGAAAAGGCCTTCTTCAGTTTCTTCTTGTGGGAGTCTATCTTAGAGGACCACTTAACACTCAACAATTCCTCAAGATCGGGAACTCCCATGGAATCTCTATATTTGTGCTTCCTGACCCTCAAAGAAAAATCGAGTGGACGTTCCTTCTTCACGTGCTGGTAATCTCTTATGGTCTCAAATATCTTTTTTACATCTGTATTCATGCTTTCAGGTACGTGTTTCCAAGGATCTTCTTCATCTTCCTGGCACTCTTCCATCCATTCCTTCGCAGCTCTCCGAAGAGCCTCTGATTTCTTCAAGCCTTTTTCTCTCGCGGCCTCTTCAAATCTTTTGTCGAAGTCTCTATCAACTTTGGTCGACAGTGCTTTTTTTCCCATCTTTTTTCCTCCTTAAGTTTACGATAAAAAACCATCCAAAGGTTTCCGTTTACGGTAAACCGTTTCTCTGCGCCCCGAGAGAGTAGGTAAAAAGTTTCGTCTTTTTTCTTAAAAACTTATATCTACTTCAAAAAATACTGTATTAACAGCGTATCCACTCGTGTAGAGAAAGCTGTTCATACAGTTACCCACTCGTTCGTAGGCTAAAAAAACAGTTTACGGTAAACAGACTGTAAAGATCACCTCCTCGATTGATGGTCTTGATTCTAAGTAGATTTCATGATCTAGAAACCAATCTTTTGTTAGACGTTGATCCTTATCAAAAAAATATGAGCTAAATTGAGGGATCGGGTTCAACCTATCACCCCTTTTTCCCTCAATTTAGCTATGTAAGCTCTTTCTAGCTCTCGCTCCGACTTGGGCAGAGATTCGTACCAAAACGGACCCTGTCCAGGGTCGTTAGAGTCTATAGATCCCCCTACGCCCGCTTTTTTTCTATTCTTTCGACGGTAATATCGATTAGAAAATTCATGTTTAATTTCCAAGATTTGACAGAGTCCCGGTGCTATCGACATACTAATATTTTATCATGTTTAAATTATTTTTTTCTTTTCTAATGCTATAAACCGGAATGGTATATAACATAGAATTAGCCAGCCTCAAAAGTTGATAAGATTATATACTCTCCTATACCCCTAACCGCCTCCTGGGAGTTAATGAACAATGACTCCGGAAAGTGAAGACGAATACATATGGAAGCGCTGTGGGACCAAAATAACAAGAAGAGACGCTATGGATTATAAAGGTATTTGTAAAAAATGTTATGAGATAGGCTAAAAATACCTAAATATAAAGTTAAAAGGACTTTTTTATTATGACCCTCTGTTTTCCGAAAGATATCACTTACTCAGAGTTATCTCTATCGAGGAAACGTTAGTTGATCCGCCTTCATCGTCATCTAGTTCTTCCGTTTCTGTAATGATATCAGTTATCTCCGTCTCTTCCATGAATCTATGTCTAGTGATCTCTGCAACGTCTACAGCCTTGCTTATAGCTCTTCCTCTCGCCTTAATGACCACTTCATCGCTTCCGCTGTTGAACTGGGTCATGACTGCTTGCACATAGTTCATCGTTTCCTTACTACCGATAAATACGGTATTTTCATCTGCCATGTTAATCATCTCCTTTTTGTTTTTAGTTCATTTCTAAGAGCGTCTAGTAATGCAGGTGGTTCTATTAACTATTTTGGTCTTCAACTTTTCAGATTTCTATTAAAAGTTTAGTGATAACGTAAATTTCTAAGGGAATGATGCTTTTTATCTTTGATTTGTTTGGATAATCATGCAAGACTTTTTAATAGATTACGGGTAGAATCCATTCCAACTATTAAACCAATTGAAGAGTTAGGTTCTCCTTTACTTTCACTGAAGGATATCTGATGAGAATCAGCCCATTTCACACACAGAAGTCATCTCGACTAGCATCTCTCTCGCCTCTTCTTCAGAGACCACGTACTTCTTTTCAATCGATCCTTTCGTCTTCACCCATATAATCGACTTCTTTACCTCCACCGCCCTTATTATATTGGTAGAGTTTGAAGGCTACAAAAATGATTATCAGTGAAATCATAGTGACCATGGGACCGGAAACATTGAAATAAAAAGTTATCAAAAAACCGGTTATAGCCACAAATATACCGACTACAAGGAAAAGTATTATCCATTCTTTGAACGTGACTTTTAAAGTCATAAAGATATTACAGCTCTTTAGGATTGATTAAGTAAGAAGTTTAAGGGGTTTTATTCTTCGGATTCCTCGTCAGTTTCTTCCTCTGTAGTTTCCTCAGTCTCTTCTTCCAGTTCCTCTTCACTTTCTTCTTCAAGTTCGTCGAATTCCTCTTCGATATCTCCTTCTTCTTCCTCTTCTTCGACATATTCTTCTATGAATCTGATACGATCGACTTCGAGGTGATCTCTCATGTCACCGACGATCCTGTACTTTGCGACGAACCATTTCTGATCGTATTTGCACTGTTCCGGTAGGATTATTTCCAATCCTTCGTCCGTTTTTTCCGTTTCGAAATCCGCTTTCTGGTAGTCCATTTCGAGGATAGCTATGGCTTTTTCTTCATCTGTTTCGGCTTTATTGTCAACTCGGAAATCATATTTTAAAGTCTTTCCAGCTAAGGGATGATTGAAATCGATCCTTACTCTACCCGATGTAGCCTGAATTATCCTCCCTTGACGATTATCGATCTCGACCTGCTTTCCTTCGATCGGGTCGATGTCTCTTCTTTCCATCTCTCTTCTACTGTAGAGTTCTATCTTTTCTGGATCTCTGTTTCCGATACCTTCTTCTGGAGGGACTTCGACAGAGCCTTCTTCATCTATTTCAGCATCTTTGAGAGCCTCACCAAACCCCTCGGTGATATTATCTCCACCGATGGTGACGGGTCTTGGGCCGTAGTCTGCGTCTTCATCGAAGATATCCTCTTCTTTTGCCTTCTCTTCATCGGTCGTATCGAACAGAGTAGGTTCTGCGTCTTCGTCATCCGGCATTACCAATATATCGTAATCCACGTAAATGAGATCTCCTTCTTCCATTTGGAGCACCTAAATCGAGGTAAGACTTACTCCTTTTTAATAGTTTCCTTTTATTTGTTCGCTTTTTTCCTCCCTAATATCGACCGGTAACCTTATTCACCCCCTTCCGATATAAAGGTTCGATGGATTTCGATATAACACCGGTATTGGACGCAGAACAGCTCCTAGACAAGGCATTTGGTAGAGCTTCGAATAAAACTAAAGAGGCTAAAGATAGAGTCGAAAGGAAAAAAAAGACGGCTTCCGTAAAACTCAACACGGTAGCTCACATAATAGAAGATACGATCGGGAGGTATGAAGACGAATTTCCTACATTCGAAACTCTGCCTCGATTTTACTTCGAAATAATAGATATAATCATAGGAATAGATGATCTCAAAAAATCTTTAGGAGCGATAAATTGGGCGAAGAGAAGAGCTAAAAGGACTTTGATGGAGGCGGCTAGAGAACTAGTTTCCAAAGAAGAAGTCGAAGAGATAGAGAGGATCAGGAAACAGGCTTACGCGAGAACCGATTCTTTCATCAAACAGGTCGATGAAGATCTAAAATTCTTAGACGAGGCGAGTAAAAAGCTTAACTCTTTACCTGATATAAGACCGGAATATCCCACCGTGGCTGTTGCAGGCTCTCCCAACGTGGGCAAATCCGAACTCGTATCTCAGATCTCCAGCGGTAAGCCGAAGGTGGCTGTATACCCATTTACTACTAAAGAAGTGGGAATAGGCCATTTTTTCTTGAATCATCGAAAATGTCAACTAATCGATACCCCAGGGATGTTGGATAGGCCTAAAGAGGAAAGAAATGACATTGAGATGCAGGCGGTCAGCGCGCTCAAAAGTTTAGCTGATCTTATCGTATTCATATTCGACCCGACAGAGACTTGTGGTTATCCGATGGAACAGCAGGATAGACTATTAGAGGAGATAAAAAACGAATTCCCGAAGATAGAATTGATAGAAGTGGAGAACAAATCGGATATTGAGAAGTCAGACTCCGATAGACTGAAGATATCTGCCTTAGAAGGGGAAAATCTAGATCAATTAACACAAAATATCAAGGAAATACTCGACGAGAAGTACGCTATAGAAAATATAAAGGAAGAGGATTTGGAATTTATCACGGACCCGGATGAAGCACCCGAGGAACCGTTCACCGATTTTGAAGAATTGGATTATTGAATCAGCGATCAGGATGTTTTCTCTTCAGAAGGTCGGGACTTTTCCGAACCTTTGCCTCTACTTCTCAGTCCTCTAGCTTTTTTACCCGCTGAAGTCTTTCCATTGAATACACGACCTTTTTGATCTTTCTCGCATATCCAGTTTATATCGGGATCGTTTTCGATCGAAGGATGGTTCGGATCCACTAAGATGACTTCAAAATATTTCTTCTTACCGTCTTCGCCGACCCAATATGAATTCAAAACTCTAAGGTTTGGATACTTTCTAGAAGTTCTCTCTTCGGCTATCCACTGCAGGTTCTTTTTTGGAGTTATCTTGACTACACCCATACTCTTAGGACCTCTACCTCCAGTAGGTCTGGTCTTTCTCAGATTACCTCTTCTGACCTTAGCTCTAGCTAGAACGAATCCCTGCTTAGCCTTATAACCCAATTTTCGAGCTTTGTCCAATCTAGTGGGTCGCTCGATCCTTTTGAAGTTCTCATCTTTACGCCACTGTTTCAATCTCTTTCTCTGCAGTTCTTTCAGATAACCCTCTTTGGGTTCTTTCCATGCGTTCTCAATGTACTTGTACATGCTGGGATGCGTTTTCATAGACTCTTCTTCTTCCTCATCGACTACGTCTTCTGCCATGATATCACGTTTTTCCTGTTTGTGGATTCACCCTTAAACTTAATAGGGCACATCTCCTGCGGGAGTTACTCCCGCGACTTGGGTTCTTTTACGAAGATGTGTTATATATGTATTTTTATGTTTGCCCCCGGGTTTTCTAATGGATATCGGTCATAGGAGAGATAACAGGGGTTAATTTTTAATACTCCTCCCACTTATCGGCAAATATAGTCCTTATACAAGGTGTAATGATGAATATACACAGAGTGATGGGAAAATTTAGAATGGGTAACCAAAGCGATGATTGGCAACGCTTTTCGAAAGAAGTGATCAGCGATAGCGAGGAAGAAGCGATCGAGAAGGTTAACTCTCTTCTGGGGAGCAAACACAGAGTCAAAAGGACTAACATAAAGATCTACGATACTGAAAAGATAGATGAAGACGAAGTAGAAGATTACCTTATACAGGACAAAATAAAAGCGGAGGAATGAAGATTATGGTTAATCAAATGGAATTACAGCAGAAGGCGCAAAGACTAGAACAGATGAAAGAACAGATAGAGTCTCTAGAAGAACAAAAAGAGATGGTAAATGGCTATCTCGAAGAGCATAACGAAGCGAAAGAGACGATGAAGAAATACAAAGACAAGGAAGAAGGTACCGAGATAATGGTGCCGATCGGAGCCGACTCTTATCTTCACTCGCAGATAAGCGATAACGATCGAGTTCTCATCGGATTGGGTGCCGATCTTTCTGCGGAAAAGAAGATAGAGGACGCTGTCGATCTGATCGAGCGAAAGAAAGACAAGATCAAAGAGAACAAGGAAGATCTAGATGAACAGATCGAAGAACTTTCAGAGGAAGCACAGGAACTCGAACAGGAGCTCAGACAGGAATACCAAGAACTTCAAAAGCAACAGCAGGAACAGCAAGGCCAGGGCGGAGGTCAAGTTTTCCAATAAAAGAATATTGAAAAATAGAAAGAGATAATGTTCGATAAACTGAAAGATAAGCTCTCCGGATTGACCAAATCCAGCAAAAAGGAGATTGAAGGGGAGCCCGACGAAGCTTTCGTAGACGGCTGGGGCTCCAAGATAAAGGAGAGCAAAATCGAGGATATCCTTTGGGATCTTAAAGTCTCGCTTCTAGAGGCAGATGTGGCTTTACCAGTAGTGGAAGAGATACAAGAAAGAGTCAAAGAAGATTTGGTCGGAAAAAAGATAAGTCGGAAATACGATCTGGGTGAGGTAGTTCAAGCGAGTTTAGAGAGGGCAGTAAAAACAGCTTTGAAAACCGAAGAGATCGACTTCGATAAGAGGGTAAAAGAAGCAGAAAAACCCCTTTCGATCATGTTCGTTGGAGTGAACGGCACCGGCAAGACCACCACGATAGCAAAAATGGCCAGACGTTTGATGGACCAAGGTTATTCCTGTGTTTTAGCAGCCGCGGATACTTTCAGAGCTGGAGCGTTAGAACAGATTCAGAAACACGGAGACAGGCTGGGAACTAAAGTGATAAAACATTCGAAAGGTAGCGATCCTGCAGCGGTCGCTTACGACGCTCTCGAACACGCTGAAGCTAGAGGAAAGGAGATTGTCTTAATAGATACTGCCGGGAGAATGCAGACAGATCAGAACTTGATGAGTGAGATGGAAAAGATCAAGAGAGTTGCTGAGCCGGATATGATAATATTCGTCGGTGATGCACTAGCGGGCAACGATGCAGTGGAACAGGCGAAGGAATTCGAGAAATCCGTAGGTATTGACGGAGTAATACTGACGAAAATCGACGCAGATGCGAAAGGCGGTGGAGCTCTTTCGATCGGTCACGCCGTGGGAAAGCCGATGCTTTTCGTCGGAACGGGTGAAGGATACGAGGACCTGCAGGAATTCGATCCCGAATGGATGACTAAAAGGCTTTTCGATTGAACTGGTGAAAGCCAGATATAACACATTTATTTTGCTTCTTATTTATATGGTGCGTGAAAAACTATTTATACAGTTATTCACAAAATATATAAGGAAACTGGAGAGGAATTGTAAATATGGCTGATGGAGAAGATGAAAGACCAACCCGACCTGACGATAGGAATCCAGAACCTTTGAAAGTGGACGATTTGACTACCGCGATTAAAAACAGCATAGATGAAAAAGGTATGGAAACCAGTGCTGCCCAGATGATGGCCGAGCACGTTTTGAATTTCTTTGGATTCAATGATAGGATAATCGATAATATACTAGAACAGGAAGATAGAGATGTTTTTTACATGTTGGAAGATGCTGGTCTATTAACCACAGAGAGGGAAGAAACCACTTTGTACGATGGTAGAGAGTGGAGAATACACTATTGGCTTTTCGAGAAAGACAAGATAATGGACAAAATACAATCGGAAAGAGAAGATGATGGGAAGGGAGACGAAGAAGCTGGTGTTTACGACGAAGTACCCGACGGGGTTTGGTCTTCAAGAGGTTGATCTAGAAATAAGTCTCTTTATGGTGAAAAGTCCAAAAAATATTCGATTCTTCTTCTGAATCAATTTATGTATTCTCAAAAAAATTAATATGATCTAAAAATATCTTAAAACCACCTTGAAAGTATAATAAATGAAAAAAGAGTGGGGCCGCCGAAATTTGAATTCGGGTACCGGCGTCCCGAACGCCGAAGGATCGACCAAGCTACCCCACGGCCCCGGAGCGAATCACGCACTACAATGAGGAATCAAATAAAAAAGTTACTGAAATTAGAGGCTCTTTATCTCTTCTTTTGTAAAAGGCTCTCTTCCGATTTTCTTTCTTATAGAATCCACAACCTTATTTGTTTCACATTTACTATAAAATAAATGAGTTTCGCAACTGCAGTCGGAGCAGCCAAAATCATCTATCTTTTGAAATTCTTTACCAAGTTTCTCTGCTGAATTGCATTCTTCATCTGCACCTTTTTCATAAGCTAGCACTTCTTCTATTTCTGCTTCATCTAACAGATGATCTATATGCCAATGTTTGCACTTGTCCTCACTTAAATGCCTCATGACTCTTCCTTCAAGGCTGTTTTGGGCGGAACCTACATAGATGTATGTAGCGCTTTCGAATTCTATTTCACCGAGTGCTCCGACAGATATATCCGTATTTTTCTCTAACTTAGCGAGCAAAAAGTAAATTCCTTTCATGTATTGTCCTAACAAAAACTCCTAAGTAATAAAATCTTTAATTGGAAGTAGCCGGTTTTTGAGCTATAGGGGCTAACCCAATTTTTCTTCCTTTTACTCTTCTAAACACCGAAAATAAGAAATAGCCCCACCTCTACCTACTATAGTGAAATACGCAGAACTCCTCATTTCCTTGTCTTTCACTAGTTGCAAAGGACCTTCGTCCTTTTTAACTCGACTAGTAAGTCCCGTTATGGGGATGAGACGTATTGAAAAGGTAAATAAACGGTTGACTCGCAGGATTAACCGTTAGATTTAAATAAGAAATGCCTGTAATGCAGGTTAAATCATCTGTTGACCAGACGTGAATGGGCAATCCAGTAAGGATCCCAATGTGAACACGTCACGGTCAATGGAGAGCAGTAGCATGGAATCTTGTTTCCATTGCTCTACGCAGATTCAATTAGATTGAGGTGTACTTATGGTAGAAACGCATCATCCGAGAAGAGGTTCGATGGGATATTCGCCCCGAAAACGCGCGAAAAGCATGGTTCCAGATATACGGTCTTGGCCGGAATGGGACGGAGAGCCCAAGATACAGGGTTTTCCTGGATATAAGGCCGGCATGAGCCATGCGTTCGTCGTGGATTATCGAAAGGAAAGCACAACGTCTGGACAAGAAGTCAGAGTACCGATAACCATAGTCGAAGTACCTCCCGTAAAGGTAACAGGTCTTCGGTTTTACGAGAGGACTCACGAAGGTCTAAAGACTATGGGAGAAGTATGGGCAAGTGAAGTAGATGACTCTCTAAAGAAGAGATTGCCCATACCGAGTCATTACAATACCGATAAAATGTGGGAAAAGATAGATAGAGGAACGGTAGACGAGATAAGAGCGATAATCCATACACAACCCGATAAAGTTTCAGGCGTTCCTTCTAAAACTCCCGAGATAATGGAATCTAGAATTGGCGGGGGAACTATCACAGAAAGAATAGATAAAGGCGAAGATATTCTGGGTGAAGAATTGGATTACGAAGATTTCTGTGAATCCGGAAGAATGGTGGATGTATCGGCTATTACAAAAGGTAAAGGTTTTCAAGGTCACGTAAAACGGTGGGGTGTGAAATTACTCCAGCATAAAAACAGTAAATCCGTAAGAAATGTTGGTAATACTGGTGTTTTCCGACCTGGCTATACTCGCCCGACAGTACCTCAAGCAGGTCAGATGGGCAACCATCAGAGAACTGAATTCAACAAGAGAGTTTTGAAAATCGGAGATGATGGTGAAGAAATAACACCCGAGGGCGGATTTGTAAAATATGGTATTTTGGAAAGCAGATATGCTATTTTACATGGTTCTATACCAGGACCTTCTAAGAGGATGGTTGTTATGAGAGATCCAGTTAGAGATGAAAAGCACGAGGTCCATGAGCCGAATCTTACATATGTTTCCACAGAATCTAATCAAGGGGGATAAATAGATGAAAGCGAGTATTTATAATAGTGAAGGAGAAGCTAAAGGTGAGATTGAACTCCCCTCGGCTTTTGAAGAAGAGGTCAGACCGGACTTGATCAAAAAAGCTGTGGAATCATCTGAAGCTAACAAGAAACAGCCCTATGGCGCTTCACCTGAAGCGGGAATGAGACACGCTACAGAAATGGAAGGTGTCGGCCAAGGTATGGCTAGAGTTCAGCGTCTCACCCAGTACGGTGGTAGTAGAGCCGCTGAAAGCCCACAGACTAGAGGCGGTAGAAAAGCACATCCGCCTAAATCAGATAAAAATCGAGGCAAAGATGTTAACAGACAGGCGAAAAGGAAAGCGAGAAAATCAGCGCTCGCCGCCATGACCGATTTGGATATTGTTAAAAATAGAGGCCATGAAATAGTAAACGATTCGCTCGAATTACCCATCGTGATAGAAAAAGCTGTTGAAGATTTTGAAAAGACAAAGGAAGCAGTAGATCTTTTAGAGAATTTGGGAATATATTCTGATGTTAAAAGAGCGAAAGAAGGTAAGAACATAAGAAGCGGAAAGGGCAAAAGAAGAAATAGAAAATACAGGCGTCCGAAAAGCTTGCTTGTCGTGCTTCCGGAAGGAAGTACTGGAAAAAGAGCGTTTTCGAATCTTCCGGGCGTGACCGTAAAAAGTCCTAAAGCCCTAACTATAGAAGACATGGCGCCCGGCGGAGCTTTAGGCAGACTTTCACTTTTCAGTGTTAAAGCTGTCAATGAACTGGAGGAATGGTAATTATGGCGGAGAACAAATCCCCTCATGAAATTATATTCCATCCTTATGTCACAGAAAAAACGATGATGGAGATGGAAGAAGAAAATAAACTAGAATTCATAGTTGATCTCGATGCAAGTAAACCGGATATAGCAGGGGCTGCTGAAGAACTATTTGAAGCCGACGTTGCAAAGGTCAATACTAGAATAGATAAACACGGGAAAAGAGCGATAGTCAAATTCACGGAAGAACATTCGGCGGAAGAGATCGGAATGAGAATAGGGGTGTTCTAAATATGGGTAAAAGAATAATAACTCAAAGAAGAGGTAAAGGTTCATCTACTTACAGGTCACCGAGTCACAGACATTTGGCTAAACCCGGGTATCCGAAATCTCAAGACACAAAAGGTGAAGTAATAGATATTCACCACGCGCCCGGACGAACCGCACCCTTAGCGGAAATAGAGTTTGAGAACGGTGAAACGACCTTTATGATTGCAAACAATGGTCTTTGGGTAGGAGAAGAAATAGACATAGGGCCAGAAGCTGATATAGAGAGAGGTAACGTCCTTCCACTAAGTAATATACCCGTTGGTACTTTCGTTTACAATATTGAAATGGAACCCTTAGATGGAGGAAAATTGGTCAAGAGCGCTGGAACGAGCGCTACGGTCATAGCCCAAGAGAGAAGAGAAACGGTATTGAAACTTCCATCAGATAAAACAAAACTTGTAGATAATAGATGCAGAGCGACTGTTGGAATTGTAGCCGGAGGAGGCCATAAAGAGCAGCCGATCGCGAAAGCAGGTAAAAGGGTCAAAGGTCTTAGAAGCAAAGCAAAAAAAGCAACGAAAGTCAGAGGTATCGCGATGGATGCCGTCGATCATCCTCACGGTGGAGGAGATCATCAGCATGTCGGTGTTCCTTCGACTGTGCCTACGAACGCTCCACCTGGAAGGAAAGTCGGCAATTTGTCTTCTAAAAAGAAGAAAAAAGATAAAAAGGAGAAAGATGAGAGGTGATTAGTTATGGCTAATGGTAAAAGAGTTGGAGATCAACGTGAATTCACCTATCGTGGTCATACGTTAGACGAACTTAAAGATATGTCCTTAGATGAATTAAAAGAGGTTCTTCCCGCAAGAGCGAGGAGGACACTAGAGAGAGGGCTGAACAGAGAGGAAAAACGTCTTTTGGAGAAGATCGAAAATAAAGATAAAGACGTTTACAGGACTCACAGGAGAGAAATGATAATCCTTCCGGAATTTGTCGGTAAAAGGATAGCGATTCATGATGGTGAAAAGTTCCAAACAGTCAAGATAGAGCCCGAGATGATAGGACATTATTTAGGAGAATTCGCTCTTACTCGAAAGAAGGTCGAGCATTCAGGACCTGGTATCGGAGCGACAAGGTCTTCGAAATACATACCGCTTAAGTGAGGTGAAAAGATATGGGTTACTCTATGGATCCGGATCCAGAAAAAACTGCCAAAGCATACGGAAAAGAGATTCAGATGTCTCCAAAGGAATCTACGGAAGTCTGCAATATGGTAAAAAACAAGGATGTCGACGAAGCGATCGGTTTACTCGAGAAAGTGATAGCAGAAGAAAAAGCTGTACCTTACAGGAAGCACGATAAACGTGTCGCTCATCAGAAGGGAGTTGGTTCGGGAGGATATCCTAAAAAGGTCTGTAGAAATATCAAATCTAAGATTCAAGAGTGTAAGTCTAACGCGGAAGATAAAGGATTAGATTCAGAAAATATGAAGATCAAGGTATTAGCCGCCCATCAGGGCAGTCCCATCGAGGGACGTCGTCCGAGGGCGATGGGGAGAAGCACTCCTCATGATACCAAGACGACAAATCTAGAAGTTATATTGGAAGAAAAGGAGGCGTAATAGTGGCCAGAGAAAGAAAATTCATAGAAGAGAAAATGGATCGTGTTATCTTGAAAGAGTTCCTTCAGAAACAGACCGAGAGAGCAGGCTTTGGAGGGGCTGATATTTCAAGAACTCCGATGGGTACAAGGATCACCCTTTATACAGAGAGGCCTGCTCTAGTCATAGGTAGAAAAGGTAAGAGGATCCAGGAGATCACTGATGAAATTAAGGAAAAGTTCGATTTTGATAATCCTCAGATAGAAGTTCAAGAAGTTGAAGTTCCAGAATTGAACGCTCAGATAATGGCTGAGAAACTCGCCTCATCTCTTGAGAGAGGTTGGTACTTCAGAAGAGCCGGCCATTCTACAGTCAGGAAGATAATGGATTCAGGAGCTAAAGGCTGCCAAGTGATACTTTCTGGAAAAGTTAGTGGTCCAAGACACCGTGTCGAAAAATTCCAAGACGGTCATATTAAATACTGTGGTGAAGAAAAGAAAAAATGGATGGAAGAAGGTTTCGCACAGGCCAAGTTGAAACTTGGGATTATAGGAGTCACGGTCAAAATAATGGATCCTGAAGCAAAGCTTCCTGATGAGATTGAGATCATACCTCCTGAAGGAAATATGGAGGCTGATGAGGAAGTTGAAGAAATTGCGGAAGAAGAAACTGAAGAGGAACAGGAAGAGAGCGAAGTCGAAGAAGATGAGGAGTCGGAGGAATCTGAAGAATCTCAAGATGAAGTCGAAGAGATGGAGATCGAAGAGGAGGTAGAATAAAATGCCTTTGTTAAAGCCTGAAGAAATAAGAGAAATGGACGAATCTGAAAGAGAAGAGAAACTTTATGAGCTGAAAGATGAACTACTCCACGAAAAGGGGGTTGCTGCGATGGGCGGAGCGCCCGAAAGTCCAGGAAGGATCAGGGCTATTAAGAAAAATATTGCTAGGATCAAGACGATCATGAATGAAGAAAAAAATAACCAAAAAGGAGGAAATTGATGGCGGAAGAAGTTTGTCCTACTTGCGGATTACCTAAAGAGATATGCATTTGTGAGGATATCGCTAGAGAACAGCAGGAGCTAGAAATCTTTACCGATTCTAGAAGGTACGGTAAAGAAGTAACTATCGTTGATGGAATCGATACTAACGATATAGATATAGATGATCTGGCCTCGGAGCTTAAGACCAAGTGCGCTGCAGGCGGAACTACCAAAAATGGTCGCATCGAACTTCAGGGTGATCATATAGAAACAGTAAAGGAATATCTAGAAGATAAGGGGTTCCCAGTGGAGGTCAGGTAAAATGGTAAAGAGAGCTAGTAAAGAGTACACTTACGAATTCATAGGTAATGAAATCGAAGTGGTTGATTGTTGCTGTGAGGAATACGAAGGAATAGAAGGCCAAGTAGTCGATGAAACTAAAAATATGTTTGTAATATCTGACGGGAAAGAAAGAAAAATTCCCAAAAAATGTAATCGATTTGAAGTTGACTTTAACGGAAAGAGTAAAGTTCTTGACGGTAAGAAACTCACGTATCGTCCGGAAGATAGGATAAAAAAATTAGGTTGATGATATCATGGCAGAAGAGGAAGCACGCGATATAGGTGTAGAAGTGACGCCCCCTGATACGAGCTGTGAGGACGACAACTGTCCTTTCCACGGCAAGCTTTCAGTAAGAGGGCGAGTCATACAGGGTGTAGTCGATTCTACTCAGATGGATAAATCGATCATAGTGAGGAAAGATCATTTTAATTATATTCCAAAATATGAGAGATACGAAAAAAGAAAGAGTCATTATCCAAGTCATCTCCCGCCATGTATCGAGGTTGAGGAGGGAGATAAGGTCAAGATAATGGAATGTAATCCTATCAGCAAGAGCAAATCGTATGTAGTCATCGAAAAAGGAGGCAAAGAATGAAGGGAATTGCCGGTAACCAGACCAAGGGACTTTCCGTAGGAAGCGAATTAAAATGTATAGATAATACTGGTGCAAAAAGAGTCAGGGTAGTTTCGGTTATAAATTACCACGGTGTACATAGAAGATATCCGAAAGCGGGTATAGGAGACCAAGTCGTCGTCTCGGTTATAAAGGGCACTCCGGAGATGAAAAGGGAACTCACTCAAGCAGTGATAGTCAGGCAAAAGAGGCCCTTTAGAAGGCCGGACGGCGTGATGGTAGAATTCGAAGATAACGCCGTCGTGCTCACACAAGAAGATGGAGAAACGAAAGGTTCAGAAATTAAAGGTCCGGTCGCTAGAGAGGCAGCCGAAAGATGGCCTCGTGTCGGTGCGACCGCTTCGATGATAATGTAATATTGTGAGGTGAATATTTATGAGTGAAAAACCAAGAAAGCAGAGAAAAAGGCGTGAAAACGCCCCAGACCATCAAAAAAGAAAGATCATGTCTTCTATGTTATCTGAAAGGTTGAGAGAAAAATACGATACTAGAAGCGTACCTGTCATAGAGGGTGACGAAGTCGAAGTTATGAGGGGAGGATTTAAAGGACATGTGGATACAGTTGCTGAAGTAGATAGAAGAAATGAGAGGATTTTTATAGAAAACGTCACGATCGAGAAAGCGGATGAATCAAAGGAGCCTAGAGGGATTCATCCATCTAATCTTAAGATTGTGGATCTAGATCTTTCCGATCCATGGAGAAAAGAAAAAATAGAAAATATTAGCAAGGAGGGTAACT
Organism: uncultured Thermoplasmata archaeon; assembly: GCA_964585175.1. Classification (GTDB taxonomy): domain Archaea; phylum Thermoplasmatota; class Thermoplasmata; order Halarchaeoplasmatales; family Halarchaeoplasmataceae; genus Natronoplasma. The sequence goes on from CAZPCW010000009.1 coordinate 24,496, forward strand.
AATGAGCGAACACAATAAACGTTACAATTCTCCCACGGAGAAATGGGGTATACCGACGAAACAATCTTTTTGGGCACCAACATCTAGTTCGGGCCCACATTCAGCCGATAGAAGTGTACCTCTTGTAGTGGTTTTGAGAGACATACTCGAATACACAGAGACTTCAAAGGAAGCGGAGAAAGTTTTAGCTGAAAGGAAGGTAGAAGTCGATGGAAAAGTCAGGACTGATAAGAACAGACCGATTGGCTTGATGGACGTAATTTCACTCCCTGCCTTATCTGAAAATTTCCGACTTCTTTTCGATCAGAAAGGTAAAGTTAGGCTTCAGCCGATAGAGAAAAGTCAATCCGGTTGGAAATTGGCCAGAGTTCAGGACAAAAAGTCGTTGAAAGGCGGTGAAACACAATACAATCTTCACGACGGTAGTAATATTAGAGATGAAGATTCCAACAAATACGATACTAAGGACGTATTAAAACTTCAACTCCCATCGAGAAAGGTTATCGATTCTTATGAGTTTGAAGAAGGTAAGATGGCTCTAGTAACTGGCGGTGAACACATCGGTGAGTTAGGCACTATCGAAGAATATGAAGTCATAAAAGGTTCTAAACCCAACTTCGTGCATTTCGAATCAGGTATCACAACCATAGAGAAATACGCTTTTGTCATAGGTGAAGATATGCCCATAATCGAAATACCTGAGGTGGGAATAATATGAATTATGACAATCCTATGAGAGAGCCATACTTGGTCAAATGCGTTGTAAATATAGGTGTTGGCGAAGGAGGGGAAAAACTGAGGAAAGCCTTCGATGTCTTAGAGATGCTCACGAATCAGCAGCCAGTTGAGACTATAGCCAAGACGACCAACGCAGAATTTGGAATAAGGGAAGGTCAGCCGATAGGTTGTAAAGTCACTCTAAGAGATGAGAAAGCTTACGAATTCCTGGAAAAGGCATTTTGGGTAAAACAGCACATGATACCTTCGAAGAATTTTGACGATGTAGGCAACTTCAACTTTGGAATCAATGATTACACTGATTTTGAAGAGGCTTCTTACGATCCTGAGATAGGCGTCTTCGGAATGGACATCTCGGTAGAGATAGGTAGAAGCGGACAGAGAGTCAAAAACAGGAGAAAACAGCCTAAAAAGATACCCGACGATCACAAGATGACCAGGGACGAAGCTATGGAGTTTGTTGAAGAAGAATTCGATTTGGAGGTGCAAGAAGAATGAGCGAAGAAGAAGGTTTGAAACCGGATAAAGATTACGGTAGAAAAGAGGGATGCAGACGATGTGGACGTAAACGTGGTATCATCCGTAGGTATGGGCTCCATGTCTGCAGACAATGTTTCCGTGAGATAGCGGAAGATCTTGGATTTGAAAAACACTCGTGAGGTGATAATGATGAAACATGACCCATTGAATGACGCGTTATCAAAGATAAACAATGCAGAAGAAAACGGAAAGTTAGAATGTGAAATAAAGCCAGCTTCAAAGTTGATAGGAAGAGTTCTTAGAGTTATGCAGGAGAATGGTTATCTTCAAAGGTTCGAATATGTAGAAGATGGAAGAGGGGGCGTGTACAACGTTGTCTTGAACGGAAACATCAACAAATGTAAGGTAATAAAGCCTCGATGGGCGGTTGAGAATTCCGACATAGAGAGTTATGAATCGAGGTATCTTCCTGCTCAGGGATTCGGCGTGCTTATATTGACCACCAACAGAGGCGTTATGGATCATTCACAAGCGAAAGAAAAAGGAGCCGGAGGAAAATTACTGGCTTATGTTTACTGAGGGATTGTTATGCCTGTAGCAGCAAAGATTGAAGAAAAGATAGAGATACCGGAAAACGTGTCGGTAGAAGAGCATGGTGACGAGATTAAAGTCTCCGGTGAAAACGGTGAATCGAGCAAGAAGTTCACTCATCCAACCATCCATGTATCTGTAGAAGATGAAGAAATAGTTGTACATGTAGAAGAGCCGAGTAAACAGGAGAAAGCATTGCTTGGGACCTATAAGTCACATGTAGATAACATGGTTCAAGGTGCCCAAGAAGATTTTGTTTATAAACTTAAGATTATATACTCCCATTTTCCGATGGAAGTCAACGCCGATCAAAATAATGTTATCATTAAAAATTTCGTAGGAGAAAACAAGCCTAGGAAAGCCCCTATAGAAGGTCCAACAAAAGTAGAGATCGAAGGGGACGAAGTAGTTGTCAGAGGGCCTGACAAAGAAGCAGCTGCACAGACAGCAGCCAACATTGAAGCGACCACCCAGATATCCAAGGCAGATCCTAGAGTTTTCCAAGACGGAATTTACATAACAGAAAAGGCTGGTAAAGCCGTGAGATGAACGGAGGTAATGATTTATGTCAGATGATGATTACGAAGTTAAGAAAAAACCTGATCTGGATAAAGAGACTGAAGAGATGCTCAAGAAGAGAGAAAAGATCAAAGAAAAAAGACCCAACTTTCAACACCAGGAATGGTTCTATAGATCTAAATTAAATAAGGATACTTGGAGAAATCCTAGAGGACTTCATTCACAGGCTCGACAGAACAAGAAGTACCGCCCTTCTAACGTAAAGATTGGTTTTCGTTCTCCCAAGGCGGTAAGAGGCTTACATCCATCAGGATTTGAAGAGGTACTCGTACACAATCCTGATGACCTCGACGATGTAGATCCCGATAAAGAAGCTGTTAGGGTCGCTCACAGTGTCGGGATGAGAAAAAGGTTGAAAATAGAGGAGAAGGCTGAAGAGAATGATATCAGGGTACTCAACCCAACTTCATGAGGTGATTTCATGGATGTCAAATATCAAAAAAGGTTAGCGGCAGAAATACTTGATTGCGGTAAAGATCGTGTTTGGATCGATGACACGATGCTTGATGAAGTGATAGAAGCTATTACTAGAGAGGAAGTAAGAGAATTGATCAACAGAGATGTGATAAAGAAAAAGCCTAAGAAAGGCAATTCTAGAGGCAGAATTAATCACAAGAAGAAACAGAAATCCAAAGGAAGGAGAAAAGGTTACGGTAAAAGAAAGGGAACGAAGAATGCTAGAGAATCATCGAAAGACAGCTGGAAAAAAAGAATCAGATCGATGAGAAGAGAACTGAGGAATATGAGAGATGAAGGTTTGATCGATAGTTCGACTTATCGGAACTTTTATAATAAGTCGAAAGGTGGAACTTTTGAAGATACTGCTGACATGGTGCTCCACCTTAAGATGGAAGATTATATAGATGAAGATTACGAGATCAAAGGCGGTGAATGAAAATGGCGGAAGGTTCAAGATACAGGATGCCTCTCAAGAGGAGAAGAGAGGGGAAGACCGATTATCGACAGAAATTGAAACTGCTCAAATCCGGTAAGGTGAGAGCTGTTGTTCGACCGTCGAACAATCATACCCGTGTTCAATTTATTAGGTATGATAGAGACGGAGATAAAGTTGAAGCTTCAGGTTCGACCAAACAGATAATGAATATGGGGTGGGAAGGTCACGGATCCAATATCCCTTCGGCTTATTTATCGGGGTATCTCGCGGGTAAGAGAGCCCTGGACGAAGGTATTGACGAAGCCGTATTGGATGTCGGTCTTAACCATCCTGAAGAAGGTGGTAGATTGTTTTCCGCCCTTCAAGGTATGTTAGATTCGGGTGTTTCCGTCCCTCACGATTCTGATGTTTTACCCGATGAAGAACGTATTAGAGGAGAACACATAGATGAACAGACCACTGAAAATTTTGAAGAAGTAAAATCTAAGTTGGAGGAATTATGATGAATCGATGGGAACCTAAGACCAGGCTTGGCAGGAAAGTTAAGCGCGGCGAAATCACTAGTATGGAAGATGCAATCGCGACAAGACTTCCTGTTAAGGAACCTGAGATAATAGATGCCCTTTTACCGGAATTGGACGATGACGTTCTCGACGTTAACATGGTCCAACGTATGACGGATTCGGGTAGAAGAGTCAGATTTACGGTTACTACAGTTGTAGGAAATACCGACGGTTATGTAGGAGTCGGAACCGCAAAGGGAAAAGAAGTAGGACCGACTATTCGTAAGTGCATGGACAACGCTAAATTGAATATCGTAAGGATCAGAAGAGGTTGTGGTTCATGGGAATGTGGATGTGGAAATCCTCATACTATACCTTTTAAGGTCGATGGACAGGCAGGGTCTGTCAATATATCCTTGAAACCCGCTCCTTCCGGAATCGGTTTAGCGGTTGGTGATACTGCCAAATCTATCTTGAAAAGAGCAGGAATCAAAGATGTTTGGGGATTTTCAAAAGGAAAAACTAGAACTACAGTCAATTATGCTCTTTCAGTTTTTGAAGCTTTAAAGGAGACCTCTAAGATGAGAGTCAGAAAAGATCAAGCAGAGGAACTCGGTATAATCGAGGGAATTCACAAGCATGAAGAATCACAACAGGAGGGTTGAATTATGGCATACGCAGTAATAAGATTGAGAAGTCCTAGAAAGAAGAAAAAAGAGATGAACGAAACATTGAGCATGCTCAGATTAAACAAAGTAAATCACTGTGTCATCATACCCGAAAGAGATAGTTACGAAGGCATGCTTCGAAAGGTAGAAGATCTGATCACTTGGGGCGAGATCGACATAGATACACTTGTTGACCTTCTTGAGGCCCGGAGTGAAATGGATTCTGAAGAATTGGAAGAGAGGATAGAACGATATACCTCGTATGATAGAGTAGACGAATTCGCGATAGCCGTTACCTCTGATAAGATAAACCTAGGCGATATAGAAGGATTAGAAAGTTTTTTCAGGTTGAATCCCCCCAAAGGAGGATATGAAGGGACCAAAAAACCTTATAATACCGGTGGTTCTTTGGGATATCGTGGAAACGAGATAAACGATCTTATTCAGAGAATGTTAGCTTCCGATCAAACTTAAGCAGGCTGATATACATGAGTAAGAAGAAAAAGAAGAAAAATAGAGGTTCTCGATCTCACGGCCGAGGAATAAAGAATGGAAGAGGAGCCGGCGAAAGAGGCGGTAGAGGAAAAGCTGGTCTCGGAAAACACAAGTGGAAATCACTAGCGAACGACGATCCCGATTACTTCGGTCCAAAGGGTTTTACGAGACCTCAACAACTTATCGAAGAGGATGAAGTTATCAACATATATCAAGTCGAAGAGATGCTAGACGAACTTGTCGAACAGGGTTTTGCTAGTGTGGAAGGTTCCAGATACGAGATCGATCTTGACGGAGCAGGATTTGATAAATTGTTAGCTAGAGGGACTCCCACGGAGGAAATGAAGATAAATATTTCAGATTCGAGTGATAGAGCCAAAGAGAAGATAGAGGAGGCTGGGGGCGAACTGATCGAAAACGAAGAAATGTGATCTTCATGGCAAAAGAAGATAAAAGTAATCTTTACAAATTGAAACCTATTATTGACCGCATGCCTGCGGTCAAACGACCTGATGGTCATGTTCATTTCCGTCGAAAAATGGTTTGGTTAATTTTAGTTCTAGTAGTTTATTTTTGTATGACAAATATTTATGTTTACGGTTTAAGTGTAGAAGGCTCTATGGACTTGTTTAAACAATTTCGTATGATATTTGCAGGAAATCACGGTTCTATTGTTCATCTTGGTATTCAACCTATTGTCAATGCTTCTATTATAATGCAGCTCTTTCAGGGAGCTGAAATAATAGACATAGATATGGATGATCCAGAGGATAAAGCAGTTTACCAAAATACGCAGAAATTTTTGGTTGTAGTGATGCTGCTTGTTCAAGCTATACCACAGGTATTCGGGTATCTTCAACCAGCATCCGGTTTCGTGAGTATGCTCGGTGGATATGTTTCCGGAAATGGGATGTTGATAGCTCGAATATTGATTATAGCCCAGATCGCTTTGGGATCTTACTTCATCTTTTTGATGGATGAGATCGTCTCCAAATGGGGTATCGGTAGTGGTATAAGCCTCTTTATCGTCGCGGGAGTTGCTAAAGGTCTATTTACTGGAATATTTAACTGGGCGCCAAATCCTAGTCCACAAATGGAAGGTCCTGTCGGCGCGATACCAAGGACTATACATGTGATGACTCATAGTTCTGCTCAAGAGCTTATTAGGGGTGATTTACAGAGCTTATTGATCCAGGGACAAAATCCACTGTTTGGACTCGTAACTACGTTATTTATATTCCTTATAGTGGCGTATGTGCAGGGAAGTAGAATAGAGCTACCGCTTTCTCACGGCAGAGCGAGAGGCGCACGTGGCCGTTATCCTATCAAACTTGTATATTCTTCGGTACTGCCTGTTATTTTAGTTTCAGCCTTACTAGCGAATATTAATCTATTCGCTATGCTATTCTATACCAATCCAACTTTCCAGAATTTTCCACTCTTGGGTGGAAAAGAATGGCTGGGAGTGTTCCAAAGCGGTTCTACTCAACCAATAAGAGGTGCTGTTTGGTACATATCTAGAGTTAAAGGGCTGAAGAATTGGTTATTGCCGTTAATTTCGGACAGGTATGCCGCAGCCTTATCTCCACAGGGTGTATCGTGGAGCTACAGCAAATTACAGATTGTTGCAAGAGTAATTGGTCATTTCACATTTATGACCGTATTTGCCCTCCTTTTTGCTAATTTCTGGGTTCAAACTACTAATATGGACGCTGAATCAGTTGCTGACCAAATTCAAGATAGCGGAATGCAGATACCTGGTTTCAGAAGAGATCCTCGTGTTCTACAGAAGGTTTTGAAGAGATATATACCTACTGTTACCAACTTCAGTGGTCTATTTATCGGAGCTTTGGCCGCATCTGTCAACATGTTGGGGTCCGTCGGTAATGCGAGTGGTACAAGTCTGTTTTTAGCAGTATCAATCCTGACGCAGCTGTATGAACAGATGGGTAAAGAGCAGATGATGGAGATGCATCCAGCTCTGAGAGACTTCTTTGGAAATCAGTAGGTATAATAGAGGTGTAAAAACATCAACGACGAAGACGAAGATGAAGAGATAGTAAAAAATGTCGAAATCGCCGACAAAGAACTTGAAGAGATGGATCTAGAAAGTGATGAAGAGTCACAAGAAGAGATTAAAGAAGAAGTAGAACAAGAGGTCGATGAAGAGAAACCATCCTCTAGTGAATCTATCTTTAATCTTCGTCGGTTTATGTATATATTTTTGGGTCTCTTGGCCCTCCTAATTATGTTCGACCGAGGATTGAGAAAAGATGTTGGTCGGGCGATAGGAGGAATTCTTAATCCAGTAATAGGTTTCAATGGACAATATCCTATTCTAACGCTGATGTGCGCTGGGGCCATAATGATAACAATTTCGACTATTATCAGAGATCAATTAATGAATTGGGTGGATATGGCCGAAAGCCAGAAGATCAGCAGTAAGTTTCAAAAAAAGCTGATGGAAGCGAAAAGAGCGAACAAACAGTCCAAGGTAAAAGAGCTGGAAAAGAAACAGCAGGAAATTTCTAAACGCCAGATGAATACATTTAAACCTCAGATAAAATCCATGGCTTTAACGATGGTATTCGTTCTCTCGATCTTTGGGTGGATCTGGGTCTTTGTAGGTAATTTACCCAATCATTCCTACTCAGTCCCTTGGGCGTTGAACGCAACCTTGAACAAACCATTGATAGAAGGATGCTTTTTTCCTCTACCCCAGTGGATCGGAGTTTATATGTTGGTTTCTTTACCTTTAACACAGGTGCTCATGTCGGTCCTGAAAATGATCGATTTCAAAAGCCGTCTAGAGGAGGAGGATGAGTTTTAGGCGAGAAAGATCTTTTCAATAATACTATAATCACTATAAGTGGGCTTCCAGGTAGTGGTACGTCAACTACAGCGAACTTATTGGCGCAAAAAACAGGGATGGAAGTTATTTCATCCGGTGAAGTGTTCAGAGACATGGCTGAAGAAAGAGATATGACGCTTAGTGAATTCAGTAAAGTGGCAGAGGAAGATGATGAAATCGATAGGAAAGTGGACGATAGGATGTTAGAGAAGGCTGAAGAGGGTAAGATATTGGAGGCTAGATTGACAGGACATTTGCTTAAATCGTCTGATAAAGAAGCATTCAAGGTTTGGTTAAAAGCTCCTTTGGATGTTAGGGTGGAAAGGATAGCCGATCGCGAGGAAGGGGAAGATAAAGATAAAGTTCGACAGCGAGTAGTTGATAGAGAAAAAAGCGAGAAGAAAAGATATCAAGATTATTATGGAATTGATCTCTATGATACTTCTTTTTATGATAAAGTTATAGATTCAGAAAGGCAAAATCCCGAAGAAATCGTAGAGAAGATAATCGAAGGTGTGACCGATGAAGTTCGTTAAGAAAAAAGCTACTACTTTTTCCGATTGGGGTGATCAACCCGCTCAAAGATCTGTAAAAGAGATGATACCCCGATCTCTTGTAATACTCGATAAACCTGAGGGACCTTCAAGTCATCAAGTTTCGTCCTGGGTCAAAAATATATTTGATAAAAAGGCGGCACACAGCGGCACACTAGATCCGAACGTTACTGGGGTTTTACCGACTGGTATCGGTCACAGCGTTAGAGTTCTTGATTTACTCCATAAAGTTCCAAAAGAATACATAGCTGCTATGTGTTTTCACGAGGAGGTAGGAAGGCAAGAGGTAAAAGAGATATTGAAAGAGTATCAAGGTGAGATATATCAAACTCCACCGCTGAGGTCCGGTGTGAAAAGGGAGAGAAGGAAAAGACATGTGTACGAAATAGAAAGGTTAGATGTCGATTGTAGGGAATATTTATTGAGGATCAAGTGTGAATCAGGAACCTATATCAGGACCTTATGCAAAGATATCGGTAAATCTCTTGGTGTTGGAGCCCACATGATGGAATTGAGAAGGACCGAAGCGGGAGGGTTTTCGGAAGAACAGGTATCAACCCTCCAGGATTTGAAAGATGCTTATGAGTTCTATCTAGAAGGTGGCGAAGATGACCTTAAAGAAGTTCTCTTACCTTATGAAGAGGCACTAAAGATATACCCTCAAATAAAAGTAAAAGATACAGCCGCGGGAGCTGTCCTTAATGGGGCTGATCTAGCTAGTCCAGGAGTTTTAGAGATGGATGAATTTTCAGAGGGAGACAAGGTCGTGATCATTTCAGCTAAAGGTGAAGGTTTAGCTTTTGGGAAAGCTGCCTATTCCGCTGAAAAGATAGTTGAAAAAGAAGAAGAACTTGTAGTGAGGACGGAAAGAGTTTTCTCTCCGTCTGGAGAATATCCTAAAAGATGGAAATAAATTATATATCAGTTCTCATTAGATTCAATAGGAAGTAAGGTCTATTCCACTCATATTTCGGTGTTCCGAAGTATAGCCTAGGACAGCTACAAAAAGTCAGAAGCACATAACAACATGCCGAGATAGCCTAGCCAGGAACGGCGCGAGATTGGAGCTCTTCATTTGAAGGCCAGACATCTCGTGGTGCCTCGCACCTCAGGGGTTCGAATCCCCTTCTCGGCGCTCTATTTTTAACCTCTTGAAAGAAAGTCAATAGTAAGATCACATCTCAACGAAATAAAATAAAATAGATTTTAGTTAAATTCCGTAAAACCCCATAATTTATATTTGAGGTCATATTCAATTATTTTTTTAACTCCTTTAAAACGTTCTCACATTTTTTCATCCAGAAATCCATGCCATTTTTTTGAAAATAGCTTAAAGCGGAATTGAGATATTCCTTAGCGTCGTCATGTGCACCTTTTTCCTCTAAAAATAGACTGTATTCAAACAACGCTTTGTAGTAATCTGATTCGTTTCCAAAATTATTTAGAACATCTAAACACCTTTTAAATTGCTTTTCAGCTTTTTCTAACTCTCCAAATTCTCGATAAACCTGACCGAGGACTTTATGGGCGACACCTTTTTCACTTTTAGCCCCTATCTCTTCACATAATTCTAGAGCGTCTTTCCCGTATTTTACTGACCTATCATACTCTCCCAACTCTATATTTGCCTTGGCTATTCCTTCTTTTGGAGGTATTGAACCTAGTTTGTTGCCTATATTTTCGTTTATCTCTAGACTTTCCTTGTATTTTTTCAGAGCATCGTGAATCTCCCCTTTTTTATAATATATGTTGCCGATGTTATTAAGAGACGTAGCGATGTCGTCTTTGTCTCCAATTTTTTTCTCAATATCCATTCCTCTCTCAAAAAAATCTAGAGCTTTTTCTAAGTTTCCTTTGTTTTCATAAATAATCCCTAAGTTATTCAGAGATTCTGCAATTCCAGATTTGTCTCCGACTTTTTCCTTAATATGAAGACTTTTCTTGTGGTACTGGAGTGCCTCATCAAGTTTTCCCTGAGCTACGAAAATCAAGGCTAAATTGTTAAGTGAAGATGCAATTCCGGATTGATCGTCGATTTCTTTTCTTATTTCTAAGCTTCTCTCGTGATTCTTTTGAGCTTTATCAAAATCACCTTTTAAGTAATGAATATTTCCTAGATTATTTAGAGACTTACCTAGACCTATTTTGTCGTCCATATCTTCTCTTACTTCTACAACTTCTTTCATTAATTTTTCAGCTCTGTCGTATTTTCCTTCCTGTAGAGCTACCGTTCCTAGGTTGTGAAGAGCTTGGGCTATCGCTTTTTCATTTCCTAGACTTTCGGCTACATTTCTCTCCTCTTTGAATATGTCCCTAGCTTTTTTGTAATCTCCTTTTCTAAAATGAACCCAACCTTTGGCATGCAGTAAATCACATTTTGATACATCCTCTTCATCTCTCAATGATAAACCTCTTTCTATCGCTTGTAAGCTCTCCTGATACTTTCCTTGTTTAGTGTAAGTCTCACCTAGTTCTCCTAAAGTTTTTTGCTGTAACTTAACATCTTCTGCTTCATCAATCAAATTGTTAAAGCAGTCGACAGCTTCAGAGTATTCACCTATGAACTTATAGACTATTCCGATCTTTTTTAGTATTTTTAGCCTTTTTTGGCCACCACTTAAGTCTAAGGCTGTTTTATACAAATTAATAGCATTTTCGTGAGCGTAAACTCTTTCGGCTTCTTTACCAGCTTTCAATAAATGTTCTATGGCCTTTTGGTTGTTACCTGCATTCTGGTAATGATACCCTATATCCGAGTGATAATCTTTTATTTGTTCCTGGTAAAGCTTCTCCATATTTTCAGCGATTATTTCATGAAGTCTTTTTCTCTTCATAGTCGATATGTTATCGTAAATCACATTTCTCAGCAATTTGTGAGAAAAAATAAAGGATTCATTTTCGGGTCTTTCTTCCCATATCTCTTTTGTTATGAGTTCATCAATGAGATCTAACAATTTCAATTCTGTTTTCTCAGAGCACCTCTCAAGTAATTCGAAAGGAATTTTTTCACCTATGATGCTACCTAGAGATGCAATTTTTTGTGCATCATTACTCAATTGGATGTCGAAACGGCGTTGCAATAGTTTTTCGATAACATTAGGTGTATCGATCTCTTCTTCGCGTGTTGGATAATCGGAGGTATCGGAAGGTAATTTATTCTCCTCCATGAGTAGTTCAAGGAATTCTCTAGCGAAAAGAGGATTCCCTTCAGTGATATCGTAAATGAAATTAACAAAATCTGAAGGCGAATTAGTTGCACCTATTATAGAGTGTATTATTTCTCTTATGTATTTCCAGTCTAAAGGTTTTAAAATCATCTCGCTGTACTTTCCGGTGCGAGACATTCTATTGCTAATATCCTTTATCGGATGATCATCAGTGATCGATTCAGATCGGTAAGCTCCGATGAAGAATATAGGGTTTTCAGATAGGTTATCGATCATATAATTTAATAAGTGGAGAGTGGCGCTATCGGCCCATTGTAGATCATCTAAGAAAATAACGAGTGGCGTCTCGTTGACGATCTTCCTTATTTCGTTCGTAAATTCAAAAAACACAGATTGTCTTTTAGCGTCGAAAGAATTTTCATCCTCTGTAACCCTTTTCTCGTTCGACCTTCCTTCCAAAATGGAAAGAGGAGAAGTTATTTCTTCCTTTTCAGAAAAATCTTCAAAAGCCTTTTTAAGAGGAAGGTATGGATCAGAAGGCTTAGAATATGATTTTCCTCTTAGAAAATCGAATCCTTTTTCGATAGCACTCTTTTTAAACTCTTTTATCAGTGATGTTTTTCCGCTGCCAGCTTCGCCGATTATGAATATCGAAGAACATCCATTTTCTTTTACATTTTTTAATTTTTTTTCTAGTCTTTTTAATTCTTCTTCCCTATTTACGAAGGAAAATTCTTTCTCGTCCTTGGTAAGGTCTAACACTTTTCCTTCTTTGATATTTATCGATGCATATAAAATTGGGTCTTTATTGTTAATATATTTTCCAAGATTGTCTAATCTCACTTCATCTTTACCTTTTTCTGTCTTGACTGTTATCATTTCCTCTTTCAGTTCTTTTCTTAACTTTTTTTCTTTTTCTACACCTTCAGAACTGAGAAAATATACCTTACGTTTTCTTTTTTGATTTTTTTCAAGATATTTTCTTGTTTCCTTTATCAATCCGTCTTCTTTCATTTCCCGTAAAACCCTGCTTATATGACTTCTACTACCTTGTACAGCTTTTGCTATACCCTCTTGGGAGATGGCATAGGATGCTGTTCTTTTCTCTAGGGCATTTTTATAGTTCCCAAGATGAAGAATAACTCTTTGTTGAATGGTCAATTTCAACATTCTTAATATCAGGATAATACTCTTGGTTCTTATATCTTTCCGAAATTTTACACATGTGTATGCAACCTTAATATAATCCCGTCGGTCATGGACACTCGAAAACTATGAAAGAGAAGAGCTCAAGAATAAAATCAAATAGTGTTAAAATTTTAACGACTTTTTGTATACTTTTACTAGTGATTTCTTCCTTTAGTGTAGCGGCGGGAGCACTCGTTCCGGAAGATGAACAAAATGAAAAAATTATGCTAATTGAAGACAAAAATCTTGAGGATGTCAAACAGTTGGGTCAGAAAGAAGAGATTGAGATAATTGAATCTTATCGCGATGGCATCTTAGTGAGAGTTAAAGAAGAATCTATTATGACTTTAAGGGAAAAGGGTTGGCAATTGGATGAACTACCAGGAAGAACGGAGATATCTATCAAGGGAAATACTTTTGATATTAAGGAGAAAGAAACTGAAAACAATCGGGAGCTTCATATTGATGATTATGAATCAGGTGATAAAGGGATATACCTAGTTCATATGTTGGGACCAGTAAAACCTGAATGGCGAAACACACTTGAAAAGAAAGGAGCAAATGTGTTGAATTACGTGCCAAATTACGCCTATGAAGTGATAATGACTCCCGAACAATCAGAAAATATTGAAGAACTTTCATTCGTAGATTGGGTGGGAATTTATCAGCCGGAATACAAACTTGACCATGAAGTTAAACCGGAGTCGGTGAATGTTCATCTTAGACCAGATTTAGAAACTAAAGATGTTATTGATTTACAAGGATTCAAAAATCTGAAGACCCAGCAGTTCAGAGGCAAGAATAAATTTACTATAGAGGTTAATTCGATAAGAGAACTTCATGAACTAGCTAAAATGAACGAAGTTTATTACATATCGCCGAATGTAGAACCTAATCTTCATGCTGAAATGGACACACAGACAATAGGGGGTGGACTTTGGTTCATGGACGATGGATATGGCCATCCTAGTATCCCGTATAGAAAACACGGAGACTACGGGGCTTACATAAATCAGATAGGATATACTGGTGAGGATAATACTATAGCAGTGGCAGACTCTGGAATAGGTGACGGAACTACCGGTAACGCTGGAGTTGAAGATTTCACTGGCAGAGTTATAGGTGGATACGGATTTGGAGATGATAGAGGTGATTGGAGTGATGGAATGTATCATGGAACAGCCACAACAGGTCTGATAGCGGGAGATACTTATGGCGGTACTGGAGCAACTTATGATGAATATGATGGCTTTGCAGATTATTATATGGGACAGGGTCTTTCATACGACTCTGATCTTTTTGCGTCTAAAATATTCACTGCAGATGGGGATTTCTTGCCCGATAACTATTATGAAATAATCGAAGAGCCCAAAAAACACTCTGATGCTTATATCCACAGTAATTCCTGGGGTGCCAATACTATGGGAGAATACATCGTAACTGACAAACAATTTGATAAGGGCGTAAGAGACGCAAACCAAGAAAAAGATGGTAATCAGCCGATGGTCATAACAGCTTCTGCAGGAAATAGCGGTGGAAGCAATATGTTTGAGCAGGAAATCGGTAGTCCAGGTAACGCTAAGAACTTGATAACCGTAGGTGGAAGTAAACCTTACAATCCAACTGAAGGTTATGAAAATCCAGAGAACATGTACAGTGTTAGTTCGCGGGGTTGGACCCAAGATAACCGAGTCAAACCAGACGTGATCGCTCCGGGAGAGAATATAATAACACAAAATACACCTCTCAAGGACGGAACTTATGTTTCATCGAGCGGGACATCGTTTTCTAATCCTTTAGTCGCGGGCGCAGCTTCCGTAGTGGTTGACTGGTACAATTCTACTTATGGAGAAAGACCGAGTCCGGCGATGGTCAGATCGTTGCTTATCAATACCGCTAACGATATGGATCCTGAGGGTACCGTTAGAGGTCATATTCCCAATAGGGATGAAGGCTGGGGTATGGTGGACATATCCAAATTGGAATATCCTTTGGAGGATCCAACGGACTTCATGGTTAATGACCAAGAGTCCCTTTTGACTACAGGTGAGACAGATGAGTATTCTGTTTCCTACCAAAAGGAAGATGAACCCTTGAAAATAACTCTTGGATGGACAGATAAATATGCACTCCCAGGAGATAGCCAAAATGGTACTCCTACCTTGAAGAATAATTTAGATTTAGAGGTTGAAACACCTAGTGGTAAAATCATTCGAGGTAATGCTTTTGACAAATCCGGTGATGGCACAAGTGATGATGGTTTCACATATCCTGAAGCTGAAGTGATGGGAGACTTCGATTTTAATGATGATGGATGGGACGATGTAAATAACGTCGAAAATGTTTACATCCCTGTAGAAAATCTAGAAAAGGGCACCTATACGGTAAAAGTTCATGGAACTAACATCCCTGCAGATGCCAATAACGATAGTAAAGCTAATCAAGATTATGCTTTGACTGCTTATAATGTACCCTACCTTAATCAACCATCTAAAGATGGTAAAATAGAGATCACAAGAGAAAAGTATTCGGGAGATGATAAGGTAGGTGTAACTTTATCTGATTATGATCTGATGGAGGAAGGTAGTTTTGACGTTAATATAACGAGTGAATTGAACGGAGATATACTTGATGAGAAAGTCATCACTTTGATAGAAGATGAAGATAATCCCGGCGTATTTAAGAGTTATATAAATACAACTAAGGATTCGACTGAGGAAGGATTGTATGTAGAACATGGCGCGGAGATGGTAGTTGAGTATTTAGATGAAGATCCAGGTCCTGCAGAAGAAAAGACATTAGAATCATTCAGTATGTCCACAATTGGAGATAAAAAATCCAATGATCTTACTGAAGTTAGTGATGATACGGGTGTAACTGAGATAATATCACCTGAGGAGTGGGTTAATTCCGAATATACGCATTCTGTCAAGAGTGTTGTCCATAATTTTGGAACTGAAAATAAAACGGACGTACCAGTAAATACAACGATAAATGAGAAAGTCCCTCTGATTGACGAGAACTTCTCCGGTGAATTTCCACCTTCAGGATGGGACACGGAAGGATGGAAGCAAGCAGATGATAATGAAGCTGGCGGCGACGCCCCAGAAGCTCAGTTAGACCCGCTGCAGGAAAGCGCACATCTCACAACTAAGGATATAAATACCAGTGATTATCAGAAGATGTCACTGGAATTCAAATCATATATAGAGCATAATTATTGGGGAGATCCTGTAGATGTAAAAGTCCTTGTGAGAGACGATCTGAATTCCAGCTGGACGGATATCACTCCGTGGAATAATCCTGTTAGGGATGATATAGGTCCCGAAACCTATTCCATGGACGTGACTGATCAGATAGGGGAAGGCACTCAGGTCCGATTTGATTTCCAGGGCGGAACATCAGATTTGGACTATTGGGCTGTTGACGATATGTCCCTTTACAAAGAACCTGTAAGATACTCCAATGAGACAACGGTCGATGTTTTAGCGGGTGAAAATACAACGGCGGTGTTCGAGAGTTGGACACCTAGTAATGAAGGTCAGTTCTACATGAATTCTACCACGGAGATGGATCTGGATAAAAATACAGAGAACGATTATAAGACTCAAGATATCTTGGTGGAGAATGTCCACGATGTTTCTGTTGAAGATATATTGTCTCCAGTAGGAATACCTCCGACTGGAAAGGTTCCAAACGAGACACAGAGTGTCAAGGTGAATGTCCAAAACCAGGGTACATTTGATGAGAACTCCGTACCTGTTAACGTAACGATTGATAAGATACCAGAGATGCTAAAAGAGGACTTTGATGACGGAATTCCGAGTTCTTGGACTGTACAAAATCTGTCTTCACAAACTTGGGAGTATGATTCCACTTACGATGCGGCGATGGTAGAAGAAAACAATGGTGAATGGATGGACGAGTGGTTGATCTCTCCCGCGATAGATGCAAGCCAAGCACAGGGAACACTGTTAGAATTCGATCATCGTATATTCAACAGTACATTTGGTGGAGATAGTCCTATCCGGGGTAAAGTGATGGTCAGCTCAGATAACGGGACTACTTGGAATGAGATCAAAGAATACTCCCCTGATGGTGGGGAATCCGATGATGGTGTTAGGGAATTTGATATATCGAGTTATGCAGACGGGCAATCCGAGGTTAAGGCAGCTTTTGTTTACAATAGTACAGACACTTCTCCCACTGGTAGCGATTGGAGAATCCGAGATATGAGAGTATACTATAAAGAAGACGAATATAAAGCCTCAACCGATGTCGATCTGGGTTATGATGATCAGAATGAAGTGTCCCTCAAAGATTGGACTCCTTCCGAGGAGGAGAGATATAGACTCAACTTCTCTATTGACTTAGATGATGACATGGATTCAAGCAACGATATGATAACAGAGGAGATAGAAGTGGAAACGGTACATAACTTGGCAGCTACAGAAATAATTTCACCTGTAGGCACGGTACCAGAAGATACTCATAATGTTAGAGCAGAGGTTGATAACCTTGGAAATACTGCAGAAAATAATATTTCTGTAGAAGCTGAGATTGAAAAGATGGCTGAATTGCTGTACGAGGACTTTGAAAATGAGATACCCGACAATTGGACTATCGAGAATCAGACCAGTACGACATGGCATCATGAGACTTCCTATGATGGAGAATATGCTTATGTGGAAGGTGTAGATGACCAATGGCAAGATGAAAGGTTGATAACACCTTCTATGGATGTTTCGGCAGCAACAGGGACTGGACTTCAAATCAATCACGAATTTGATGTGAGTAGTTACAGTGGAGATTCGGCTGGAGAGATAAAAATCAGCAATGATGGGGGCACATCTTGGGAAGTATTGGACTCTTTCGATACTGATGAAAGTGGTCCGACAGATTATGATATATCAGGCTACGCGGACGGTCAGTCCGATGTAAAGCTGGCTTTCGTATTCAACAGTACTGATACCGCTGGAGAAGGAAGCTCTGACGATTGGGAGATACACGATGTCTTCGTGTATCATCAAGAAGATGAATACTTTGATGAGAATACTATAGATATCGGGATAGGTGAACAATTAGAATTTGATTTTGCTCAATGGACACCCTCTAGCGAAGATAGATATCTTTTGAATATAACAACTCTATTGGGAGAAGATATTGACACGTCTAACGATTACATGGAAGAAGAGATAAAAGTGAAAACTATTCATGACATGGGAGTCAACGATATAATATCTCCTATAGGAACGGTTCGCGATGAAACACAAGAAGTCCTATCCACAGTAGAAAATTATGGAAATATTGAGGAAACGGGAGTCGGTGTAAACGTTACGATCGAGAGTCTTACAGAAGTTCTCTACGAAGATTTTGTAGGAGGAATCCCAGGGGATTGGACAATAGATAACTACAGTTCAACATCGTGGTTCCACGATGTGACATATGATGATGACCACGTTGCGCTCGTGGAAGGTTCCTCCGGAGAGATGAAAGAAGAAAGGTTGATCTCTCCCGAGATGAATCTATCTAGAGTAACTGGATCGAAGTTGGAAGTAGAACATAATTTTAATAATGAATCAGGTTATGGAAGTTCCTCTGGTGAGATATTGATTACATCTGATGGAGGTAATAACTGGAGTACCTTAGATACTTTCACTGCTGAGGAATCCGGAACCGAGAAGTATGACATTTCAGCCTACGTGGACGGTCAGTCCAACGTCCAGATAGCGTTCTTGTTCAACAGTGATGAAGAAGCCCAAGATTATGATGATTGGGAGATATACGACGCTTTCGTTTACCATAGAGAAGATGAATATACTGATGAAGTGACAAAAGACTTCGCACCCGAAGACCAGAAAGAGATTGGATTTGAAAATTGGACCCCATCTTCTACAGATTTCTACGAGGTGAATGTAACAACTCTTTTAGGTGAAGATATGGACACTAGCAACGACGGCTTAGTTGAAAGGATCTCTGTAACTGACAAAGAACACGATATAAGCGCCAATGAGATCACGCGTCCTAATTCGACTGTGTGGAACGAGATTCAGCCAATAAGAGCTAATGTAACGAACCATGGTGATTTTGTCGAGGAAAATTTCCCGATAAATGTGAAAGCTGAACGGATTAGTGGAGTGATGGAACAGTTCTCCGGCGATTTTGCTCCGGAAGGCTGGGAGACAGACGATTGGAAGCAGTCCGATACGAACCGTGCGGGCGGAATATCGCCTGAAGCAGAACTCGATTGGATGGAAGTTGATGGCGAATTCGCTAATTTGACCACTCCTCACATCAACACTGAGGGAAGAGATGAACTAATCCTTGAATTCAATTCTCATATTGATATCATGCCGGACGGCGAGTTTGAATCTAGGGTCTTGATAAGATCTAATCTTTACGAGGGATGGACAGATATAACGCCGTGGGAAAATCCGGTGAACGAAGAACTCGATCCAGACAGATATTCATTAGATGTTTCCAATTATACTGGATCGGGCACTCAGGTTAGATTTGGATTCGAAGGGGATAACTCTGATCTGAACAGATGGTACATCGACGATGTCGTTCTAGGCACCCCAGAGGAAGAGTATACAGACGATAGAAACATCGATCTGAATATCGGAGAAAGTACGGCGATAGAATTCAACGATTGGACCCCTTCGGTAGCTGGTGAGTATATCTTTGAGGTTACAGCAAATCTCTCCGAGGATGATAATCTAGAGAACGATACAGTCACCAAGATGATCGAGGTTCGACCGATGGTCTATGACCTCGAAGCGACCTCTATCGACTCACCAAAAGAGACGATAAATCAATATCAACAGGAGGTTATGGGCACAGTCACAAACGTGGGGAATCGGAATATCACTGATGCTTCAGTAAATATGACGATAGAAGAGATCCATGATATTCTGGAGATGGAGGAAAGTTTCGATAGCGGTCTACCTACAGACTGGAAAGCCGAAGATAAAGACGGAAACGGCAATAACTGGACGGACGAGTACGGAGAATACATGCAGGTCATCTCCAAAAACGATTTCGAAAATAACGTCCTGTGGAGTGAAACAATAAATTGTACCGAAGGTACTCATAAAGTATATCTCGAATTCAATTCTGAGTACGCGGGTACAAATGATAGGGAACTCTTGATCTCGACTGACGGAGGCGAAACATCTAGAAGGATCAAAAGAAACATCGGCAAAGGAGAACTTTCCTTCGATATTACCGAATTTGTTTCCGGTGAAGATCAAGTGAAGATAGGCTGGGAATTTTACACTGAAGTAGCGGAAGAAGACGAGTACTGGAGGATCGATAATGTCAGCGTAAGGAATGAATACGTTACTAGCGAGTACGAGTCACAAAGGTCTTTGAGTGACATAAACATTACCGAGGAATCTCAGGTAACTTTCGATAATTGGACACCCGTTTCTTCTATAACAGACTACCTACTTACGATGACCACTCACCATGGAGGAGATCAGAACTTGGATAACAGTATCCTTAAGAAAAGAATTTTCGTCGATCATAATCATCCTCCAAAGGGACCTGAAAATCCCTCTCCTTATGACGGTAAAGAGGGAGTCACTCATTCACCAGATTTAAAAGTTAATGTTTCCGATCTTGACAATGACGAAATGGACGTCACTTTCAACCTGTTAGATAAAAATGGAAATCATCTTAGAAATAACACGGTGAACAATGTAAACTCAGGAACTATGGCATTAACTCAATTCAAACTAATAGATTCCAATACTACTTTCCAATGGTATGTTGAGGTGTCCGATGGGTATGAGACGAACGTTTCAGAGACATGGACGTTCCACACGTACGAACCCGAACCCATATTGAAGACGGATAACGCCACCATCGACACTAAGGCTCCAGAACGAGTGAAGAATTTGACAGTCGATTGGAAGGGCGAACCTGCTATTACCAGGAAAAATGTTTGGCATGATGACGTAGAAAACGGTAATATAGGTTATACAACTAACGCTTCCAACGAAGATGCTAGCAAATGGGGTATAAGAGAGCATGGTTCAGCAATAGGTAATCATTCATGGGACTGGGGCAACGGAGAATTCAACAAAAAGATGTTCGTTGGTATGAAGAGTTCTTTAGTCACACCAGAAATAGAAGTGCCTGAGAATGGTGATATGGTTGAATTCAGGTTCCAGCATTGGAGAGACTTTGGAGACTCTAGCCTTTATGACGGCGGAAATCTTAAGTTGTCCACAAGTGGAGCGAACGGTGAATTTGAAGTCGTGCATCCAAAGGAAGGATACGATGGAGACATTTCCGAGGATTATGGTAATCCTCTCGACGGAGAGCCTGCTTGGGGCGGTCAAAAATCGTGGGAATACGCGTCTTTTGACTTGACAGAATACCAAGGTGAAAAGATCCATCTCAGATGGGATGCCGGAACTGATGCTCTAGATGAACTTAAAGGAGAAGGTTGGAGAATAGACGATATTCAATTGAACCTGCTGTTTGAACAGAACTATTTTGGTTCAGTAGCGGGTAACGAGCTATCTTGGGAACCCTCGCCAGATGATGGAACCGGAGCTGAAGACGTAGATCATTATGAGATCTATCGATCAAAAAATTCTGAGGGGCCTTGGAACGATGAAACGAGGATAAATAGGATAAGTGCAAAGGATACTGAAACATATACTTATTTGGATGAAGACAAGGCTGTAGACGGAACACAGTGGCATTATGCAGTTAGAACTGTGGACGATGTAGGTAATAGAGAGGTGAATTCTGATTCGATAGTCGAAGCACCACTTCCCTCTTCGACCGTTGTTGAACCATCTGATGGTTCTGAAGTGGAAGGCACAGATCAAGAATTATCTGTCGAAGTAGGCACGCCAACCGGAGACCCATTATGGGTTGGATTCTATGATGCTGAAACCGATATCCTATTGGGAGAACATTCTGGTGTGACTAATGAAATAGTTTCAATCAACTGGAACACTGATGAAGGAGAGATGGCAGATACCCATTCCTGGTATGTAGTGACTTCGTATGAAGATAAAAATGTAAGAGATATCACTGAAGAATGGGATTTTTACTTGAAAGATACTGTTGAACCGAGTGCTGATGCTGGAGAAAACATCGAGGCCGATCAAGGAGATACCGTGACTTTAAACGGTAGTACTTCAACTGACAATGTCGGAGTTGAGAACTATACATGGATGATCGAAGAGCCAACAGGCGAAGAAACGCTAAGATACGGGAAAACGATAGAATATGAACTCCAACACGCAGAAAGCTATAACGTTGAATTGAAAGTATTAGATAAGAGTGGTAACAATGATACGGATACCACGAAGGTATATGCTTGGGATACTGAAGATCCTATTGCTAATTGTGGACATTCTATATCGGTCGGTATTGATGAAGAGTTCACATTAAATGGGTCTGCTTCAACAGATAATGTAGAGATAACTAATTACACTTGGGTAATCGAAGGTGTCAAAGGTGATGCAAAAGGCTATAGCGAGGAGATCGAAGGAGAACAAGTAAAACATTCTTTACCCAAGATGGGAGCATATGATGTTACTTTAAAAGCAAAAGATGTCCAGGAAAACTTAGATACCGATAAGATCTCAGTAATTGTCTTAGATGATAAATCACCGACGGCAGAAGCAGGAGAAGATATCACTGTAGATATGGAAGAAGAATTCAGTGTAGATGCTACAGGATCTACAGATAATGTGGGAATAGTTTCCTACACATGGTCTATTGGAGATGAAGAATTGACAGGTGCACAACAGACACATGCGTTTGAAGATGCTGGTGAGTACGAAGTGACTTTGACGGTGGAAGATGAAGAAGGGAACATGGATACGG
>CAZPCW010000010.1:0-45474 GCA_964585175.1 uncultured Thermoplasmata archaeon
CCTGGTCCAATATCCCTTTACTGAATATCTTCTCTAAATTCTTCAGACGTGAAGGTCCGTCTTCCGGATCCTTCGGTCCGGGGAAATCCTTTGAAAGGTCAGGTATTATATTGTACCATTTTTCTGGCAATTCCTCTGAATTTAAACCGATAGCGTTTCCATTTTTTTTCATTCGTAACACCTCAGATTTGGTGGAACTTTTCTCTTTCTACCGCGCTCGAAATCTTCACGGTGATCCACATTTCCATAATTGAACCTATTTTCGTCTCTATCATCACGTTTCCAGAACATATTTGCATCTCCTATAGATAAAAGAGTAGGATCTTCAGAAAAGATAGTCTTCACTGGAGCAAAAGGCGAATTCACTTCAACTGCTCTTATCGGGCCAAACTAAATCACTTCTTTTCATTTTCTACATTCATTAGAACATATGGGTATTATTTAGTACTTATGTGTACAAAAATGTACATCAATATAAGACTACGCTGCTCACGCCGTCTACTTCCCTTATATCTTCCACCGCGTCAACTGGAACTGAAGATTCGGTTATCACGTATAATTTCGGTTCTTCTACGAAGTCAGGATCTTCAGTTATACTCTGACGAACGCTTATGTCAAGCTCAGATATCTTTTCTGTTACACCGGTCAATATCCCTACGCCGTGAGGATCTTCTGGGATGATCTCTATCATACCTGCTCCGATCTTCGGAGCCACATCTTTCAAAAAGGCGGTGGATTTCAGGTTCGAGAATATTGTGGATAGTTCCTCAGATTCCTCTATGGTATCTACTGTCGCTCTGACCGTCCTCCTATCGACTCCGACCTCTCTAGCTATCCTGAGAGGAGACATCTTTACACCGTTGCAGTATATCTCGCCGTCCTTCACGCTGAAACCGCTTTCTAGCAAAAATTTTGCTATCCTTTCTCGGGCGGAATGTTCCTTGAAATGCTTCCTGATTTCCCACATACATGTACAGAATAGTACATGACTATTTAAGTTTTAGTTATCTCTAGGAGGGATCTTTCATATTTTAATCAATAACTGTATCAGGTAATACAGAATGAATGAGGTGAAAACGCCGTTAAGAGCCATTCCAAATCCGCTCACCGCTCCACTCAATTCATCTTCCTGTATTATTCGAGCAGTTCCCAAACCATGTGATGTGACTCCCATAGATAGTCCTCTAGCGACTCTATCTTCTATACCGAAGAGGTCGAAAATTGGGATGCCGATCGAATTCCCTAATAAACCGGTGATTATAACCAGGGCGACGGTGAGAGAGGGGATACCTCCGATCTGTTCACTGACACCTAATGCTATAGGCGTAGTAACGCTTTTGGGAGAAATACTGAGGAGTAGATCCGAACTTCCTCCAAGCAAATAGACGATTAAAAAAGCGCTCAGTATCGCGATCAGACCTCCCGAGATCACTCCGGAAAAGATCTGCAGAGAATAATCCTTAACAATACTTTTTTTCTTGTAGAGCGGTACGGCTAAACTGACTACCGCCGGACCTAGAAGAAAACTAAGTATTCTAGCGCTTTCCATGTAAACTTCATATTCTATGTCAGCGCCTATCAAAATCAAGATTATAGATGCTATCGAGAGGGTAACCGGATTGAGGTAGAATTTTTGCTTGGTATCGTAGACCTTTTTGAATATAAAATAGATGAATATAGTCATGAATATACCTAGAACTTTCATCTCAGCACCTCTACTATCTTCGCTGTCAAAACGATCGTGATCAAAAAGCTCAATATCAATCCGCCGGCGATCGGCAGTAGTTCTTTCCTCAATAATCCAAGGTACAGTATTATGCCGACACCTGGAGGGATTAACATTATACTCATATTTTCTACAAAAAACTCGGCTTCTTTTTCCACATCCTTCAGGTCTACGATCCCGCTGAGGAGTGCAAACACTAAAAAAATCATGCCAACTACATTGCCGGGGACTGGAAGTCCACTCAGTTCAACGGTCACTTCGCCTAGAAAATAGAAGCCAAATATTATTGCAAGGCCTTTGTAAATGAAGATCACCTTTTTGCACTCAGGATGTACTGAAAAAAATTAACTTTTTTGCTGATACTTCAAAATAACAATTGGAAAATTGTTGAATAGTACCCTCCTTGCTTTTTCCGCTAGTATAGAGCAATTCCGGTCTCTAAGTCCGCTTTTAAAATTTTCTGCCTTCCTAAACTTCGATTCAAAAACGAAGCATTTAATAATAGCTATCTAATCACCGAAAACATGGGAATAATAGTAGATGAAGATACGGAAGTGATCGTTCAGGGTATAACAGGTCAGCAGGGTAAGTTTCACAGCAATTATATGGAAGAGTACGGCACGAATATAGTCGCGGGAGTCACACCGGGAAAAGGTGGCATAGAAGTAGAAGGTTTTCCCGTATTCAACACGGTCGAGGGAGCAAAAGAAGAAGTCGGCGGTACCGCCTCGATAATTTTCGTTCCAGCCCCGTTCGCGAAAGATGCGGCGTTCGAAGCGATTGAAGCCGGTATGGATCCGGTTGTCATAATCACAGAGAACATACCCGTCCAGGATTCCGCGAAGATCATGCGCTTGGCGGAGATGCACGACACTACCATAGTAGGCCCCAACACGCCCGGCATCATAAGCCCGGGTAAGAGTAAAGTCGGCATAATGCCCAATCATATCTTTGAAGAGGGTAAAGTAGGACTAGTTTCCAGAAGCGGAACTTTGACTTACGAGATAGTCAACACTATGGTGAAAAAAGGATACGGTCAATCTACCGCCTTCGGTCTCGGAGGCGATCCCATCGTAGGTATGGATTTCATAGACGCTCTAGAGCGTTTCGAAGACGATCCCGAAACGGAAGCGGTCATCATGATAGGAGAGATCGGCGGAAGCGCGGAAGAGAAAGCCGCGGAATACATCGAGAAAGGATACGATAAACCCGTTCTTTCGTACATAGCTGGAAGGACCGCACCCAAAGGAAAGCGGATGGGACACGCGGGCGCTATTGTCTCGGAAGGCGGCACCGGCACGGCTGAATCGAAGATAAACGCGCTGGAAGATGCGGGAGTGTCCGTCGCTAAGATGCCGACCGAGATAGGTGAGATCCTAGACGAAAAATTGTAGGAAAACTGATTTATCATCCTTTATTTTTTATCTTTATCCGAGGCAGAAATATATGAAGAAATTCCCCCTCTCACTGGCCAAGCCCTATCTGAAAAGACCACATCTTACAGGTAAATTGATGAGAGGGGCTAAAAGGAAATATTTGAATGCGAAGATCGACAAGTGGAGAGGTACCGGTGAAAGTAACGCTTTGTGGCTAGTAAGCATGCGCATCACCGACAAGTGCAATCATAGATGCGCGGTATGCGGACAATACGGCGAGGGCGGCTACAACAGAGAAGATACGGACCTTCCTTCGGTGAAAGGTAACGTTTCCGTAGAGCGGTACAAGGACATGATCGATAACATCGCCTATCTCAAGCCTCACATCTACATAACCGGCGGAGAGCCTTTTCTATACGAGGACTTGATAGAGTTCGGCAACTACGTGAAAGAAAAAGGCCTTTCTCTCCAGGTCGTGACCAACGGCGTCAAATTAGAAGAGAAGGCCGAAGTGATGGTAGAGAACGACTGGGACATGATCTGCGTTTCTCTAGATGGACCGGAAGAGGTACACGACGAAGCTAGAGGTCTAGAGGGAGCATTTCAAACATTGAAAGACGGGGTCGAAAAAGTTCAGCGAGTCAAGGAACAGAAAGGAAAAGACAAGCCGATGATATTCACCTTGACCACTTTATCGAGCACGAATTACGAGCACTTAGTCGATACAGTGGAGATCGGTCAAAGATTCGATCCTTCGACTTTAGTGATATATTACTCCTGGTTCACCAGCCAAGAAGTTGGAGAAAAACACACCGAGATTTTGAGAGAGGAGATGGGAGAAGAGCCTTTCGCCTGGAAATCTTACGTTAGAGATAATTCAGGTGCGGATTTCGAAGCTTTAAAGGATGCGGTCAGAGAGGTAAAATCTAGAGATTGGGAACATCCGATAGCTTTCGTTCCTAACATAGATATAGACGAGATCGAAACTTATTACACCGATCCTACGAACTTTTTGGGCTGGGACAACTGCTTAACGCCTTGGGTCGAAGCTAACATAATGCCCAACGGCGACGTGGTCAACTGTAGAGATTTCCCGGATATAGTGATGGGAAATATAATGCAGGACGATCTACTAGAGATATACAACAACGAAAAGTTCAAAAAATTCAGAAGAACTCTCGCCGACCAGCCGGACGGCGTGTTTCCGATATGTTCTAGATGCTGCGGTCTAATGGGATTCTAAGAAATCCATAACGATCTCAGCGGTTTTGTTTTCGCCTTTCCACTCGTGCGATTTTTTCTTCCATTTTTTCGCGGCCTTTTTGATTTTCTTCGAGGTTCTCACATTTTCCAGAGTTTTTTCTAATGTTTCTTCGCTAGTGTCTTCGGGATCGAGTTTCTTCCCGAAGCCGAGCTTTTCGACTCCCTCAGCGTTACTTTCCTGCTCAGGTTGGTTTGGTTGAGGTATTATCACAGATTTTTTGCCGAAAGCAGCTATTTCGCTGAGAGTGCACAAACCGGCTCTCGAGACAACTAGATCGGAGGCCTCCATGAGTTCTTCTCTTTCTTCGATCCATCCGTCTACGAGCCTTAGATTTCCTTTTTTCCGCAGATTGAAATCGCCTGGTTTGCCGGTTCCCATCACCACCGGCATATCGTAATCCGGGAATAGGTCGTAGATGGCGTTATTGATCTCTTTTTTCACCTCGCCGGGTCCGCTGAAAGCGACGTAGATAAAATCTTCGGGCGGCACATCGTACTTTTCACAAACGTTTTCGATCCTTTCTTGACTAGCTCCATTTGGTCGGTGTGGAGCTATCGGTCCGACGAACTCCGTCTTCTTCTTGAATTTCTGGGGGGCGTTTTCCATCTTCATGTGTTTCTCGGAGATAGAATAAGGAAGCGGAAAATCAGGTAGGAGAACTTTATCCTGCCCTGAAAGTAATTTATAATTGAACCAACTGCCCATCTTTTCTAGGTTTTCCATCATCCTTTTCCTACCGCCCCCGTCTTTGGGCATCAATATCTTCGGCTGATTCGTTATGTACAGTCTAGGAACATCTAGATCTCCGGATGCGGGGATTATGGAATATCTAGAATCGGATATGATGAGGTCGGGATCTTCTTTGTTAACTCTTTCATATTCGGTCTTGAAATGTTTGACCATCTTTCTAAAAATAAGCGGAGATTTCAACATCGTCATCTCGAAATCTATCCTGCCGTTCTCGTGCTGATACCACATCAGGTCATGAGAATCGTAGGTCTTGAATCCCTGTTCCTCCGCGAGTTCCGCAGCTTTTCCATAAGAAGAAAATACGCACTCTATGCCCTGCTCCCGCAGTTCATCCGCTATGGTCAGGCATCTTGCGATGTGACCGAGTCCGATTCCGATCACTGAGAAGTATACTTTCATACTTGTTAAACCCACCTATAAACGATTATCATCATGGTAATAGATATTTTCCCGAAGATTCTATTAATATTTTAAATTTTAACTACCTATATATCATGAAAAATTGACTATTATTTAAACCTAAGCTTGTACATTTAAATAAAGGGGTTTTAACTTCGCCATAAAATCCTTTACTTTGATATCTTTCCCTTTATCAGAGGCTGCAAAAATAATAAATAGCCTTCTTTCGTCTCAAAACCGAAATAATTATGACACCACTTATTAAGGGTCTCCTGTGGTTTGTACCGTCTCTGTTCGTCCTCATCTTGATAAGCATGAAGGTATTCGATGAGGATTATAAGGTCGATCTGAGCAGGTTTAAGGATTCTTTGTGGGTGTCTAGGGGAGGATTATTCATATTGCTATTGGTCTTCATCGGAGTCAAGACCGAAAACACTATCAAGGATTTTACCGACCTAGGAGGTATCGAGGCTACAAATTGGTTCTATCAATTTGAAGGAGTGAGTCACATAGTATTCTTACAGAATCATCTCGACAATTTTCTTATCATCAATACCGCCTCGATATTCTATACTCTCGGATTGACTTTCTTCGTTGTCTTCACTCCGATATTTTTCTTGGCAAGGCATGAGGAAGAAAATTTCATGTTTTTCTCTAAGGCTTTGCTCGTAAATTACATGTTCATACTTCCCGGTTATTTCCTCCTGAAGGTCACGGTCACTTCCCTTCACGCCCCTGAAGTCGATCCTATAATGTATTCTAACGATCAATACTATGCCATACTGTATCTTATCAACCGGTTGACCAACTGCTTCCCGAGCGGTCATATCAGCATTTCACTCACGATCACATTACTAGGCCTCTTCAAAGCTAAATTGAAAAGATTCGGGATATTCGGGATCGCATTCACTATATCTACCGCCTTCGTCATAATATATCTAGGAGTACACTGGTTAACAGATATAGTCGCTGGAGTCTTGATAGGTTCTTTCACCTATTGGGCTGTCAAAAACGGAAAAGTGGACTTCATCTTCGATCCGATAATAGAATTCTTTGAAGATAAAACTGAAGGTTTTTCTAACCATTTATAAAATTTTTTCAATCTCTTTCAAGATTTGTCCCGCTTTTCCTTCGAGGAAAACGTCGGAAACATCTGTGATCGGCGTTTTTTCTAAGTTGATCTCTATTATTTTTGATCCGGTTCTTTTACCCACGACCGGGATCGATGCGGCGGGTTGAACTATAGATGAAGTACCTATCACTAACATGAGATCGCTCTCTTCGGTTTTTCTCCAAGCTCTCTGAAGAACGTCCTGTGGTAAAGATTCTCCAAAGAGCACCACGTCGGGTCTAAGGATCGACCCGCAGTCACAGTGAGGTATGTTCCCTTTTTTGATTTCTTCAAGAAAATCTTTGGTTATACGCCTATTACCGCACGAAGGACAGACCAGTTTTTCTAAACTTCCATGGATCTCTAGAACTTCACTGCTTCCCGCTCTCTGGTGAAGGCCGTCGATGTTCTGAGTTATGATAGAATCTAAACCGTGATCTTCTAATTTTACGAGACTGTAGTGTCCTTTGTGGGGATCGCTCTCTAGACATTCTTCAATCTGAAGTTTGAACAGTTTCCAACATCTTTTAGGGTCTTCTGAAAACGCTCTCGCACTCGCCATCTCTTGCGGGTCGAATTCTTCCCAGAGTCCATCTTCTCCTCTGAAAGGAGCGATGCCGCTCTCTACTGACATCCCGGCTCCTGTCAAAACGGAAATTCTCTCCGCTCGCTCAATACTTTCTACTGCTTCATCCATAGATAAAAAAGAAAAGGGTTTAAAGTTCGGATTTTACTTTTTCAAGATTTTCCTCGACCTCTTCCGCCACATCGGCGTGTATGCTGTTTCCTGCGGAATCCATGGTGACAAGGAAAGGACCGGCTTTTTCGACTCTGAACATCCAGAACGCTTCGGGTATGCCCAGCTCATCTAAGAAATGCACGTCTTCGACCTCTTTTATCGCGTTAGCCATCAAAGCGCCGGCTCCACCGGTATATTGGCAGTACACACCGCCGTGTTCTTCCAGTGCCTTGAGAGTTCTGTCGGCCATGCCTCCCTTACCTATGATAACTTTCGTGCCGAATCGCTCGATGAAGTCGTCTTCGAATATCTCCAACCTTATGCTGGTAGTAGGTCCAGCGGATACGACTTCCCATTCGCCGTCCTCTTTATGTATGGCGGGACCGCAGTGGAACATCGCGTATTTTGACGGATCGAAAGGCACTTCTTCGTCGTCCAATTCGAGCAGTTTTTCGTGAGCGGCGTCTCTAGCCGTGAATATGGTTCCAGTTATGTAGAACGTGTCGCCGACTCGAAGTTCTTTGATCTCGTCATGATCTATGGGGGTTTCAATAACTTTCATTCTATCACCTCGACTGAGCCGTTAGAAGCGACTTTTACGGTGGACTGTCTATTGGCCCAACATTGAGGAAGGACCGCCACGGGATAAGATGCGGGATGTCGGTGGGCATACTCTATCTTTACATCTAGTACAGTTGTCTTTCCTCCGACGCCCATAGGTCCGACTCCGAGGTCGTTTGCCTTCTCCATGAGATCTTCTTCTAGTTCCGCTATTCTATCCTCGGGATGTCTTTCTCCAACAGGTCGAAGGAGGGCTTTCTTCGCTAGTTCCATGGCGAGATCAGCGCCACCACCAAGCCCTATGCCTACCGTCGTAGGTGGACAGGGTTTACCGGCCATATCGGCGATCTGATCTAGTACTATTTCTTTTACACCTTTCAGACCTCTGCCGGGGGTCATCATCTCGAGTTTACTCATGTTCTCGCTTCCCCCTCCTTTCGGTATGATATGTATCGTTGCCTCGTCACCTTCAACTATATCCCAGTGTATCGAAGGTATGAAACGACCAGTGTTGTCATCGCTGTTTTCATCACTTATCGGATCTACAGCGTTAGGACGCAGCGGAACGGATTCCGTTGCCTTCTTTACTGAATTGTTTACTGCTTCCTTCAAGATCCCCGTGGATTCAAAATCCTCTCCGACTTCGATGAAAAATGTCTGCGTGCCGGTATCCTGGCAGATCGGTCTTTTCTCGTCTTTACCGACTTCGATATTTTCCAGGATAGCGTCCAATTGTACTTCGGGACCCTCTTTTTCTTCTCTATTTTTCGCTTCATTGAGCGCATCTTCTGTTTCTTTAGTGACACTAGTAACGGCCTTCTGTATTCCCTCGATTAAGCTTTCCTCTAACTCTCCTTGATTCATATCTATCAGAATTGGAGATTACTTCTAAGGGTAAATATTTTTCCCGCTGAAAATAATCGATTCTAAAAAATAGACGTGTTAAAGATTTTCTTCATAAGCTTCTACAGATCTCGCACATCATGTCATCTATTTTTTTGTCGGTGACCTCACCTTTTTCATGAAGATCGTATATTTTTTCTGACACTTTTTCGATGGATCTCTGCATCTTATCGGGCAGATCTTTATTTTCTCCTCTCGTCCCCCGAATATACTGAGAAACGGCCGGCTGAGTTATATCTAATATTTCAGATATCTCTATTTGTTTCAGTCCATGCTCGTGGTATAAGATATGAGCAATACTCGCTTTAACGGCCGGGATGTATTCATTGACAAATTCTTCGCAACGCATAATATTGACAAAATTTACTAAGGGTTTAATTAATATATCCCTTGTTTTTCGAACTAGAATGTAATCCTCATTTATGATTCTTGAGTTAGAACGAAAATAGGGAGGTGCTAAAATGGTTTTTGCAGATTGGATGGCCTAGGATTCAGGAGCAGGGTTAATTAGTAACCTCCTAATTTTTCCAAACCGTGACATCTGATTTCAACATAAGAAAGGTGGAAGAGACCGATAAAGAAGAAGTTATCGAGATGACCTCTAAGATATGGGATGGGCGAGATTATATCCCTGATTATTTTGACCGATGGATCGAAGAAGGAGGTTTTATCTGTGGAACATTGGATGGCGAGATCGTGGCTCTTGCTAAACACACCTGGCACGGCGATGATATACTATGGCTCGAGGGTTTGAGGGTACATCCCGACTATCATGAAGAGGGATACGGAAGAAAGATGATAGAGGGTCAATTGGACTTTATCGAAGATTTAGATTACCGGGCCGCTAGATTCTTAACCTCTGACGATAATACTCCTGTAAAAAAGGTTGTAGAAGACGCGGGATTCAAATTAAAAAATAAATATGATTATCTACGCCTCAAAAAGAAAGATTTCAAAGATGTTGACACATCCTCTCAGGAAAGTGATCTAGAAGTTGGACTTGAAAATAATGTAAAAGAAGTGAGTGATCTTGTTCTTACCTCTCAGGAACTAGAAGATAACTCCGGTCTGTATATAGAACATTGGATAGCCTATCCTCTGACTGAAGACCTTATCAGAGATCGTATAGAAAAAGAAAGATGTTACTCCGCAAAAGACGAGGAGAGCGGGGATATAGATTCGATTATATTCCTAGAGGTGGAGGAGAATTACGATTCTTTAAGTGCCGCTTTTGCCTGCGGAACGATGAAGGGATTGACAGAGTTATTCAGATCAGGCACTGAACTCTGCTTGAAGAAGGATTACAATAGATTCAGATTGAAAACTAGCTCGAAAAAGGTGATAAAGGCCGCCCAAAACGTCGGTTTCAGCTATTCAGATAGATATCGTTACAACCTGGTCTATGAATATAAGAAGGACTGAGAGAGCTTGAGTTTATATTTTCGAGCAATACCGAAAGCAATAATAATCCTAAGAACTTGGAAAAAATGTGATGTACGACGTAGTTGAGCCGTGTTCCGATTCGGGTGCCTACCGAGCGGAGCCCAAAGAAGAGACGAGGATCGATCTAGAAGTATTAGAAGATGTAATAAAGCAAGAGGAGTATGAAATAAATTTTTCCTCAGACGTGATACTGCTGATTTTACACCCAGAGCTAGATGTAGAGGTTGGAATTTATCCTTCTGGGAAACTTCTATTCAAAACGACTGATGAAGAGAAGATCGATGAGTTATATGAGGAATTTACGGCTCTAGTTAAGGAATTTAAAAACAGCTAACCTACGAGTGATCGA
Organism: uncultured Thermoplasmata archaeon; assembly: GCA_964585175.1. GTDB lineage: Archaea > Thermoplasmatota > Thermoplasmata > Halarchaeoplasmatales > Halarchaeoplasmataceae > Natronoplasma. Next base: position 10,622 of record CAZPCW010000010.1, read on the forward strand.
ACCACTTCGGCGAATTTTTTGACTTCATCTTCTGTATTGTAAAGGTAAAAAGAAGCCCTGATCCCTCCTTCAAGGCCTTGAGAGCTGTACCAAGAGTGGACACACTGTTGTCCTCCTCTCAAAAGTATATTTCTCTCGTCCATCAGCAGAGTGATCTCGTGGCACCCTAATTTATTCAATCTGAAATTGAAAATACCGGACCTTCTTTCCGGCTCGTCCGGACCTATTATATCCACCAGATCGTTTAGTTCCTCGGTAGCTATCCTATTCAATTTTGTCTCGTGTTCTTCTATATTCTCCAATCCTATGTCCATTAAATAATCTACCGCAGGTTCTACTGCGGCTAGGCTCGCAAAATTCTGAAGTCCAGCTTCGAATTTCGTAGGCACGTCTTGAAGAACGGCTTCGTCGTACTCAGTGGATTTAACACCTCCGCCGCCGTACATGATAGGATCGATATCTTCCAAGATATTTTTCTTTCCGTAAAGCACCCCGACTCCCGTTGGTCCAAGCATCTTGTGAACCGAAAAAGCTAGAAGATCCACATTGATATCTCTCACGTCTATGGGTCTATGAGGCACGCTTTGGGCCCCGTCCAACATGAATAATGCATCGTTCTCATGCACGATATCTGCGACTTCGGAGGCTGGTATGGTCGTACCGTCCAAGTTGGAAGTATGGACCATTGATACGAGTTTCACGTTCTCGTCCATCTTATCCTTCAGTTCTTCCATGTCTAGGTGTCCGTTTTCGTCCGTTGAGACCTGTTCGTATTCTATATCTTTCCTTTCTTTCAATTTAATCCAGGGCACTAGATTGCTGTTGTGCTCTTTGTCGGTGGTGAGAACCTTGTCGCCTTTTTTAAATTCTAATCCTCTAGCGACCGTGTTGATCGCCTCGGTAGTATTTTTGGTGAAAGCTATATTCTCCTCTTCAGGAGCGTTCAAAAGATCGCGGATCTTTTTTCTTCCTTTCTTTATCTCTTTTGTCAATCTGGTGGAGAGTGTGTGAGAGCTTCTCTTGCCCTCACAAACTGGAAACTTTGTATAGTAATCGTTGACTACATCTATCACCGACTGGGGTTTTAAACTTAAACAGGCACTGTCAAAGTAAATATAATCGTTGACCACCGGAAAATCCTTTCTTATTTCTTCGACATCCATCTTATACCCCTTCTGTATTTCTTTCTCTATAATATCGTACGTACAACCATTTAATAAATTATACCCTACAACTTCAAAGAAATTCGAGATATTTGTCGGTATTCTTAACCAAATTTTACCTCAGTTCTTATTTTTGAGAAGACATGTCTTTTGTTCGTTCGAATCTAAAACTAAAACTAGTGATCAATTGAAACGCTAGTACTGAAAATAGAATCGTCATAATGTTTAGATAATCAAGTTCTAAAAAAGAACGAAGTATCATCATTTCTATGCCTCCAACAAAGAGCATGAGGAACAGCCCCACTATCCCGACCAGAGGTTGTTTAAGACGATCCCATGGATGATTGTCCATCAAGATGAAGAGTGGTACTGCCGCCGTGGAAAAAGCTCCGGTCCAAGCTAAAAGCTCTGGGTTCAAATGGACTATCAGCGGCTCAACATTTATTCCGTGGATAAGACCCAAGACTAGTGCGCTTCCTAAGAAAAGAACGGTTAAGACATCGACGATCCCTTTTGAGGGTTGGACCATCTCATCCGTGATCCATGAGTCGAGGCTGAAAAAGTAAAAGAATGCCATAGGAAGCCAGAAAAATGGAATACCTCTTAAGATAGGAAGGGGAGCTACTTCGCCCATCTTTATCAAGATGTACGCTAAAAAGAAGTAAAGAACAAGATTGATGAAAGGTTTTTTGTACACTGGAACGTCTTTAAGATGTCTATTCTTAAAGGAGAGCGAGACCACCAGGTAAAGAAAGAAGAGTGTAGTAGCCATCGGTATCCCTTTGTTATAGGCTATCCAGTCCGTCATGTCTATGTAATGCCAGGTGATCCAACTCAATATCAAACTACAAGCTCCAGTCAGAAACCCCATCTTGACGGTAGAAAAACGATCGAAGGGCCAATTTCCGAAATCGGCGAACCATAAAGCGAAAAAGGAGGAGGTAAGAGCTATCGAGGAGGTCTTTATCAGGCTCCAACCTAGAAATTCAAAGGTTACAAAGTAAGAGGTGATGCCGATCAGCCAAACCGCTGATGAACAGCCTATTCCGAATAATGGCTGTTTTTCCCTCATCGGTTTTATATAGATTACCGATCTTTTATTAATTTTAGGTTTCTTTTCCTCATCACAGCGGATTGAAGAAGGTAAAGATGCCTAGGATTATCATGATTATCCCCGTGATCAACTTTTCATTATGTTCTAGAAAATGAAAGTCGAGATTCTCCATTCCTCTTTTCGTCAATAGGACCAGGAGCACCATGCCAGAAACGGTAATCACGAGATATACTATCGATACTAGCCATATAGCCGACCAACCGATGGTCCCGGCGTGGAAGTAATATGCTTCGATCTCTAAACAGGGAGAGAAAAACATAGCGAACATGAGAGACCCGACTATAGCCCACTTAGATTTTTTCGTCAGTTCATCACTATCATGATGAGAATGTTCTCCACTCCTCATATGAAGAAGTAGATAAATCACTCCGATGCCGAGAAGAAGGAGGGGTGCGAACCACGTAGTGATCAGATCATAATGTTTTGATAATGAGTAACCTAGTAATCCGACTCCTATCCCGATGAGGATAGTACTAGCAGTATGTGAAAAACCGACTAGTGCGGTAAATGAAAGTGTTTCCTTTTCTTCCCAATCCTCGGCTTCGCTTATCGCTATAAGGGGTATCCAGTGGTTGGGGATCGCGGCGTGAAAAATACTTAACAGGAAAGCGCCGAACAAAATTTGTAACATTTTAAACAACTCTATGTGTTATCTAGTAACACGATTATAAATATATTTTGGAAAACACTTCGATCAGCATCATTCGCATAAAGTTATGCTGTAGTGTAAAATACTAAATAACTCTAAAATCAATCCGAAAAATCCGGAGATATAGATGGCGGAATACACTGATGACGAAGTCAAAGAAAAATTCAAGAATCTGTTCGAAGATGAAGATTATCATTCTGACCTTATCAAAGTAGCGGACAACTATCCCGATGAAAGATCGGTATTCATCAGCTATAATGATTTGACTCTGTTCTTTGAGGATCTCGAATTTCCCAGATACGTGGTGAGGGAGCCCAAGCAGTGTTTGGAACAGGGCGAAAAGGCGATTAAGGAAGTTTTGGGAAATGCCTACGAGGACGTACATATATTTTTGAGGCTCAAAGATCTTTCCGACGCTAGAAAGAGGATGATCAGAGACTTAAGGTCGAACGATCTTTCTAGTTATCTAGCGATCGGAGGGCTGGTGAGAAAAACGACGGAAGTCAGACCTAGAGTATCTAAAGCGACATTTCGCTGCCAAAGATGCGGTTCCGAATTCATGAAAGAACAGAGCGGTGGCGAGATCGAGGAGCCGATGGAATGTGTAGAGTGCGGTAAATCAGCCAATAAAACCAATTTTGTTCTTCTCAAAGACGAATCTGAATTCAAGGATTTTCAGAATATAGAGATCCAAGAAAGTCCCGAAGAGTTAAGAGGTGGGGAACAGCCCCAGCGTTTGAAAGGCTGGGTGAAACACGATCTGGTAGGTCAAGTTTCTCCTGGAGACCGGATAATGCTTAATGGAATTTTGGACGGGAGGCCAAAAAGCAAAAGCCGAAGCACTCAAAGTAGAGTCTTCGATATTTATATGCAGGTAAACGGCATAGAAGTAAAAGAATACGAATTTGAAGATCTTGAATTATCCGAAGAGGATAGGAAAGAGATAAAGGAGGCTGCGAAAGACCCCCGTATATTTAACAAAATAGTGAACTCGATCGCTCCCAGTATCCACGGTTTGTTTACGGAAAAAATAGGTTTGGCACTTCAACTTTTCAGCGGTGTCAGAAAGGAGATGCCGGACGGTACAATAACGAGAGGAGATATCCACATCCTCCTAGTTGGAGATCCCGGCACGGCTAAATCTCAACTTTTGCGTTATATCTCTGAGCTTTCTCCCAGAGGTATGTACGCCTCGGGTAAAGGTTCGACCGGCGCTGGATTGACCGCCGCAGCGGTTCGTGAAGAGGTCATGGGCGAAACTCAATGGGTACTCGAAGCGGGAACTCTTGTTCTTGCCGATGGCGGTATAGCCTGTGTAGACGAGCTCGATAAGATGCGTTCTGAGGATAGAAGTGCGATGCACGAGGCCATGGAACAGCAGAGTATCTCAGTGGCTAAAGCTGGTATTAACGCAACTCTCAATTCGCGATGTGCGGTGCTTGGAGCTGCGAATCCCGAGTACGGAAGATTCGAAGTCCATGAAAACATCTCTCAGCAGATCAATCTACCTCCCCCTCTCATCTCCCGTTTTGATCTTATCTTTGCGTTAATAGATCAGCCTGACAAAGAGAAAGATTCCAAGATCGCAAAACACATACTGAATCTCCATGAGGAAGGAGAAAGGATAGAAAGTGAAGGTGTAGATATCGAAAAGGAATTTAGCCCAGAATATGATAAGGAATTTTTGAGAAAATACATAGCCCACGCAAAAACCCTTACGCCGGTGATGACCGATAAAGCTATGAATAAATTGGAAGATTTCTATCTCCAACTGAGGGAAAAGGGAAGCGATGATTCCATACCGGTTACGGCTAGACAACTGGAGTCTCTAGTGCGGCTCTCCGAAGCTAGTGCTAGGGCTCATCTGAGAGAACAAGTAATATCTGAAGATGCGGAGAGGGCTATAAGTGTGACAAACCATTTCCTCCAGCAGGTGGCATCAACCGATTCAGGCGAATTAGATATAGATATGGTCTCTTCGAGCGTCTCTCACAGCGAACGAACGCTCATGACCCAGATAAGAGATATATTGAGGAATAAAAAAGAAATTCACGAAGGCGCAGTGCCGGAGGATGATCTTTTAGAGGAAGCGGAATCTAGAGGATATTCTAGAGAAGAGGTAAGGAATGAATTAGATAGGATGAGGAGTAACGGACAGATATATACACCCACGCAGGGCAAATATGACTTAGCATGAGAGGAATAAATATGAAAGCTACTTACCAGATATACGATCAAGGCGATGACGTCCTTCTTGCTGCATGCGATAAGGAGATTTTAGGTGAATGCTTAGAGGAAGGAGAAATACATCTTGATATCAATGAGAGCTTTTACGGCGGACACGAAATAGAGATAGAAGAGTTAAAAAATAAATTCGGTAAATCCACTATAGCTAACTTAGTTGGTGAAGAAGTGGTCGAAGCTGCGATAGAGACCGGCTTTGGAAGCGAGGAAGACATAATATGGATCGAGGAAACGCCTCATCTTCAGATAGTTAGGGTCTAGGTGAGTTCATGATATGTGTTGAATGTGGAGCAGAAGTAGAAGAACTCCATGACGGGATGTGCGATGATTGCTATGCGGAGAATAAGGTCGATGTAGAGATAGACGATCCCATAGAGATAGACTACTGCCCGACCTGCGGCAGTGTAAAGAAAGGCAGGAAGTGGATCGAAAGACCAGATCTTCAGACAGTTATGCTCGACGGGTTAGAAAACGGTTTATCTACCTCCTCTGCAGTTGAAAGCACGTCTTTTCAGGTTGAATTCGACGAAAGCGATCCTCAGCATATCCGTGCTGACTTGGACGTGAAGATGCAGTCTGGAGGAGTAACTACAGAAAAGCACCTTTCTACGAACATAGTGCTGAAAAAATATCAGTGTGAGAACTGTAGTAAAAGAAAAGGAGATTATTTCGAGGCCATATTACAGGTTAGACCTTCTCTTGAAGAGATGGATAATTCTCAAAAAGAAAAAGTCATAAGGATGGTGCATGAAAGGGTGGAAGTCGATAGAGGAGAGGAAAAGAAAGTTTTCATCACATTGGAAAAAGAGATCCACGGCGGTTTAGATTTCTATCTCAGCGATAGAAGGGTGACAAAGAATCTAGCTTACGATATAGCGGATATTTTTGGGGCAGATGTGAAAAGTTCCTCAGAACTTGTAGGAAGAGAAGACGGGCAGAACGTTTACAAGATGACCCATTCCGTGAGGATACCACCTTACAAAGAGGGCGATTTCATCGAACACGAAGAGAAGATGTATAGGATTAAAAAGACGAAAAGCGGAAGCGGTCCTAACATAGTTCACGATCTCGTAAACAATAAATCCACCACGCTCAGCAAAGAGGAGATGTTGGAATCTAGAGTACATGGTGGAGAGGAGTTGATAGAGGATGCGGTGATTGTATCCGAAAAAGAGAGCGAGGTAAAGGTCATGGACCCCGACACCTACGAAACAAAAACCCTATTAAAACCAGAAGGATTCGAGAAAGGAAAAGAAGAAGCGAAAGTCGTGAAAGTAAAGCAGCGCCTTTATCTTATACCAGACGAAGCAGATTAAAAAACTTTAAACCCTATCGATTTTTCTTTTTAAACCATGAGCGAAGAAAAGAAGTACCTCTACACGACTTGGTTCGGCAGTTTCATATTGAAAGATGGGGAGATATTGGAGAAAAAACTTTTTCCGGAAGATGCGGAGGAGATTGCTGAGAAAAAATACAAAAAAGAAAATGGAGAGATACTTGAGGAAGAAAAAAAATTGGCATCTGAAATCGAAGATGAATTGTTCGTCACTTCAAAAAGATTATCGGGATTTGGAGATGTTATAGATTCTCAAGATTTTTCAGGGGGCCTGGAAGAATATTCTCATGACGATGAACTTTTACAGGAGTCTCTTCAAAAATTGGGCATGATAAAGATAAGGGATTCTATCGATTTTGGAGAACATCTCGCAAAAGCGGTAGACACGATACAGGATCTGAATGAGAGCATAAATTTGAAGATGGAAAGGTTAAGAGATTGGTACTCTCTGCATTTTCCTGAATTGGAGAAAGAAATGCCCGACAGAAAATATCTCGAACTCATATCTGAATACGGTGAAAGGGATAAGATAGAAGAGCAAATAGATACGGAAGGAGAGCCCATGGGACAGGATGTAACCCCAGAAGAAGTAAAACATTTCAAAAGATTGGCAGGATTGATCAAAGAAGAGATGGAGTATAGAGAGGAATTGGAAGATTACGTGGAAAATAGGATGAAAGAATACGCTCCGAACCTCACCACTCTTACTGGACCAAAATTGGGCGGTGAATTGATAGCTAAAACTGGATCACTTGAAGAACTTGCAAAGCAACCTGCGAGCACTATACAGATGCTTGGCGCTGAAAAGTCTCTATTCAAGCATCTAGATAAAGGTACGCCTCCTCCGAAACATGGATTGATACTCCAGCATCCCTATGTTCATAGGGCTCCAGAATCTTTACGAGGGAAAATAGCGAGAACTTTCGCGAACAAGATAGCTATAGCTTCTAGGATCGATTATTTTGACGGCGATTATAGAGGGGAAAAGATGAGAGAGGAGCTGGAGGAAAAGATCGAAAAGATAAAAAAGGAAAACTGATCCCCTACTCTTTTAATCTTCTTCGCCGGGGAAAGCCGATTCGGCGGTATTCAGTATGGACTTTATCTTACCTTCTAGGACGTTCACCCTCGATTTCAACTCGGCGTTTTCTTTCTTAACTTCTTCAAACCTTTTTCTCAGCATCGAGTTTTCTCCTCTAGAGACGTGATCGTTTTCTCCCGCTGCTGAGTTCACCGTTTCTGTATCGTATCCTTTCAGATAATATCTCAATTTGATCTGCGTCTCTATCAAATTTTTCTTCTGAATATCGTAATATACGCTCTTCTTCCCGATGTTGAGTAAGTTCTCGTGTAGTTCTTTGTCTCTTGTTACCATGATGTCCTCTTGCTGCATCTTGTCCACCAGTTCTAGGTCCAAAATTCCTTTGTGTTCCTCGTTCACGTCTAGAATTTCCTGTGTATTCTGAACGTCTTTTATCTCTTTTTTCACATCTTCTGGAAGATTTTCGTCCAATATGATCCTCATAAGTGTTAATCGAGAGTGTGATTTAATTAATCTTTCTATTTTTAGATGATGACATAGAAAAGTTTTTAAAAACTGTAAGAATTAAAGATACAGGTGAAAAAGATGGTAGTTAAAATAGACGAGGATGCCTGTATAGCGTGTGGGATGTGTGAAGAAGAATGTCCGGTAGATGCTCTGTCAGTAGATGATGTAGCTGTAGTCGACGCCGATACGTGCGAAGACATAGGAGATTGTGTCGAAGTCTGCCCAGTTGATGCCTTGTCACTTTAGAGAAAAAGAGTAAACTTTTTAATATACTCTTTTTCTGCTGAAAATAGTGGTAAAAATGGTAGTAGAAATTGACGAAAATGAATGTATAGCTTGCGGACAGTGTGAAGAAGAGTGTCCTGTAGACGCCCTAATAGTTGAAGAGGTCGCCGAAGTGGACGAGGACGCCTGCATAGATTGTGGAAACTGCGTCGACGTCTGTCCTGTAGACGCGATGAGTCTGTAAAAACTTTAACAAAATCATTACTTTTCTTTATCTTTTATATACCTTGATATTGTTTCCTGTACCTCTTTTTCGTCACCTTCGAATTTTCTAACTTTGATATTACTTTGATTCAACATGTTTTCGGAAAGAGAATCGGTATATTCCCCATCATATATTATTTCATCTATCTCAGCATTTATCAACATCTTGGTACAGACAACGCAGGGGTAAGTGGTGCAGTATAATTTGCTACCCTTTATGCTCACTCCGGACACTGCGGCTTGAATTATTGCGTTTTGTTCCGCGTGAGCCGCTCTACACAACTCATGTCTCCGTCCCGATTTCACACCTTCCCCTTTCTTCGGGAAAAAGTCGATCTCCTCTAACATCTTCTCTTTATCGATATCTTTGTTTTCCTCATATTGTTCGAAAAATATATCCATATATGGCGGATGAATGTCTCCTTGTCTCATGCAGCCCCCCAGTTCTTCACAGTGGGGAAGCCCTTTAGGCGCACCATTATACCCAGTACTCAAAACCTGTTTGTTCTTAACCATCACAGCCCCTACTTTTCGTCTCAGACATGTTGATCTCTCGGACACCAAATGAGCCATAGCCATGAAGTACTCGTCTAGAGAAGGTCGGTTCATATCTATCGAAAAGTACATCCCATTTATTTTATTTTCGTGAGGTCTAGTTTCAAAATCGAATTTGGTCGAGGGATGAAAGAGAAAAAGGGAGGAAATAGTAAATAATAGTTTTCGTTAATTTGATTGTGGTCTCGAATATCTATAGTATCCCTCTAAAAACAGTGTAAAAGAACTATAGCAGATGAAGATACCATGACCTCAGAAAAAGAGAGTTTGATTTCGCTGGGAAAAGACGTTTTGGTTTCCCTATTGATCTTGATAATAATCTTAGGTTCTTTATACGCATTTAGTGGTAGATGGCCTCCGATGGTAGTAATCGAATCCGGCAGCATGATGCACAGTGAGAAGAGCCAGATAGGTAGGATCGATCCAGGAGATATTGTCATAGTTCAAGAGAGCGACAGGGAAGATATAACTACTTATGTAGAGGGGAAGGCTCAGGGTTACCGGAAATACGGCCAATATGGTGATGTGATTGTATTCGAACCCGACGGCAGCGGAAAAAAAACCCCGATAATACACCGCCCCGTTCTGTACTTGGAGTATAACCAGTCCTCACATTCTTTTGATATCCCTTCACTTGAAAAATTAGACTACGGGGAAGAATGGGGGTCCAGCCAGGGAAATAAATATTTGGGACTTACTGAAGAGATCACTCTTTATGATTACGGTTATGGAAACGTAAATGTCACCATCAACCTCCAAGAACAGTTGAGATATCGTCACTCTGGATACATAACCATGGGCGATTCGACTGAAACTAACGCCCCCAGGTACGATCAGGAGGGTATATCGGGAAATATCAATCAACCGGTGAAAGAAGAGTGGATCAAAGGAAAAGCTAGAGGGGAATTACCTTGGTACGGCATAGTAAAACTAGGGTTGATGGACCGCTCATCTCAGATACCGTCGAATAGTTGGAACAATTTTGTAATCTCGTTGGTGGTTATCATATCAATACCATTTGTAACGGAGATTGGTTCAAATATTTACAAAAAGACTAGAGGAGAGAAAAGCGATAGCGAAGAAAACGGACCTGAAAAACCTCCTGAGGAGACAAAAGAGAAGCCAAAAGAGAAAACCGATGAAGAGAATGAAATTTCTGATGAGGGATCAAAAGATACAGATGTTAAAGAAATAGAAGAAAGGGGAGATGATCTAGAATTGGAACAGATCGATACGGATTCTGACGACTTAACTAAATATTGAGTTCACATCAAAGTAGTCTGTTTAGCACCATTGAAATTGATGTTATTGGCCGCTTCGATGCTTTTATCATCTTCTATCAAATCTATGATATCAGACTTGGGAACCGAGGATTGAATCTCTTTTGTTCTTCCTCTTCTTCCGAAAGATTTGACTCTAGCGTTTATCAGACCTAACATATCCAGTTCGGAAATAAGATCAGTTATTCTTCTCTGGGTTAGGGGGTCCATCCCTGATTTTTGACTCAATTTTTTGTAACCTGAATAAACTTCACCGGTGGTGAGTTTCTCCTTGCCATTATCCTGCATCAAGAGTATGGAATAGAGAACGAGTTTGGAATGGGTCGGAAGAGTATTGACAGCTTCTCTAACACAGTCCTGTTCGATCTTGTTTTTAGCTTTGTAAACATGATTAGTATTTACTGATTTTTCATTATCACGCTCGGCAATTTCTGTAGAAACTCTTAGAAGATCAAGCGCTCTTCTTGCATCTCCGTGTTCTTGTGCCGCTAACGCCGCGCAGAGCGAGATGACTTCATTGCCCAATATCTCGGGTTCGAAGGCTTTGTTTGCTCTATCTGCTAGGATATCTTTTAATTGGTCCGCGTTGTAAGGAGGGAATATCATCTTTTCTTCCCCTAGTCTGCTTTTTACTCTGGGATCCAAGAATTCAGTAAACTTCAAGTTATTTGATATGCCGATAAGACTGACTTTGCTCTTTTCCAATTCCGAGTTAATCTTAGAGAGGTGGTAAAGAACACTGTCTCCGCTTTTCGTTACAAGCTTATCCAATTCGTCTAGGATTATTACGACCACTCTCGGTTCTTCCTCTATCCGATCTTTCAACGATTCGTATACTTTTTCCATCGGCCACCCTGTAAAGGGTATTTGATCATCCCAGTCTTCTACAAATTTGTTACCTATGTTTTTCATGACGCCGTAATGAGTATCGACGACCTCGCAGTTGATATATACGTATTCTACTTTATCTATATCATAATCGCTGAATTCAGTATTCAATTTACTCTTTTCATTTTCTCTTTTTAATCGATTGATCTCTCTTTCTAAATATCTAACTACCGCTGTTTTTCCGGTCCCGGTTTTACCAAAAATAAGTACATTAGAGGGTCTATTTCCTCTCAATGCGGTGACCATAATAGAGGCAAGATCGTTGATCTGCTCCTTTCTGTGAGGTAATTCTTCAGGTACATAAGAGGGACGTAAAATATCTCTGTCCCCACGAAAAAGGGAATTCGAGTCCATGTAAGATTTGAACACATTTTCTTGAGTTTCCATTTTATTCCTCCATCCAGCACATATTTTTGAACCCCTCCATTTCAAGTGGAAATTTAGACCGAAATGTTGATAGAGCACAATTCTTATTTTTCGATCATCATCGGGGCTCGCCGTTAGGGAAACGAAGATTAAGTATAACATTAAAAAAGGTTTCGTCAGACGTTTTTTGGGGTGAATCGTTGGGCCGTTTTAAAACGATCCGTATGACGCTTTAAGTACCTTTATAAAATAAAAAAAAAGAATCTTTAATAATAGTGTCTAAATATGTCGGCGTTATCTCTGGAAAAACGATTCGGCGGAAACACCGAGTCGTCTCCGACGGAATTTGTACATATGTAAAAAAAGTATTAGAAAACAGGAAAGGGAAAGGGGTTTGTTTTTCCGAATCGATTATTCAATCTTCGACCGGCCCTATCGGGAATATGGTCTTTTCGTAGTACTCGTTGGTAACCTCGGCTAGAGCGGTGTAGACTGCGCTGAAACCGCACAAGATACCTTCGTATCCAGCGACCTTCAATATGAGCGCGGACTGCAGCGCGTCGCCTATCGCTAAGAGGAAGAAGAGTATCGTCAAGGTCCCGAATACCACTTGAAGGGCTCTGTTCAATTTAAGGGTCGAGAGGAACATCCAACCTGTAAAGAGTCCCCACATAGCTAGATATGCAGCGACACCCGTATTGCTGGGAGCGGGTATGCCTTCAACCAGATTAGGTATCATGTTTATTCCAACGAAACTCAACCAGAAAAGACCGTATGAACTGAAGGCGACGGCGGGAAAAGTATTACCCTGCTTCATTTCCCACCATCCTGCGATCAATTGAGCGAAACCACCGTAAAAAATGCCCATCGCTAGTATCATACTACCCAACGCGATATACTCGGCGTTATGTATGTTTAGCAGTACAGTCGTCATGCCGAAACCCATAAGGCCTAAGGGGGCCGGATTGGCAAGCTTATTTTCATCTGCCATTATGATCACTATAATGGCATAGTTTATCTCTATATATATTTTTTGAAAAGTTAAATAAATCAAACTGAAGGTTCGTTTTCAAAATATATAGAAGAAAAAGATAAGGGATCGTAAACCGGTAAAATGATTCACTCGTCTTTAGCTTTATCTTTAGCTCTTTTCTTTCTTTCCTTCGCCGTGAAACCTGTAGCCTCTTCTAAAAAGTCGTTCCATTTCGAAACAGTTTTTCCGGCAACTTCCTGATCCACGTTTTGATTCATTTCCAAGTCAACCCAGAGCCCTGTCCTTCCTTCGGTCCACACTTCTAGATGTGCTATTGCCCCTTCGTCGTCGATTATCAGTTTATCCTCGTCTTCTTTCACTCCTCCAAAGCTGCTTTCCAACAAATTTTTGAGCTTATCGCCTTCGATGTTTTCGAAGTGACCTCTTTTCACGTCATAACGATTTTTACCCATAGTATCATCTGAATATATCTGTATTCATTATTTTAGTTTTGGGCTTTTTCTTTCGTTTTAGGGGCCGTTCATCCTGAACTCTTTTATATCTCTCCCTTATATCTCATCCCATGAAAAGGATTCACGCAGAGGAAGCAGTTGAACTCGAAGACGGAAGTAAATGCAAATTAGGCGGATGGGTTCAAGAGATTAAAAATCTAGGCGGAATCGCGTTTTTGAAGATAAGGGATAGGACCGGAGTTTTTCAGGTCGTTCTTTCGAAAGACGAGATGGCTGAAGAGGCGTTCGAGGACGGCGTCGATATAAATAGAGAGAGCGTCGTCATCGTTGAAGGAAAGAAAAAAAGTACCGACCAGACCGATCTGGGTTACGAGATAACTCCGCTGTCCATCAAAGTTGAATCTGAAGCAAGAACTCCTCTTCCGCTCGGCGTAGTTGACAAAGTCGATTCGGAGATGGGAACTCGCTTTGACAACCGTTTTTTAGATCTGAGAAAAGAGGAAAAAAGGTTGGTCTTCGAGCTTAGAGGTCTGCTCTTGGAGGGGTTGAGAGATTTCTTCTCACAAGAAGGTTTTATAGAGATCAATACCCCGAAGGTGGTGGCTGCCGGAGCCGAAGGAGGAGCTACACTATTCGGAGTCGATTATTACGATCAGAATGCATATCTAGCGCAGAGCCCTCAGCTCTACAAACAGATGATGATGTCTGCGGGATTTGAAAGGGTATATGAGATCGCCCCGGCATACAGAGCGGAAGACTTCGGCACGATAAGGCATACTTCTGAATTCATATCGTTGGACTTCGAGATGTCGTTCATCGATAGCTCCGTAGATATAATGGATATGACCAGTTATATGGTAACTCATGCTTTATCCTACGTGAAAGAACATGGCCAGGAAAAATTAGAACGCTTGAACGTCGAGATAGAAGTGCCAGAGCACCCGTTTAAAAAAATCCCCTACAGGGAATGCATAAACATATTGGAAGAAATGGGTAGAGAATGGGAAGATGAACCCGAGATAGGGACCGAAGAGGAAAGGATGCTCGGAGAATACATCAAAGAAGAATGTGGAACCGACTTTTTCTTCATAACTGAGTTCCCCACAAGAGTCAAGGAAGGTACGTTCTATGCGATGAGGAAGGACCACGATCCTTCGCTAACCACTTATTTCGACTTGGAGTACAAAGGTCAGGAACTCGTTTCAGGAGGACAGCGTGAACATAGATATCAGGTCTTGATAGACCAGATGAAAGAGATAAACGTGGATTTAGACAAGTTCGATTCTTACCTCCAGACGTTCAAGTACGGCATGCCTCCGCATGGCGGAATAGGATTGGGAGTAGACAGGTTGGTACAAATGATGCTAGATCTGGAGAATATCAGGGAATCGATACTCTTTCCGCGAGATCCAGAGAGATTGGAGCCCTGATCATATACTAATATTGGATAGAATTAAAGGCTTTGAAATATATGGCGCAGGGTAAATACGAGAGAGAACTCAAAGATGTCTTCTCCGGTGACGAGGATATGATAGAAGAACTGACCAAAACTTGTAGTGAGGAGGAAAAACAGGGTTATCTATGTGTAAAAGATATACCTTTTCTAGTGGTCAGAGGAGCCGGAAGTTTGGGGGTAGACCTCGTAGCGGTCAGAGGCGATGTTTCATTCCTTATCGAAGTGAAATCATCTAAAAAAGATGTGTTGTATCTCAGTGATCAAAAGAGATTGACCGAACAGGCTGAAGAGATCAAAAAGATATGTGATGAGACCAAGTTGCTTCCAATTTACGCTTACAGGTTGAAAGGCCAGAGAGGCGATAAATGGAGACTCTTCACCCTTGAGATCGATGGATTGTCCAAAAAATACAGAGTTTTGAACAAGAAACTCCCGAACGTCAAAACCACGGTACACGATAATTATAAGATTCCTTGGAAAGAAGGGATGGAGTTGAACGAATTTTTGTCGTATCTCGATCGGTTATTAGGATGAAAAACGGATCTGAATGGCAAGCCCCTCTCTTAATAAACGTAGAAAAATACTAAATATCGGAATCGAAATATTAACAAATCCCTGAGGATAGAGATCGAGGAGAGAACAGATGGGAAAATTAATATTGTGTGCAGATAGGGACGACGATATCGGAGAGAAGACGGAGTTAGAGACCCCTATAATCGGGAGGGAAGAAAATCTGCAGGCCGCGATCCAACTAGGGTTGAAAGATCCTGAAGACTCCGATACGAATTCTATCCTCTCGGCTATTTCTGTCTATGATGATCTGAAAAAGAAAGGAGAAGATGTTGAGATAGCTACGGTAACCGGCGCTCCGTCTATCGGTTATACATCCGATACAGCTCTAGGGGAAGAAGTTGACTATGTTCTAGAAAATACTAACGCGGATTCAGCCGTTTTAGTCACCGACGGCGCTGAAGATGAATACATAAGCCCCATAGTTTCCTCGAAGATAGATATATCTCATATCAAAACCGTCTATGTCAAACAGAGCGAGAGTGTCGAGAATTTATATTATCTCTTCGTGAAAACTTTCCAAGAAGAAAAGTCTAAAAGAAAACTTCTTCTTCCTATATCTCTAGCCCTATTGGTATATGGTTTTTTCAGGATGGTGGCCCTGTTCAGTAATCTGTACATAGAAGGTATTGGAGCTCTAGCAGGTCTTCCGGGTTTTGGTATAGGAGTGATATTCTTTGTAATAGGATTGTACATAATCGTCAGAATATTTGAAGTCGATAGAAAAGCTATCAGGGCTTTTGATACTATCCAGAATGCCGTCAGGAGCGGCTCTGTCTGGCTCCCTTTCACAGCGGTTTCTGTCTTGATAGTGATCGGCAGTTCACTTCAGGGTTGGAATAGGATAAATGACGAACTTTTAAGCTATCCGATAAGGAGTTTAGTGACTTTTTCTTCAACCGTCATCTGGTGGTGGATTGGTTCGGTTTTCCTACATGAACTAGGTAGATTGATAGATACTTATATCAAACAGGGAAAGGTGAAAAGGTCATTTTGGGCAGTATTTTTGACGTTGTTCGCCCTCACGTTCATTTTCTGGGGCGCACTTGATTACATCAGGCAGATGGTAGGGATGGCAAGAAGTTCAGATACATTCCCGATGGTCGCTATAAATATCACCTTGGGTCTTTTGATAGGAATATTAGCGGGTTTGATCCAGAGGAACTTTAAGGAAAATGAGAAAGAAGATGAAGACGAGAAAGTGAAAGAGGAATAGTTATAGGGATTTTGAGGGATGATAGATTGAAATTTGAACAGTGGGAAGTGACGTATGAAGAGATAATATCCCATTTTGGTTATTCGCGAGACCAAGACAAAATTTCCGCGGAACTTTTGAGCGAATACCGGGGCACTGATGGACTTAAACCTTTGAAAGAGTTGAATGAACAAGTGGTAGAGATATCCGGACCGTATTATTCTGAAAAGAAATCCGAGAAATCTGATATGACGATCTCGGCAGGGTCTACAATAGAGAGGTTGGAAAAAATCGGGATCAAACCGGACTTGATGGTAACGGATCTAGATGGAAATATTGAACTTCAACTTGAACTAAATCTTGAAGGAATACCCGCTGCAATCCACGCTCATGGAGATAACAGAGAATTGATAAAAAAATGGCCTGCTAGATTTGAGGGTCCAGTGATTTCAACCTGTCAGTGTAAGCCCCCTAATGACCAGATATATAATTTTGGCGGCTTCACTGATGGAGATAGAGCGGCGTATATCGCAGATCATTTTGGTGCTAGTGAGATAATCTTGAATGGGTGGGATTTTGACCATCCGTATGATGGTAAAAGAGAAAAGTTGGAAAAACTTAACTGGGCGGAAAAATTACTAGCAGAGATTGAAACCCCAGTAGAAAAGTTGTAATTAGATTCTTCTCGATTGTCTGAGAAAGCTGATATTGACAGATATTAAGATTGGAGTCCTATATTCGGCGGAACTAAAATTATTTCTAAGACTATAAAAGGGGAAAATTTATTTATTTTCACTGTTATACGGATTAAACCATCTTGGTTGTATATGATATAACCTCTCTGATATCGAATTATGGTGGAAGTCGGAACTTTTTCTCCGAAGAAGTTCCGATATATATGAATATTGAATAAATCAGCATCTATAAACGTGATTTAGTGTGAGCAGGATAACATTTGAAGAGTTGAAAGAAGCTATCGAAGAAGCTCTGAAAGAAAGGGATAAAGAAACGAGTGTGGCCGAAGATATGGCCGAAACAGTCATGAATCTATTCGGGTATGATAAGACTATTACCGACAACTTGCTTTCTTCCGAGGAAAGAGATACATTTTATGAATTAGAGGACCTTGATATTCTATTGACCGAAGAAGAAACTACAAATCTTCCCAGCGGAAAAAAGTGGAGAATCCACTATTGGTTATTGAATGAGAACGAGATAAAAGAGTTGCTGGAAAAAAAGGATGAGGAAGAAAAAGGAACAGAAAAGAAATCTATATATAATGAAATTTCAGATGATGTCTGGGAGAGAGGAAAGGAATAAATAAATTTTCTTATCTGTATTTATTCTCAAGATCGGGAATTGGTATATATGAATGACATTGAAAAAGAAGCTAATGAATTACTTTCTGGAATCGAAATCGAACAGGAAAAACTCACGGATGAAATTGAAGTAAATGAAGAAATCGAAGAATTGATGGAAAAGATCGAAAAAGCAGATAGATCTTACAGGTTGGCTTTGGATGACCCAGACATTTATCTAAAACTATCCATGATATCCTTTTCAAATGATGATATGAGTAGTGCCGAAGATTGGGTCAAGAAGAGCCTACAGTTGGAGAATAGTTTCATCGGCTATTTGCTTAAAGGAAGAATCTTACATGGAAAGGGGGATCATAAAGGAGCTTTGGGAGAATATGACAAGGCGTTAAAGTACGATGAAAAACGATCTATATATGAATACAAATTCCAGGCTTTAAAGGAAAGAGGTATGCCGGAGAGGGCACTAGATGTTTTGAAAAAAGCATTAGATATCGAGAAAAGCGATAAACTTTTAGCTAGAAAGGCTGACTTATTGGTGGACCTTGGTAAGATAGAAGAGGCAAAAAAGATCTATGACAGCATCGCGGATTCAGAAATTGGTGAGTCGAGTAAGGAACAAAAGATAGACGAATTGATAGAAGAGGCCTATAGAAAGTTGCTGCCAGATAAATATGATGATATACTAAAACTGGATAAGGAACGTGTAGCGGCGTGGCTTGGAAAGGCTGAATGTTATTGGGAATTGAAAGAAAAGGAGAAGGCTAAGGAGACCCTGAAGGAGGCTTTAAATCATCTCTATGATGATTCTATAGTAAAAAGGTTGAAAAGATATAATGAAGAATTGAAGGGGTTACCAGACTGTCCAGCCTGTGAAGGAAGTGGGCAGTGTTCGAATTGTACTGGATCAGGAAATTGCCAGAATTGTTCCGGTACAGGCGACTGTCCTGATTGTGAAGGCACTGCCGAGTGTTCCGATTGCTTAGGTACCGGTGAATGTCAAAACTGTGATGGGAAAGGTAAAACTGGGCTTTTCAGCACATGCGAGGTTTGCGGGGGTAATGGTTACTGCCAGACTTGTGAAGGATACGGGACCTGTACGACTTGTGATGGCAGTGGTGATTGTCAAATATGTGGGGGTAATAAAAACTGTCAAGAATGCCAGGGTAGCGGGGAATGTCAGGTTTGTGGAGGAACAGGTAAAAGGGAAGAGTAGTATGAGCGGGATTAAAAAGAAGGATTTAGAGATCGAATTAGAACGTGTGCCTTCTCATCCGGATCCTAAACCACATCTTGAGCAGTATCCTACTCCGCCTTCGATAGCCTCAGACATACTTTTTACGGCGTACTCTTATGGGCATGTAAAGGGAAGAAAAGTGGCTGATCTCGGGTGCGGTACGGGTATATTCGCGATAGGCTCCGCGTACTTGGGAGCTAGCGACGTGATTGGAGTCGATATCGATACTGAGGCGATAGAGTTGGCTAAAGAGGAAGCTAAAAATTGGTCGCTTTCTGATGCGATAAAGTTCGCAAACAAAGATATAGATGAATTCGAGACTGAGGTCGATACAGTTATCATGAATCCGCCGTTCGGCTCTCAGAATAAAGGTGCTGACATCCCTTTTTTAGAGAAATCATTTGAAATCGGTGAGATTGTTTACTCTCTCCACAATGCCAAAACGGCAGAATACTTGCGAAATTTTATCAAGGAGAGATCACATTCTCTGTTTTGGGAAAAAAGATATATGTTTGATATCAATAATCTATTTGAATTTCACGAAAAAGAGCAAAAAAGTTTTGAAGTTATATTGCTCGGAATAGAAGTTAAGAGGTAATAACATGGTAGAAACTGATGAAGAAATTGTGTTCCCAGGAGATGAAGTCGGAATGTCTGAAGAATGGCTTGCAGGGGAAGGTACTTACGAAGACGGAGGTAAGATATATGCCGCCCACTTTGGTAGATTGAAGTATGATGAGGAAGATCTAGAGGCTAAAGTCGAGGCCATCAATTCGATCGTAGAACCCAATGAAGGTGACGTGGTTTACGGGAAAGTACAAGCTAGAAAGGACTCTATGCTCGTTATGAGTATAGATATAGTCGAAGGAGCTTCAAGGAATGTCAAAGAAGATATAGACGGATCTGTCCATATCTCTAAAGTATCCGACGATTATACAGAGGATTTAGAGGATGAATACCTAGTTGGAGATATCGTGAGGGCTAAGATAGTCCAAGATGAGCCCACTATCAGATTGTCCACTGTCGGAGAAAAATTCGGTGTAGTGAAAGGTTACTGCTCGGAATGCAGAAAAGATATGGAATATGACGAGGGGAAAAATAAACTCTACTGTCCTCGATGTGATATTTACGAGAACCGAAATATTTCCAAAGCTTACGGAAAAATAAAATTAAAAAATAAATGAAAAAAGGGGGTAACCCTAGATTGGTTGATATCAAAAAGACTTTGATGGCAATAGAAGAGAAAGAGAAGTGGGAAGAAAGGGAAGAGGAGATACTGGAAGAGTTAGAAGAAGTAAGGGAAAAAAAGAAAAAATTGAAAAAAAAGAGTAAAGAAATTAAAGCGCGAATCAATGAATGTGAAAATCAGCTAAGATCGATAAGGAGTAAAAATAGGGATTCATCAGGCATATCGATCGAGATCGCAGAAGATATCAAGAGAAGAATGTGAGCAGGTGAAGAATTTGGCTGTAGACCGGAGAGTTAAGAATCTGAGAGATGAAATAAAAAAATCTAAAAGAGAGTTTTGGGAGATTCAGGGAAGGATTAAGGAGTTGGAAGAGCAGGAAGAAAGACTTGAGGACGAACTGGAAAGGGTCAGAGATCATCTATCTTATTATCAATCGTTGGTGTCTGATATAAAAAAGAAGATGAAAAGCGGTAAGAGTACAGATATATTTGAGAGGTTTTAGTCTAGTTCTAGTCTTGTTAATAACCGTGAAAGTTTAAATATGTAAAGAATAATTAACTATTAATTCTAGATTAATCTAACTGATTAAAGGAGCGTGGTAATATTAGGGCTAAAGAAGAAGTGGAAGAAATTTTTAAGGAATACTGCGGAAAGACAGATATGGATGCAATCGCATTGACATCGAAAAATGGTGTGCCGATCGCATCCTATCTCGAGAAGCAAGAAGAAAATGAGAGTTTTAGCACCCTTTCAGCTACTATTTTGGGGGCTAGTGAAGTCATCTTTTCTGGATTCGAAAAACAAAATCCGGACTTTATTGTTGGAAACTCTAAGGACTCAGTACTTCTTATACGGGAAGTAGGAGCCAATGCAGTTTTGTCTGTTCTGGGTGATTCTGACAGTAAAGATCAGATGATTGAAGATATGGAAGAGATGGTTTCAGAGATAGATGTGCTTGAAAAAGCTTCTGAAATAAAGGAGGTTCTTGAAAAATGAAGATGATCAAAAGCGTACCGACGGAGATTAGAGAGTTTTTAAACAAAGAAGGCGGATCTTCGATATTTTTTGAAGGTTCGTCAGGTACGGGTAAAACTACGCTTGGTTTACAGATGATCGAAGAAATAGCGAGCCAAGAAGAAAGTTTTTACCTCTCTACTAGAGTTTCTGATGACGCCCTCTATAACCAATTCCCGTGGCTTGAAGAAAAAGAGATGAGATCGCAGATAGTGGACGCTAGTAAAGTGTTCCTTCAGGCGATTTATGAAGAAGAAGAAAAGGAAGAATCGGAGGAGCACATACCCGAGTCAGAGAAGAAAAAAATAGAAGGCGCCCAAGAATTCTTGAGTACTATAAGAGAGGAAGGTCCTCCGGAAGAAGTGGACCGTACCAGGCTAAATCAACTCGATAAGGATATACCTGGATTGGAGAGGATTTATGACAGGATAGATAATATACTTCCCGAGAGATCACTGTTGGTTTTAGACAGTATAGAAGGGATCACCCACAAATACGATCTGGATATGGAAACTTTTGTGATGACCCTACAGAAAGATCTTGTCGAAAATTCTAACACCAATCTGATAATGATACTGGAAAAGGAGTCCGCTCCTGATTTAGAGTACTTGGCCGACGGTGTAGTACAACTGAACAGATACCAATTGGAAGGCAGAGATGTAAGGGAGATAAAACTCAAGAAATTGAGGGCCGTAGAGATAAAACAGCCCTCTTATCTGATGTCTTTGAAAGGTGGACGATTCAAGTGCTTCGAACCATATGAACTGGATATATCAGGCGGAAACGAATGGGAAGCTGTAGACTCCCCAGAGGAGAAATATAGTAGTGGAACAGAAGATCTTGACGAGCTACTTGGAGGAGGCTTCGATGCGGGCAGTTACAACGTTTTCGAGATCAAGGAGAATGTGAGTAACGAGGAGTTCTTCTCGGTGATAAGACCGCTCTTTTTGAATTTCTTAGCACAGAAAAGGGGAGTGATCTCCGTACTTTCCGGCGGCACTCATCCGGATAACCTCAGGGACGATCTGATCCGTTTCATACCTGAAGATTTCTTCAATCAGAAATTCAGGATAGTGGATCATCTTTCTTCCAAGACGGACAAACCATATAAACTGGCACTTGCAGGTAAAAATCAGAAGCAGTACAGAAAGATATACAATCAAAGCATGAAAGAGCTTAGAGGTGAAGAAGAACTCGGCATTTTGGATTACCATGCGCTAGACACTATGGAATACATGCAGGGCGGCGAATTTGCTCTACAGGAACTTCTAAGCGGTGTAGCTAACACGAAGAACTCAGACGATCTCGGTATAGGCATACTGAAGCCAGGGTTGAATCTTTCCCAAGAGATAAAGAATATGGCCGATAACTACTTTGTTCTGCTCAGTATAAACAAGACTCCTTGTATATATGGTGTAAAACCGAAGACCGGCCTTTACGCGATAGTTAGCGACGAGGAGAAAGGTTCTCCGTACATAAAACTGAAAACGATAGTCTAAAGATTGATCTAGTGATCAAAAACCATATTCCCCTTTCAGCGGGACGAATCTAACCGCACCCATGTTTTCTCTTTCTATTTTCTCTTCACTTTTTTTGGTCACTTTTATTAATTCTTGGAAGAATTTGCTCCCTACTGGTATCAAAAGTTTTCCTCCGACCACCAACTGTTTTATTAGAGGCTCTGGTATGTTCGGCGCTCCGCAGGCGACAGAGATCCTATCATAGGGTGCTTTTTTCTCGTAGCCAGAAGATCCGTCGCCCTGTATCATCCTCAGGTTGTCGTAACCAACTTTTTTGACCTTTCTTTGTCCCGATTTCGCCAAGTTGGAGATGTACTCTATAGAATATACTTTTCCTTCCTCGCCAACGAGTTCCGCTATAACCGCGGCATGATACCCCATACCACCGCCGACCTCCATGACTTTCTGTTCTTCTCTGATATCTAGACCTTCGACCATCATTGCCACCATATGAGGAGCCGAGATGGTCTGACTGTTCCCTATGGGCTGAGGCGAATCTATATAAGCTCTAGAACGGGTGTTCGGCGGAACGAATTCGTGGCGCGGCACCTTTCTCATAGCTTCTTCGACTTTCTCGCTCTCCACATATCCTTTCTTAATCAAGCCGTCGACCATATCATCCCGTTTTTTCTGATAGTCTTTTTCGCTCATGGACTATCCTCGAATTTACTTTTTGAGTCAACTCGATTTATAGTAAAAGAGCCGATTTTTTACTCTAAAAAGGGCTCTTTTACTAGTTGTGGATGTCAGAACTTTAGTTCAAAAAGTTCTGACTTCCACTATAAATAAAGTATTCTAATCGAATGGTATAAATATTGTTCTTTACTTCTAAAGCCGATGATAACATGGTAGATGTACCTGAATCTCATCCTCGCTATGAATCTTTAAAGATGAGAGAATCACTTGTCAAAGGTGTCGAGGAGGGTATAACATCTCAAGCGGGTCTGATAGCCCACGGTAGGGGTGAGATGTTCGATTATCTTCTAGGAGAAGAGACGATTGAAGCTGCGAAAAGGGCGGAAAGAAAAGCTGTATCGGATCTACTAGAAGCTGAAAATCCGGTGATATCCATAAACGGTAACGTGTCTGTTCTAGTTCCAAAAAAGATAGTCGAATTAGGGGAGAGGTTAGATGCTAAATTGGAGATAAATCTTTTTCACCGTTCCGACGAGAGGATAAACAAGATAAAAGAGCTGTTAGAGAAGAACGGGGCCGAAAATGTTTACGGTGTGAACGCTGAGGCCGAGATACCTGGTCTAGACCACGATAGAGCTTTATGCTCGAAAGAAGGCATATATTCTGCAGACGTTGTTTTAGTTCCTTTGGAAGACGGCGACCGCGCTCAAGCTTTGAAAGATATGGGAAAAGAAGTCATAACGATAGATCTGAATCCACTTTCAAGGACCGCTAGAACGGCAGATATAACCATAGTGGATAACATCGTTAGGGCGGTTCCCAACATGATAGAATTCGAACCGATGGAAGATGATTTTGATAATGCGGAGAATATGAGTAACACCCTTTCGCATATGTCAGAAAGATTGAAAGGTCTAACCGAAGAAATATAAGAGGCTCCCGCTTTAAACTATCTGTCTGATATCATGAATGATTTAGTAGAGAAAGGAAAGAAGCGATTAGAGTGGGCCCGCGATCACATGCCGGTGATAGAGAGGGTGAAACGGGAGATATCGGAAAAAGGATATCTCGACGATAAGAACATCTCGATGGCTTTACATGTTGAGGCAAAAACTGGAATACTCGCATTATCCTTGAGTGAGGCTGGAGCCAATGTAAAGATGGCCTCCTGTAATCCTCTTTCCACGGATGATTCGGTAGCGGAAGCGCTGAGAGAAGAGTACGGTATGGACGTCTATGCAGAACGCGGTCAGACCGATGAAGAGTATTATCAGAATCTAAATAGTACTTTGGAGCACGATCCTGATGTCATTATAGACGACGGAGGAGATCTCATATCCTTGATCCATAGAGAGAGAGGGGATCTGATCGACGGCATAGCCGGTGGTGCGGAGGAAACGACAACGGGCGTGAATCGATTGAGAGCTATGGAAGAAGACGGCGCTCTTAAGTTCCCTGTGATGTCGGTCAACGATGCCTACATGAAGCATCTTTTCGATAATCGTTACGGCACCGGTCAGTCCACAATAGATGGGATAATGAGCGCCACGAACCTGCAGTTGAGCGGCAAGAACTTCCTGGTCGGCGGATACGGCTGGTGCGGTAGAGGCATAGCGATGCGAGCCGACGGGATGGGTGCCGATGTGATGGTATCGGAGATCGATCCGATAAAAGCCGTGGAAGCCAAGATGGACGGTTTCGAAGTTCTACCTGCTTCAGAAGGCGTGAAAAAAGCTGATTTTGTCGTTACGGTCACCGGTTGTAAAGACGTGATTGGAAAAGAGGAGATAGAAAAAGCAAAAGAGGGCTGTGTACTATCGAATTCCGGCCATTTCGACAATGAGATCTCTAAAGACACTTTGGAGGAGTTGTCGACTTCGAAGAAAGAAGTCAGAGAAGACATAATGCAGTATGAGATGGAAGACGGTCGAACCCTTTACCTTTTAGCCGAGGGAAGACTTGTGAACCTCGCTGCGGGTCAGGGCCATCCAGCGGGAATAATGGATATGAGTTTCGCCCTGCAGATGAAAGCCGCCGAGTACGTGCTGAAGAATGAAAGTCTGGAGCCTAAAGTTCACACTATACCAAGAAAGATCGATGAGAAAGTAGCGACCTTAAAGCTTGAGTCAGAAGGAATAACAATAGATGAACTGACAGAAGAACAGAAAAGATATATGGAAGGTTGGGAAGAGGGTACGTGATAGATTCAATCGACTAAAGTCACGTCTTCTGCTGAGACGCTTTGAACCTCTTCTATTTTTTCAAATTTTTCTTCAAGCTGGTCTACGATTCCGCCCTCATCCGGAACGACAAGTTTCACTATTATAGCCTTCAGGCCGAAAGCCACTTTTTCTTCGTTTGATCCTTTGAAGGTCCCGTGTTCTTTAACAATATTTTTTACTTTTTCTTTGATATTTTCTAGATCGGACTCTGTACCTTCCGGCATTATCTTGTAAACCATCATGACTTCGCTCATATCATGGCCCCCTAAATCCACATTCTGGACATTCGTACTCTTCTGCCTGATCTCTACATTTCTCACATCTACCTATCTTTGCTTCTCCGCATTCTGGACATGGGAATACCGTGTTCTTCAAATCGACCAAAGTTACGCCACACGATGTGCAGTTGTAGTCTTCTTTCATGACAATCAGGTTTTGTAGAATACAAAGCCTATTTAATATTGTCGATGTTGTTAGCTCTTCGATCGAACAAAAGTATTATATATCTATGGGTAATCCAATAAAACGACATGAATAATACGTCCAGTCGATTTGACGGATTCGAGAATAAAAGTAGAAAAATTTCTAAATTGGAGGTTTATGATGGATAGAGGTAAAGCATTTTTATCTGCCTTTTTATTTGCGCTTTTCACATATCTACTGTTGACTTTGGCCGCTGGTCAATCTTTAGTGGAGACTGAGCCTTGGAGCCAGATGATCTGGAGTCTTGAGGAACTAGTCTTCGGAATATCGATCGCACTTATAGTCGCCTCGCTGCTTGATCATGTTTTGTGTAGGAAGGACAATTATAGGATGATGAATCCACTTAGATGGATCATCATGCTGATTTACAGTATACCACTCTTTATCGAGATGGCAAAAGCAAATTTAGACGTGGCGTATCGAGTGATAACCGGAAAGATAGAGCCCGGAATAGTCAGGATAGACCCTGATTTGAAAACTGATCTCGGCATCACTTTTTTGGCCAATTCGATAACACTCACTCCGGGGACTTTGACCGTCGATGTAGATGACGAGGAAAGTGAATTGTATATCCACTGGATAAAGATGGGAGAAGATCCTACAGAAAATATAGCGGGAAGGTTCGTTAAATGGATTAGGAGGTTTGCCGAATGATCGAGCTGGTAGATGCTTTTTACGCCGCGGCAGGCGGCGTCGGTTTGTTCATAATCATATGTGCTTTTAGAGTGTTTTTGGGTCCAACTGCGGCGGATAGGGCCGTTGCTTTGGACACGATCAACACGCTAGTCATAGCCGGCATGTTGGGTTTAGGAGCGGCGATGTTCGAAACTCTTTTCATAGATATAGCTATCGTTTACGCCATCTTGTCATTCATAACGACGCTTTTCATATCGAAATATCTAGAAGGAGGTGCTGAGTGAGATGACCTGGCCCATGATCTTAATATTGGTCTTATTGTCGATATCGATCATCTTTAATGCTCTGGGAACGATAGGTCTACATCGTTTTCCAGACGTGTATACTAGACTTCACGCCGCGACTAAGTGTACTACTTTCGGAACTATATTTATGACATTTACTGTTATAACTTACAGCGTGAGGCTTTATGTTATCACT
This sequence comes from uncultured Thermoplasmata archaeon, assembly GCA_964585175.1. Lineage (GTDB taxonomy): Archaea > Thermoplasmatota > Thermoplasmata > Halarchaeoplasmatales > Halarchaeoplasmataceae > Natronoplasma. Next base: position 37,655 of record CAZPCW010000010.1, read on the forward strand.
GAGGAAGCTAAATTTTTCAATATGGCTGTCCACACGTTATTAGCGCTTATAGCTCTTCTAGTGACCAACCCTACGGGAGCTCATGCCGTAGCTAGGGCGGCCCATAAGATGGGTGTGAAGCCGGAGAAGGCGGTCAAGGACGATCTGAAAGGAGCGGATCTTCGTCAGAAAAAGAAATCGGATGATAAAGATGTCGCGAATACGGAGGTGAATTAGATGACGCCAGCAGTTCAGATAATTCAATTTTTAGTACTGATCGGCCTGATCTTAACAGCTTCGGCGGTAGTGATCTTCAAAGACCTTATCTCGGCCGCGATAGCCTTGGGCGCGAGTAGTTTACTGTTATCTTTACAGTTCTTCATACTTCGCGCTCCGGATGTAGCTATCGCTGAAGCAGCGGTAGGTGCTGCACTTACGACTGCGATATTCATATTCGCTATCAAATCGACAGAGAGAAAGGAGGGATACGAATGAAAAAGTCTATAGCTCTTGTAGCGTTGTTTGTCGTCTTGGTCTTCCTGGCTATGGGTGCTCTTCAGATGAGATCATTTGGAGAGCCTGAAGAAACAGGGATGGACGAATTTTTCCTGAACGACAGCCAGGAACGTAACCAAGTTAACAATGTAGTGACCGCAGTATTATTCGATTACAGAGGTTTAGATACTTTAGGTGAAGCTACAATCCTTTTCTCGGCGGTATCGGGTGTACTGACCGTGCTGCGTAAAGTCAGGAAGGAAAAGGAGGTCCAATGATGGATTGGGAGATGTCTAGGATCGTAAGGACGGTAGCCGATGTTCTCGTCGTTCCGATAGTCGTATTTGGAATTTACTTGATAATCCATGGTCATCTGACCCCCGGAGGAGGATTTCAGGGTGGTGCGGTCATAGCCTCTGCTACTGCACTATTAATAATAGCCTATGGCTCTTTAGGCAAATACAAAAAGGAATTCTCGGCCATCGAATCTACAGGTCTAATATTGTTTATCTTGCTAGCTCTTTTTGGAATAGGTTCTACGATGTTTTATAACTATCTGGCAGGAGCCGGCGGGATGTTTGGTGGTAAGGTTTCAGGTATCAACCCTGGATACATCAATACCGGTGGTACAGTTACGGTCATGAATTTGATGGTCGGTTTAGAAGTTTCGGCGGCTTTGAGTTTGATAATATGGATGATGTCCAAGAGAAGTGGTATGATGAAACCAGAGAAACCCTCTTCACAGTCTGAAGAGGAGGTGGAAATGTGAGTTTAGAAACGATGTTGATGACTATGCCCTATATAACCGTCGTGGTCCTTTTTGCTTTGGGCCTGGTAACCGTTCTTTTCAAAAAGAACTTGATAAAGATTATCATGGGTATCACTCTAATCCAGAATGCAGCTAACCTCTTCTTAATCTCGCTTGCGTACAGAAACGGAAATTATGCGCCGATATTCACAAGTGCGGAATCTACCGAGATGGTGATGCCGACAACCCATGCGCTGACACTGACCAGTATTGTGATCGGATTAGCAACTAGTGCTCTATTACTGTCCTTTGCTATAATGATCAAAAAACACTATGGGAGTATCAATACGGACGATATAAGGAGGTGTAAAGAATGAGTTGGCTGACTCATTCTCCGATATTCATATTGGCTTTACCTCTCTTGTTCGCCTTTTTGACTCCTTTGGTCAATAAGATTTCTAAAAAGTTGAGAAATATACTTTTCCTGATTGGATTGATTCTGACCGTAGCCTTCGTTGGAATCATGAGCTACCAGGTTTTGACTGACGGTAGCTGGTTCTATGTATTTGGAGCTGACAGTCCTAAGCCGGGAGCAACTCTTCGCCCGTCTTTCTTTAGAATCACATTTATAGCTGATTCGTTCTCAGCTCTCGCAACTATCACTATAGCGATTACGGCTCTAGCTGCCGGGATACACTCTTTGAAATTCATGAAAGGACACTCCGGTTTGGGCAAGTTCTATACACTTTTCCTTCTTACTCTTGCCGGAGTCAACGGTATGGTGCTTACCGGCGACCTCTTCAATCTATTCGTATGGTTTGAGGTTACTTCCGTAGCTTCCTGTGCATTGATCGCTTTCAGAAACTCTAGAGGAAAGTCGATAGAGGCAGCCTTAAAATACATGATTTTGAGTACGGTCGGAGGACTTTTAGTTCTCTTCTCGATAGGTCTGCTTTACGGGGAATACGGAGTTCTGAATTACGTATTGTTGAATAGAGCTATAGCTACGAATCCAGGAGTATTCGCTAACAAACTGGCTCTTGGATTACTGACAGTGATCTTCGGAATGAAGGCCAGCAGCGTGCCCATGCATATGTGGGCTCCAGACGCGTACTCTGAGGCCCCGGGTTCAGCGACCCCCTTCATAGCGATAACGAGTATGGGGTCTTTATTCGTGCTGTTTAGATTGATCTTCGACGTATTCAGTTTCCATCTGGATCCCGCAATAGCCGGAAATATACTCATAGTCCTCGGCGTTCTTTCTATGTTCATAGGTGTGTCGATGGCTCTCGTACAGAGTGATCTCAAGAGATTGATCGCTTACCTATCGGTTTCGCAGATAGGGTATATGCTGATGGCGGTCGGCGTCGGATTCGCTACCTGGCAAACCGCGGAGTTCAGCGAGTTCGGCAGACTCGCGATGAAAGGTGGATTGTTCCACATGTTGAACGACGGCGTTTATAAGGCGCTGTTGTTCTTATCCGCTGTAGCGGTTGTTCACGCTACCGGTAAAAGAGATCTGAACAAACTGGGCGGCCTTGCCCATAAGATGCCCTATACTACCATTATGTTCTTGATAGGTGGACTCTTTATTGCCGGCATACCTCCTCTTTCGGGATTCAGTTCTAAATTGATGATATACGAATCCGTGTACCTATACAATCCGATTTTGGCCGTTATAGCTCTAGTGGTCAGTATAATCACGTTAGCGGTGATAGGAAAAGCGTTCTTCAACGTGTTCTTGGGTCCTGACCAAGATATGGCCAAAGGAGAGGTGCCAAAAAGTATGTTGTTCGCCACCGGCATTCTGCTGGTCGTACTGATAGGATTCACACTCTTCCCGAATTATGTTGTTTCCGAGCTTATCTCGCCGGCTGTTGGGGCCTTGACTCGAAAAATAGCTGAAGGAATATCAGCGGGGATGATAGCATGATCGATATAGTATTGGGCGAAGTGTTTTGGAGTCCTATTGTATTGATATTAGTGATAATACTGACGACTTTCGTCGCCTATCTGTTGTACAGGATGGGCAAGTCTGGATTTAAAGAAACGGAACACAAGGGAGAACCGTTCATATCCGGTAATCGACCTCCGAAAAAAGCCGGAGAGATACACGTCGGAGGAGACAACTTATTCTGGGGTTTCACTAGAGCATTGAGAAAGTACTTTGACCCTTTAATCAAAGGTCATACGGGTATAGTTAATGATTACTTGTACTGGATAATTTGCACTTTGGCAGTAGTACTGATATTCATATATATTGCAGCATAAAGAGGTAGAAAAAATGAAGCTATCAAAAAGTTTCGACAAAGCTCTCTGGGTTTTTCATCTCAATAGCGGGTCATGCAACGCATGCGATATAGAGATAGTTGCGGCTATAACCCCTAGGTATGACACGGAACGTTTCGGGATAAAGTTAGTAGGTTCCCCTAGGCATGCGGATGTTCTTCTTTTCACAGGGCCTGTTACAACAAAGATGAAGGACAGAGTTCTCAGAGTTTACGAACAGACCCCGGATCCAAAGGTTGTCCTTATATGTGGTAACTGTGGCGCCTCTACTGGAGTGTACTATGACGGTTATGCCATCGAAGGCCCGATTGATGAGCTGTTACCAGATGATGCGAACATCTTATATGTGAACGGCTGTCCAGTTAGACCTGAGAGTATAATAAACGGTGTCAAGGAAGCCTGGCTTTATCTTGAAGAAGTCAGGGGGGATAACAAATGACTGAAATTGAATTACCAATGGATATGGATGAATTAGAGGATTACTTTGAAGGTGAATTAGGTGAGCAAGTATCTGATTTCAGAAAAGAAACTATCGAGAAAGGAGTCGAGGGTAATGAAATAAAGATGATGTGGATGACCGTCGAGAGAGAGTCATTTAGAGATGCCGTAAAAGCGATAGCTGATATACAAACTCCACATCTTTCAGTGGCTTCTGGCTCCGATAAAGGTGACTTTGTAGAATTGATCTATCATTTTAATGTGAATTTCTCTTATCCTGGAGAGGAAACCACCATCAATATGAAGGTCCATTTACCCAAAGATGATCTCATCATCCCCACAATAACAGATATAGTCCCTGGTGCTATCACGACTGAAAGAGAAAAGCAGGAATTTTTAGGTATTGATGTTGTAGATATTCCAGATGACAGGCGCCTTTGGTTAGATGAGAATTACCCTGATGATAAATATCCATGGCGTTGGGATGAAGAAGGTATGGAAAAGATGTCTAAACATGTTCATGAGGATGAAGAAACACTAGAAAAGCCAGTAGCCGAAAGGGCTGGAAAGGAAGGTGGTGATTGAGATGAGTGAAGAAGAAACGACTTATGAAGTTCCGATAGGGCCAGTACATCCCGCATTGAAGGAACCTTTCCTTATAAAATTCAAACTAGACGGAGAAGAAATAGTGGATGCCGACCCCCATCCCGGTATGAACCATAGAGGTATAGAGTTCATGGGGATGAAAAGGAATCCGATGAAAGTGATACCCTTATCTGAAAGGATATGCGGGATATGTTCGATAGTTCATCAGCACATGTATACGACCGGACTAGAGCATGCCGTAGATATAGTCCCTACCAATAGGGCGAGATATATCAGGACAATTATGATGGAATTAGAGAGGATACATTCTCACGTTCTTTGGGCCGGTGTAGCGGCTCATGAGATTGGCTTCGATACGCACTTACATTTCACTTGGAAGATCAGGGAAAAAGTGATGGATCTTGTGGAGAAGATTTCGGGAAATAGAGTCAATTATTCCATGTGGACTTTCGGTGGAGTTAGAAGAGATATCACCGAAGATATGCATCCAGATATAAACGAAACTTTGGATTATTATCTTGATCTTTACGACAAGCTGGAAGACATATTCTTAGGAGATCCGAGTATCAGGCACAGGACCAAAGATATAGGCATCTTGACTGAAAAAGACGCTATGGAACTGTGCGGCGTCGGTCCGACGGTTAGAGCTTCCGGCGTTAAGAAAGATGTCAGGATCGATCAACCCTATTCTGCTTATGGGGATTTAGATATAGATTACGTAGTACCTTCGAGGTACGATTATGAAGATACAGGTGACGTATTTTCGAAGACGCTCGTCAGGCTCAAAGAGATAGTTCAGTCCATAAACATAATCAGAGAGTGCGTTGAGAAGATGCCGGAAGGCGAGATAACGAGTGAACCGAATAAAGCGGCTCTGTTCAACAAGCTGAAAAGAGCAGAAGGTGAAGGCGTTGGAAGGATCGAAGCTCCAAGAGGCGAAGCTATGCATTACGTTAGGTTGGCCGAGGATAACGAGAACGTGGACTGCTGGAAGGTTAGAGCTTCGACCTATAATAACCTAGCGACTTACGCCCCGATGTTCCTCGGAGAGCAGATAGCAGATATACCCATCATCGCTGCCAGCATTGACCCGTGTATCGGATGTATGGATCGAGCTGAGATTATCGACGTCAATACTGGTGAAAAAGAAGAGTATACCGATGATGAACTTCACGAATTATCCGTTCAAAAGACCGAAAGGATGTTAGGAGGGATAGATGAATGAAACTTGAAGTTTTGATCGAAGAATGGGCTTTGAAGGCTGTCCTAACGATATTGGTTTCTTTCGTCGGTATATTCCTAGGACTTCTCTACAAAGGTTTCGATAGGAAGATAACGGCGATGATGCAGTCTAGGATCGGTCCGCCGTGGACTCAGCCTTTCAAAGATGTGAAAAAATTGTTCATGAAGGAGACTATAATTCCAGATCACGCTGTAGGTTGGTTGTTCAACGCGGCTCCGATCATCACGTTGGTCGCATCACTTGTAGCTCTGATGTATCTGCCGCTCGGTCCTTTCGAACCGGTGATGTCAGGTTACGGTGATCTCATACTCGTGCTCTACATGCTGGCGATACCGGCTCTAGCGATGGCCATGGGCGGATTGTCAAGCGGTTCTCCCTACGCGACCGTGGGAGCTCAAAGGGAACTGGTATTGATGATGAGCTATGAATTCCCACTAGCTATAGCCGCCGTCACGGTGGCTTGGAAGATGAGCACTCTGTTCAGTGGAAATGCCTTCTCACTGGCGTTGATATCTTCTAATCCTATATGGAACCATGTAGGATGGATGGGCGGACTTGGATTTGGTCTTATTGTGGCCGCTCTGTTTTCTGTACTGCCCGGCGAACTCTCAAAAGTTCCTTTCGATCAAGCCGAAGCGGAGACCGAACTCGCTGAAGGTATATTTGTGGAATATTCCGGAAGAAATCTCGGTATCTTCTATATCGCCGAAACGGTGAAGATGATCGTTGTAGGTACACTGATGATAGCGCTTTTCTTCCCATATAATCTATCGACGATCATAGAGCCTTGGTACGCTCTTTCCGGTCCTACCGTTCCCTTGGTAGAGATGGGCCTATGGGCACTGATAGCTGACGTGGCGTTCTTCCTGTTCAAACTTTTGATAATAGTATATGGTGCGATATCATTGGTCAGGGTCGCTTTCGCCAGATTCCGAATAGATAAAGCGAGCTATTTCTACTGGGTACCCATGACCATAATGGGATTAGTCGGCTTACTCCTCGTTGTTATGGGAGGTACTATGTGAGGTGATATGATATGCCAACTTCAACCATATATACGCTTATAAAACAACTGTTTACGAAAAAAGCGACCAATCCGTTTCCGGTGAAACACGCTCCGGACAATATGACCGAGGCTGCGAAGCTGGTAGAAGAAGGTAAATTGGAACTCAACGATCCGGTCGAGATTCCTGAAGACTTCAGAGGCAAAATAGTTTATGATAAGGAATGCTGTGTCGGTTGTCAGCTCTGCGTTAGAGTCTGTCCTTCGGAGGCCTTGGTTTTCAAGGAAGAAGAAAGAAAGGTAAAGCATTACGCCAGTCGGTGTACCTTTTGCGGCCAGTGCCTGGATATCTGTCCCGAGGACTGCTTTGAATTCAGTCCGGACTTCTTGATAGCTGGAACGGATAAAAACGCCGACGAACTGGTTTTGAATCCCTAAAAGACAAAATTTCTTTTCTATTTTTTTAGTCTTTCTTTTTCAATTCGGGTAAGTCCCTCCATTCACCCGATTCTAACAAGTCGAGCATCTGGTCTCTAGCTTTTTCTATCTCTGTGGTCATTCCTTCTTTAAGTCTCATATCTTTCGGTTGTATGCCTATCAGGTAGACCTCTTCAACTTTCTTATCTAAAAAATCCATGACAGTAGATAAAGGCATAGCATGGGTGCTCATCGTGAAGACACCTAGATGGTCTCTCGGAACTCTTCTGATCTCACCCGGTTCTAACTCCATTTTCGCGGCATCAACTATCAGAACTAAATCATATTCGTCCTCTTCGATCATCGTTATATGGTTTTCAGGTACCGATCCACAGTCGACGGTTTCCCATCCTTCGCTTTCGAAATTTCTCACTACGCTTTCTCCCACGGCGTCGTCTCCACGGATGTCGTTTCCTACGCCCATCAACAGCTTTTTTGGCATGGCTATTTCAATTAGTTTAAATATTTAGACTTTTACCCTTCTTTTCAGGAAGTTGTAAAGTAGATTAAGAGAAAATAGAGGGGGGGTTAACTTTTATCAA
>CAZPCW010000011.1:0-42970 GCA_964585175.1 uncultured Thermoplasmata archaeon
AAGAAAATGTTTCCATGTGCGGGTACGCGCCCGTGGTCTCGATGATGATCGGTTCTGGAGGCACTGGAGGCGAACTTTTGAAGTACGCGACCAGCGGCGACGTTACCGATCAGAGAGAGGTCGTGGGGTACGGGGCTGTCTCTTTCCGGTAAAAACCAAATCACTTTTCAAGTTCCTTCATCACTCTGAAATATACCTCTGGTGAAAGTCTGAACCCATTTGCGATCAAATCGTCTAGAAGGTCCTTTGTCTCTTTTTGAGGCAGGATACTAAAATTATTTTAATCTTCAACCCCTCCTTCATCATCTTCCCAAGAATATATCAACTTCATCATTCTTTGAGGGGAAAGAACATGTGGGAGTAGTAATGCTCACAACACCTCTTCCTCATTCTCAAAAACCGATATTTATCCTCCGATAATGCACAATAGAAAAAACTAGAAACTGTTAGGGAGAGGTAAATCAACTAATTCCTATACTATAAGGTCTATCCCGGTCTATCTTTTATCCCGTAAATCTCATAACCAAAAACAATACCGATTACCTAAATTTATAAAAAGAAAGGGTTTTGATTACCTTAGCCCTTATAACAGGTTTTAAAATTCTAGGTACTCATAATTGTCTTCGGCGATAGTCACATATTTTGTATGCCAAGTACACCGCTTTTCCATTTTCCACTCGTCCACTTCAACTTTTATGTAATCTGCATTACCGGTGGCGAAGGCTCCTCCAGCGGATGTTCCTTCCCAGTCTTTGTCATCATGACCTTGCCTGTGTTGCGTATCCCAGTATCCTCCTGTAGACACGTCCCAGTCTTTATACTTCCACATGGTGGATACATCTACATATGCTCCTCTATCATGTCCAATGGAATTATGAGGCGTCCAACCACCCCAATCCCAGTAGCTATTATAACCATCACCGTCATCTCTCGGGTAAGGACTGTATGTACCATATTTGTCATTTTCTTGGATCAGACCGCCTCCGCTTACTCTTATATTTGACTTATATTCGTCCGAATACCACTTGTTTCCATCGTTATGATCTATTAGGTATACGTACACCACGTGATTACCGTCTGCGCCGTTTTCTTCTTCCCAGCAATACGCTCTCGCTTCTCCGAGGTTATGCACCTCAAATATCTTGTAAGGTTTGTCTCCCTGATGCACGAGATCGTAATTCACCCCGTTTCCTTCAGCTTCTGTCAGTTGTGCGACCATTGGCATCACTGACAGGCTCACTAACATCGCCAGTGCAACCACTACCATATATTTAGATATATTTTCCATGCTTTTCACCGGTGCAGCTTAAATGGAAAGATATATATATATTATGGTTAATCCTTCTTAGACGATGAAAAAGAAACGGTTCAAAAAAACAAAAGCCTATACAGTAATGATAACAGCTTTCATCTTGATGACCGCTACACTCCTGACCGTCCCGGCCGAGGCTAAATACCCCGCGGAGAAAAAAAGTGGGCCCGACTACTACTCTAGAGATGCGGAACTCGATCATTTGGGGGACTTATTCTTCCCGCATGACTTTCAGGGAGACCTAAAATACGACTTTAGCGTGCCGTCTTATTTAAAGAACTCGAGTTATGGTCATCAATTTCTTTTCAAAGATGATTATGGAGGATTCAACCTTGCCCCTTTTGAAAACGAATCCGATCTGCCGCCCGATTATGTCCCGGCAAATTTCTCGATCCAAGGCTCTCAGGGAGATTACATATATTCGGAGGATAACAAACGTACAGGTGTAGGCGGCGGTTCGGTCGAAGGAATCGAGTTCTCCGGAGATAAAGTTAAGATAAATAACACGGGCGGTTGCGAATTTTTTATGTTCAAAAAACCCGATTGGGACGATATTATACATAAGCCGCAAACGTTCTCTTTCACCGGTAGGAAGAGGTCCTTCATGCTGTGGGGTGTAAATACCTTCTTCAACGATATCGATCGACAAGAAAAATATGTCAAAATTAACATGGATACGGATAAACCCGTCAGAGCGTACGCTTTTGATAACACCGGGTCCCACTATGGCGAACTGATCGATTTCGACGAGGAAAGATCGAAGAGTAAAGAACTCGATTTCGTAGACCAGGATAAAAAAGCGGGGGTTAGCTACGAACCGGTGATCGGGTTTTCCACCATAGATGGAAAATCAAAGCAGGTAAACATAACCCTAGAAGTCGAGATCAAGGACCTCCCAGAAAACTTATGGCTTTTGCCTGTTATTGTCGGAGGCGTGTTCGTAGGAGTCGTAGGTGCGTCGTTATGGATAACTCGGAAAGAATCCTAAAAATATCGGACCTATCTAAATCGTACGGTGATCTAAAAGCGTTGGATGAGGTCAACCTTTATATTCCAAAGGGAAAAGTGGCCGGCTTGGTAGGGCCTAACGGCGCCGGGAAAACCACTCTCATCAAGTGCATAAACGGCTTTTTAAATCATTCTGGAAAGATAAACGTGATGAATTTCTCTGAAGCGAAACTCAATAAGAGCGAAATAGGTTACCTTGCAGAGGACGAGGGATATTATTCAGATTGGACCGGGCGGGAGTACTTAGAGTACTTTTCCGAGCTCTACCACATCGAGAACAAAGAAAAAGTGGTCAAAGAAAAACTCAAGTTGGTGGGTCTACACGATAGAAAAGACGATCTTATCAAAGAATATTCAAATGGGATGAAGAAGAGACTGGGTATTGCGAGAACTCTGCTCCACGACCCCAATCTGATAATCCTCGATGAGCCTCTCTCAGGACTGGACCCGCTCATCAAGTCGGAATTAACCCAACTGATAGCTTCTATAGCCGAGGGTAACAGGTCTGTTCTTATTTCGTCTCACCAATTGAAAGATATAGAAAGCATATGTGATTGGGTGATATTCATCAAGGAAGGTGAAGTCAGAGATTTTGGAGATCCCCAATCTATTTCCAAATCAAGAGATTCATTAAAAACACTTGTCTTCGATATCGCAAAAGAAGACGTCGAAATTATATCGAATATCGACAGTATTGAGAGCGTGACTGAATACAATCTCAAGGAAGATATACTGGTCGTGAAAGGAAGAGATAAAGAGGAATTTGAAGAAGACGTCTTCAGATGGTTACTGAAAAACGAGGTGGACTTTTCTTTGAAGCAGGGCTCACTAGACGATCTATACAAGGAGGTGTTCGAAGGATGATGAACAAATTAAAAACTGTTTACAATATATTATGCAGATCCGTTAAGAACGTATTGATAGATTATTCATATTTAACTTTAATAACCATCGTCATCTGCGTTAACTTCGCCTCGTTTCTTCACTATGATGCGATCTTTACTGAAAATCTACGTCATTCTTTTAAGGAACCTATCTTCCTTAGCGGTTTATCCTTCTCCTTGATCTTGATGGTTTACGGAGGGTATCTAGGGAACAAGTTCTTCACTAAAGAAATAGAGGAGAATCGGCTATCCTCTCTATTGATGATACCAGATGGCAAAACACCAGTTTATTTTGGTAAAGTCCTTGGAGGTTCATTGATTTTAGCTAGTTTGACTCTATTTTCGTTTTTAAATATCTACATATCTATACACTATTGGGGATCCATCTCGTATCTCACAATTTCTAGAATCTACACCTATCTATTTTCGGCTTTTACCGCCAGTCTTTTTGTTTTCTTCATGTCTATAATAATAGGGCTCTCGACCAAGAAAAGTATAGGCTCGATGCTTTTTACAACGGTTTACGTGGTTCTATCATTCTTTTTAGCTCAACTAGTTCAGTTCCCAGAAAAAGGCGTCAATATCTACACGACAGTGATGGTAATTCCCTTTTTGAATATAAGATATTCTTCTCTCTTTATTGAAGAATTCGGTGAACTGCCATCGCTCTTTTTATATGTCCCGATAATAAGTATCATTTGGGCTTTGATCGTATCATACATACTTTTCAGAGGTGTCAAAATATGATCAAGAAATCAACGTTATTCGTTACATTACTCCTGGTACTCGCAATATTTAGCGGCGGTATGAGAACCGGTCATGCGGATAATGTGCGTAAAACGCCTTCGATCGCAGGAAACGGTGAAGAAGGAGGAAATTATGATCCTTACCTCTACGGTAATTTTCTGAACACGACTTATCAATCCTACAAAATCCTCCCATCGGGTCATACTTACGAGAGACATAAAGGATCCAAACATATAGACGTATCTATCGATGAGAAGATAACTATTTCACTCTTCATAACCCCTGATTCTTCATTTGCTCCTCCCTTCGGAGAAAAAAATGACTTGAAAGATTTTTACGTTAAATTCTTGCTGTTAAATAAAGCCGATTGGATTCCTAGGAAGATCTCCGGATCTGGGCTTGATATAGAGCTAATGGGGAAATCGGAAGTAGAGATAGGAAGAAAAAATGAAGAAGTCATCAGATTTGAAGATAAATGGTTTAAAACCTTAGAAAAGGAAACTCAAAATATCTACGACCTCAGGTATGATAAGGTCAAATACTCTGAAGAAAACGCCACCAATAAAACATTTCATCGCAAAGAGGATTCTATAAACTTCACAGGTATTGAGACCGATGTTACACTTAAGATCAAGCAAGCGGGGTCCTGGTCTCTTTCCACACTGATAAAACCAGTTGGAGGAAATTTTTGGGTTTTAGCTAATGGACGTAACGTCACCTTGAAAGTAAAAAAACCGCCTAGTCTACTCAAAAAATCACTCCCTATCTTGATATCTGGGATCATGATAGGTGGGTCCGCGGTATGCACGTATTCGCTCAAAAAAAGGAAAAAATGGTTTTACAAAATATCTAAACGCTTCAAAAATTGAAGATTAAGTCCTCCTGTCCGGGTTATATCTCTTTATCTCGCATCCTTTGTAGGATAAACAATCCCCACACTCCCGAGGATGGGTGACGCAGCCTTTCTCCTCGGCGACCTTATCCGCTCGCTTAGCTCCTTGAACATCATATTTTTCAGACTTTCTCCCGGACAACCTCCCGGATATCCCGGTCCTTCCGGACCAACTCACATTCTTCAAACCAGCTTTTTCAGCCTTCCCTACCGCCCGTTCCATGACTTCCCGTGTAGCTCCTTCGCAGTCCTCCAACACAAAATTGGGTCTGAAAGCTAAAAAATTCAGAGGAAGTTCTTCTTCGATATCCGCCAGAAATTCAGCCAACTTCTCAACGTCCTCTTCATTTACACCCGGAATCAATAGATATCTAAATTCCCACAGCTTCTCTTTAGCGTTCCTAGCTACGTACTCCGCGTTCCTAAGCACTGGCTCTACTGGAGCTCCCGTCAGCGCTCTATGAACTTCGTCCTCGTAAGCTTTTATGTCGAAGGTGATAGAAGTGGTGAATCCAAGCACTCTCTCCAAAGAACGCTCGGTCATGAATCCGTTCGTATCGTAATTCACTTTAATATCTCTATCGATCTTCCTGGCCTCTTCCACCACTTTTTCCACATAAGGTAAACTGACGGTCGGAGAACCTCCGCTGAAAAATATCCTGTCAGCTCCCATAAGTTTACCTCTTCTCGAATTCACTCTAGTGACGGCTTCTTCCGCGAGCGTTTCCGGAGAAATCTCGCCTCTCAATTTAGTTTTCTGCTCGGGATGATGAGCTACATCCCAATTCTGACAGTTCAAACACCTGTAATTACAGCCGGTCATGAAAACGGTATAACTCTTCGGAGGTGCGGGATGTAGTGTTGTAGAAGCCACTTTGGGCTTTCCCATAAGGCAGACTCCGCACTCACCTTCAAGTCGATCCACTCCGCACCTCCACTCGCAGAGAGTGCAGTTCTTCAACTCTTCGAGATACTCTTCCATACAATATCAATAATTGAGGTAAACGGTTTTAGTTATTGTGTAGAAATCTAATCCCGCGTCGCCCTGCTCTCTCCAAGTTTCGCTGGAAGATCCTTTCATACCTCCGAAGGGAACGTGCAGTTCTAGACCGGTGGTCTTCTCGTTTATTTTCACGACCCCTGACTCTATATCGTCTACAAAATTATGAGCTTTGGATAGGTCCTCAGTAATTATACTCGCGGATAGACCGTACTCGACGTCGTTAGCTACCTCGACCGCTTCTTCATAATCCTCGGCTTTGATGACGGCGAGAACAGGACCGAATATCTCTTCTTGAGCTATCCTCATGTCCGGTTCAACATCTTTGAAGACTGTCGGTTCCACGTAATATCCATTGGAATATTTCTCTCCTTCGGGTTCCTTTCCACCGCAGACCAGTTCTGCCTCTTCCTTCCCGATCTCGATGTACTCCAATGTGCTCTCGAGTTCCTCTTCACTCACCTGCGGACCCATACCCGGGTCTTCGGTATCGGGGCCAATCTCTATTGACTGAGCTTCTTCTTTCAATCTCTCCACGAACTCATCATACACCTTCTCATGAACTATAGCCCTTGAATTGGCCGTACAAGCTTGCCCTGTGACTCCGAAAGCGCCGTTCTTAACCATCTCGACCGCTTCGTCTATATCGGCGTCATCCATCACCAGAGCGGGATTCTTTCCGCCCATCTCGGTCTGCACTCTTTTACCGTCTTCAGAAGCTTTCCTATAGACCAGATCACCCACTTTTCTACTGCCCGTAAACGATACCGCTTCTACGTCTTCATGAGTTACTAGAGCGTCTCCCACTTCTGAGCCAGAACCCGTGACTAGATTTATCACGCCTTCAGGGATATCCGCTTCTTCCAATATCTCCACCATCTTTCGGCAAACGTTAGGAGCTAATGAAGCGGGTTTCACCACGACCGTATTTCCGGCCGCCAGTGCTGGAGCTATCTTCCATGCTGGTATAGCGATCGGATAATTCCAAGGCGTTATCAATCCAACGACTCCCAGAGGTTCTTTGATTGTGTACACACCTCTATCTCTCTTACTGGAAGATTTTATCTCGCCGCCCAGCTCTTTAGCTTTCTCAGCATAGTAATAAAATATATCAATCGCTCTCTGGACCTCTCCACCCGCTTCGGATAATGTCTTGCCCTCTTCCCTGGAAAGCGTTTCGGTTAATTCTTCTTTACGATCCTTCATAAGCTCTCCGGCTTTTCTCAATATCTTACCTCGTTCTGGTCCTGTGAATCGCTCCCACTTCTCCAGTGCCGACTGAGCCGCTTTCACGGCTCGATCAACATCTTCCGCGGTAGAACTTTGAAAACGACCTACAGTCTCTTCAGGATCCGCTGGATCGTTAACTTCAAAAGTTTCCCCTTTCTCGGACTTTACCCACTCACCGTCTATAAAATTGAAGTATTCTTCAGACATCTTTATCATAACATAGAAAAAAGAAGCGGGTTAAAATAGTTAATGAAGCCACGTTCAATCTACATTTTTCACTTCTATCTCAAATATCAAAGTCTCTCCCGCTAGCGGATGATCTCCCGATTTGCCGTAAGCATCCTCGGGTGGAATCTCGACTTCTTTTTCCTCTCCGACTTCCATACCTTTCACACCCTCTTCAAAACCGGGTATAACTTCGCCTTCACCGACGGTAAAACCTAGAGGTTCATATCCTCTCTTTTCGTCGTAAACCTCTTCCTCTTTAGCTATCTTTTCTTTTGAAGAATCGAAAACTGAACCGTCGGTAAGCCTTCCAGTATAATCTACTTCGACATGATCTCCGTCTTGAACAGCCATATTTCCACTCCGACCTAGGAAACTAAGCGTTCTATTTCTATTTTCCCCCGTCTCTTGACAGAAAATTTTAAAGTCTTTGTATACTCATTTCTTATCCATGAGTCTCATAAGATTGGAGGTCAACGGCTGGGAGAAATCTATCACATTTTCCGCTTCACATATTCTTCCAGGACACGAAAAGTGCGGGCGGATGCACGGGCACAACTATGCGGTCCACTTCAGGGTCGAGGGTGAACCAAAAGAGGAGGGTTTGGTCTACGATTTTATCCCGATTAAGAGAAAATTGAGAGAACTGACCGAGGCCTTCGACCATCGAATACTGATCCCTAAAAAATCCAGTAACATCACCATAGAAGAAAAAGAAGTATCGTTCAATATGGATGATCATAGATACGTGTTTCCGAAAAGAGACTGCGTGATATTGGAACTTGAACGAACTACCGCAGAAAATCTCGCCAAGTACGTCTTAAATAAAGTCGTCAAAGAGATGGACTTCCCGAATAATGTAAAAGCTGTCGAGATAGGTGTAGACGAATCGCGAGGACAAGGAGCCTGGGCGAGGAGGGATGTAGATGAGTAAAGCCGTCGTTCTTCTTTCCGGAGGACTTGACTCTTCTACCACTCTCGGCATAGCTAACGAGGAACACGATGAATTGTACGCGCTCACTTTCCTGTACGGACAGAAGCACGAAAGAGAGAGAAAAAGTGCGAAAGATTTAGCGGAGTATTATTCGGTAAATGAGCACAAGATGCTCGACATCCCCTTACTGGAAATCGGCGAATCGTCACTGCTCGAAGATGGAGAGGAGATACCGGAACAAGATATAGAAGAAATTGGTGAAGAAATACCCACTACTTACGTACCCTCTCGTAACATCATATTTCTTTCCTACGCCCTATCCTATGCGGAAAGTATAGAGGCCGACGCCATCTACATAGGAGCTACCGCTAGAGACTACAGCGGATATCCCGACTGCAGACCCGAGTTTTACACCGCATTCAGGAAGATGGCTGAAGAGGGAACAAAAAGAGGGGTTAATGGCGATCCCGTAGAGATCGATTGTCCTCTCATCGATATGGGTAAAGACGAAATAGTCAAGAGAGCGGACAAGTTGAACGTCCCTCTTCATCTGAGTTGGAGCTGTTACAAGGGTGGAGAAAAGGCCTGCGGTGAATGTGACGCATGCAAACTCAGGTTGAAAGGCTTTGAAGAAGCCGATCTGGAAGACCCGATAGAGTATGCTGATTGAGATATGAAATGAGTATATCCCCAGCATATATCATGTCATTTTAAAGGACAAGTTTTAAATGGAACAGTTTAACCTTTCTCTCACACAATGTCCCCCGACATAGGTATTAAAAGCAAAAAGTACCTGCGGGGATGGGATGCCATATTCGATTTTGCAGTATACCTTTCAAAGAGCATACAGAAGCATATAGACGTAGCCGATCCTTTGTCCTTGTATGGACGATTCACTTCGAACGAGGAAGAAGATATATTCAGTCCAGAAAATGTCTTGGAAAATGACGTTAGTTTGGAGAATATGTTTGAAGAGGAGAAAGAAAACCTGGAGGAAGAAAGGAAAAAACTTAGGGACTCCTTCAAAAATATCACTGAGAGTTTCGATAAACGATCGAAAATACGTGAAGCGTTGATGACAATATGGTCAAAGATCATCAGCGAATCTAGAACCCTCAGAGTGATCCAGAAAGTCGGCGAGAGGCTGTATGAAAAAATAATCCAGCGATTCCTACCTTTTGATTTCGATGAAGGGATTTCACCATTGGAGAGTATCAGTGAAGAGACTCTATTCGACTCCTCTAGAATAGTGGAAGTATTGAACGAAAAGATAAAAGAAAGTATGAGAAGTAGAGTAAAAACGGTAATACAGAACAGATTGTAGAACCAGATTTAAGAAAGCGTTCGCTGCAAGTAAAAAGTCACTCTAGGCTCTACCGAGTTTTTTAGTTTTTGAGAGATAAACCTGAAGGGGTCGATTATAGTTGCTTCGATCTAAAATCTATTGCCATTGATCCTCTTCTTCTACTTCCATCTGGAGTTCTTCGTACTCTTCTACTTCCATCTGGAGGTCGTCATATATATCTTCGAGAAGATACTCTATATCTTCGCTCTCGAATTCGACGTATCTCCCCTTACCGGTTTGGACCTTAGCTCTGAAGGTCGATTCGTCTTTTGTTATCTCTATCGAACATATCGGTTCTTCCATATGATTCATATTATGAGAAGGATGAAAAAGGGGTACAAAATAGTTTCGGCCGTTAACTTAAGTTTTCTAGTTTTTTAGGCTAAGTCTTAACTATTTAAAGGTAGCAATCGAGATGGAACTATCTACGTAGATCTCTAAAATACTCTACTCAATTAATCTCTGCTGAATCTCTTTTCATGATTCTCTAGACTATAGTAAAAGACACGACATTTTGTACTTTTTAGTGTCTTTTACTAGCTGTGGATGTTGGAACTTTAGTTTAAAAAGTTCCAACCTCCACTATAAATCGGAGATCCCTCCCAAAACGGTGCGATTTTGTCGAGAAAAGTATTTATATTACCAAATGTAGAGATGTTTAGTTCCTAAAGAATACTAAAGAGGCTAATGTATAAATCCATTAAGGTTCAATATATGCTATTTAAAAAGGTGGAAAAATGGGATTTGTTGGTGTGATGTTAGAAAACAGTTTGTTTGTGGTGTCGCTGGCCGTTCTTTTAGGGATATTGGTAGGTAAGATCGAAATCAAAGGTTTTAGGTTGGGGATATCTGGTGCACTTTTTACAGGTTTAGGTTTAAGCATATTGGGCAATGTGAGCATATTCGGGACGAGCATAACTCAAGTTAAAGTCCCTCATTCTTATTTTATAATCTCATTAGCTCTGTTTGTCGCGGCAGTGGGTCTGATGGCTGCTAAAGATATCGGTGGAGTGGTTAAAGCTCACGGATTCAAATTCATCGTCGCAGGTTTTTTGATGACTTTGGTTGCGGCTATTTTAACGATAGTAGGAGCAAATGTTTACAGTAGTATTGGCACCGTCGATCCCAAACTTATCGAAGGTGTTTTCAGCGGTGCCTTAACCAGTTCTCCAGGCCTTGGTGCACATATCGAGGGGGTGTCAGAAGGGGCTAGGGAAAAGATAACGATAGGTCATTCTATAGGCTATCCATTCGGAGTAGTGATGGTAATTCTTTTCCAAGAGCTATGGCCAAAGATAAGAAATATTGATATCGAGAAAGAGAAGAAAAAATTCAAGGACCATATCGACGAAGTAACAGCGGGAGAAGGAGAAAAAGTTACAAAAGACACAGTGACCTTCAGTGTTGGCGGTTTCGCTTTAGCCGTCGTTTTAGGTGGGATTTTGGGAGAAATACCTATACCGCTAGGTCCGCTGGGAACAGCTACACTCGGTATTACTGGAGGCGTACTACCTGCAGCTCTTGCGATCGGATATATTGGAAAGATAGGGCCCATCAATACAAGGATGTCTCACGAAGTTCTTTCAAGTATCAGGTCTTTGACTCTGGCGCTTTTCCTGGCTGTTGTCGGGATAGAAGCAGGAGAAGGATTTTTAAGTGCACTCCTCGGTGCCGGTCCTGTACTCATTGTGATAACCTTCATAGTTGGCTTAGGTTCCATCGCAGCAGGTATGCTTCTACTGAGAGGGCTCTGGGATCTAGATTGGATAGTTGTATCCGGAGCGATAACAGGAGGTATGACTTCAACTCCAGGTCTTGGAGCAGCAATAGAGGCTACTGGAACCGAAGACGTTGGAGCTGGATACGGTTCTACTTATCCGTTTGCGCTGCTAGGGATGGTCATATTTGCTAAAGTGATGACTATCTTAATGGTATAAAAAGAGGTTTGAACAACGAATGGTTCAATTCGAAAAAGTGAATGTGGGAAGTAGTGTTAGTTACATGTACTCTTTCTCGTAGTAGATGGGTCTTTTACCTTCTTTAGATTTTTCTTCATGCTTTGGAATCCAGGGCCATATCCTAGTAACATGCTCTAACCTGATATAGACCTCTTCCAAATTCACTCTATTCCAGTTCATGAACCCGACTCTTTTCTTTCCTTTCTCTCCCTTCTTGAGCTCTTCAGAAGCTTTAGATATCTTTTTCCAATTGATATCCTTGTTTGGCGCTTGTAAAACTCTCTTTAAGACCATGGTTTCATTATCGAATTCAACAAGTTCTCCTAGGAATGCAAAGTCATCGTCCATAATCACCAATACATCATTATCTACCGAGTTCTCTAACTTCTTTTCTATTAGTCCATCTAACATTTTTTTCCCTTATTATATGTTAAATGGAGGCTCAACTAATAATAATTTTTGGGGCGGCTCATACTTCCCTGTATAGAGAATATATCACATTGAAAGATAAAGAAGAGTTATTAGTCGGTACTTCCCTTCTCGTATTTGCTTTTAGCCGCATTTTCGGTGGAGAAAAGTTCCTCCGCCTCCTCTTCGGTGATTATGCCTTTCTCGACAGCTAACTCTGGAACAGGTATGTCCTTTTCGCTAGACTCTTTCGCGATCTCCGCCGCCTTCATATATCCTATTTTAGGGCTCAAGAGGGTTGCTAAACTGGGGCTCGATTCGAAATATTCTCGGCATTTTTGTTCATCCGCCTCTATACCCTGAACGCATTTCTCTCTGAATACGGGTAAAAATTCCCGAAGCATCGAGATCGATTCTAAAATATTGTAAGTGATAACAGGAGTCATCACGTTGAGATCGATCTGTCCTGCTTGAATGGCCATATCTACGGTTTTCGCGTTTCCGACAATTTGAAAAGATATCATATTCAAGCACTCGGCCATCACGGGATTCACTTTGCCTGGCATTATGGAAGAACCAGGCTGAACTTCAGGTAGTTTGATCTCGGCTAAGCCGGTTTTCGGACCGCTGGCTAGAAGTCTAAAGTCGTTAGAGATCCTTATCAATTCCAGCGCTAAATCCTTCAAAGCTCCCATAAAACTACCCATGGGCATCCTGCTTTGGAGAGCTTCGAAACTGTTCTCGGCCGTTCTAAATTCCTTATCGAGTTCAGAGGAGAGCGTGTTCACGACTTTTTTCCTGAATCCTTCAGGCGTATTTATACCGGTTCCAGTGGCGGTCCCGCCTATCGGGAGTTCGTGAAGCTCTTCTATCGATTTCTCTATCTCCTCTATCGCTCTTTCAACCGTTCTCGCGTATCCTCTAAATTCGTCCCCTACTGTAACCGGGGTAGCGTCCATAAGATGAGTTCTACCGGATTTGCCGATATCGGAAAACTCTTCTCCTTTGCGATCTAAATCGCTCTTCAGCGAATTCAACTCGTCTAGCAGTCCTTCCCACATTGTGATTATAGCGAGATGAGAAGCGGTGGGAAAAGTATCGTTGGTCGATTGTGACATGTTCACGTGATCGTTGGGATGGATGAATTCGTATTCCCCTTTCTCTTTACCCGAGATCTCCAGTGCCTTATTGGCAATCACTTCGTTCACGTTCATATGGAATGAAGTTCCCGCTCCGGCCTGAAACACATCAACGGTGAAGTTCGGGTAGTCATCTTTCTCCAGTAACTTTTCGCAGGCCTTTATGATGTATCCTCCTTTTTCATCTTCCAGTTCACCGATCTCCATGTTAACTTGCGCACATGCTTTCTTCAACAGTATATAAGACTCTATGAATTCCGGACGTTCCGTTCTACCCGTGACTGGAAAATTCTCCATCGCTCTTTTAGTTTGGACACCGTAAAGAACCTCTTCGGGGATCTCCTTCTCCCCTAGTGAATCGCGCTCTTTTCTCATCTTACTCATCCTCATCATTTTTCAGCTGCGATCTAGCCTTTCCGATCGCTATGTTTGGAGGAACGTCTTTGGGACACACTTCATTACAGTTCAGGTGGAACTCGCAGGCCCACCAACCGTCCTCGTGATCCGCTAACTCCAACCTTTCCTCGTTATCACCTTCTCTTGGATCGATATAGAACCTGTACAATTTCGCTAGGGCAGCAGGCCCTCGATAATCCTCGTTCTCTCCATCGACCGGACAGGCCCCGAAACAGGCCGCGCAAAGTATGCAGTTGGTGTAATCCTCCAACTCCTGAACTTTTTCTGGATCCATCTCACGTTCCTTTTCTCCGGCTTCATCTTTAGGTTTCAGAACCGGTTCTATCTCCTCGTAGTACTCGAAAAATTTTTCTTGATCCACTATCAGATCTTTTTCCACCGGCAGATGCGGAAGCGGTTCGACCAAGATTGACTCCTCTTCCACTTCAGGTCCCTGATCCAGCGCCGAATAGTGCTTTATTTCCACATCGTCCTCTCCCTCGACTAAGGGTTCAACTTGGGTTCTACATGCAAGCCTAGGGACTTTATCTATGAGCATGGCGCAGGAACCGCAGACCGCTCCTCGGCAGGAGTAGCGGAAAGAAAGCGAATCGTCCAAGTTCTCCTGAATGTAGAAAAGCGCGTCTAGAACCGTCTGTCCAGAACGATGAGGCACGTCGAACTCGTCATAATGCTGTTCTTCTTCACCGTCAGATCTGAATATCTTGAACTTCATCAATATTCACGCTCCTTCACATCGAATCTGCCCATCGTTACCTCGGAGTACCCGAGTTCCGGTCCGCTTTTTCCTTTCGTTACCATCGTATGCTTCAAATACTCCTCATCTCTTCTCTCCTCGTAATCGGTCCGATAATGAGAGCCTCTACTTTCCTTTCTCTCGATAGCTCCTAAAGCCAAAACTTCCGCTATCAGTAGCATATTTCTGAGCTCTAAAGTCCTGATCAAGGCCTGGTTGAATTTTTCATCTTTAGATTCAACGTAAACGTCTTCGAATTTCTCTCTCAACTCTCTCACTTTTTCCAAACCCTCTTCCATCGTCTCGCCGTCTCTGAAAACTCCAAAATGCTGGAACATCGTTTCTCTCAGTTCCTCCAAAATATCGCTGTAAAGTACTCCGTCTTCTTTATGAACGATCGAATCTATCAGTTCTCTGTCCTCTTCCACCGCTTCTTCGAAGACCGATCGATCTACTTCTTCAGACTCGTGCTCTTCCGAAGCTTTCTGTCCGGCTATCTTTCCGAACACCACGGTCTCTAAAAGCGAATTTCCTCCCAGCCTGTTGGCGCCGTGAACGCTCACGCAGGAACACTCTCCGGCCGCGTACAACCCTTCAACGTCGGTCTCACATTCCGGATCTACTGAAATGCCTCCCATCGAATAATGCTGACCTGGCTGTACCGGAATCGGTTCCTCTACTGGATCTACCCCGGCAAAATCTTTAGCTATCTGTCTGATGCCCGGAAGTTTCTCTACTATCTTTTCCTCTCCCAGGTGTGTGAGGTCTAGATGCACATATTCGTCCTCGATACCTCTACCTTCCATAACTTCGGTCCTTATCGCTCTTGCCAC
The DNA here is from genome assembly GCA_964585175.1 of uncultured Thermoplasmata archaeon. Lineage (GTDB taxonomy): Archaea > Thermoplasmatota > Thermoplasmata > Halarchaeoplasmatales > Halarchaeoplasmataceae > Natronoplasma. The sequence goes on from CAZPCW010000011.1 coordinate 15,069, forward strand.
GATATCTCTAGGGGCCAGCTCCATAGCCTCGGGGGCGTAATCTTCCATGAACCTTTCGCCTTCACTGTTCTTTAGATATCCGCCCTCTCCCCGAGCTCCTTCCGTCATCAGTATATTCGAGCCATAAAGCGTGGTTGGATGAAACTGGATGAATTCCATATCTTCTAACTCGGCTCCGACCTCATAAGCCAAAAAGGCGCCGTCGCCCGTATTTATGAGCGCGTTCGTCGAACGATTATAGATCCTGCCGAAGCCGCCTGTAGCTAGTATAACGGATCCGGAAAATGAGTGGATAGTACCGTCTTTTAGGTTGAAAGCTGTACATCCCACGCATCTTTCGTCCTCTGTAACCAACGACGTCACGAAATACTCGTCGTAGAACTCCATCTCTCTAGATATGGATTGTTCATATAACGTGTGGAGCAAATTATGGCCGGTCCTGTCCGCGGCGTAACAAGTCCTGGGAAAACCCGCACCTCCGAAAGGGCGCTGAGCTATCTTCCCGTCCTCGAAGCGCGAAAAAACGGTTCCCATGTGCTCGAGTTCGATCACAGCTTCCGGCGCGTTTTTACACATTATGTCGACAGCGTCCTGATCTGCCAGATAATCGGATCCTTTCACTGTATCGAAAGCGTGATCCTTCCAATCGTCTTCTCCGGCGTCCGGAGCATTACCCAAAGCGGCGTTGATCCCTCCTTGAGCCGCCACGCTGTGCGATCTCATCGGATGCACTTTTGACAGAACCGCCACGTCCTTACCATTCATCATCGCTTCTATAGAAGCCCTCAAACCCGACAATCCTCCGCCAATGACCACTATATCGTGATCGTGAAATCTTTTATCTTCCAAGTCAAAACCACCTCTTCCTTCCAATTAATATAAATATAGCGCTCTTATTAATATTTCGATAAATTGGTTAGAGGAATTCGGGATGAATAATAAGGTGGTGAACAAGAAAAAAGAAGAAAGAAAGCCGAGTTTCGCAGAGATGGTCCGATTACCTTTCCTCTTCGCCATCGTTGTTCCCATAGTTTCGGGAACTCTAGTCTCAGTTTCTATAACGGGCACGTTCAACTTTTTTGGATTCGTTCTCGCCTTCATAACCGGTGTGAGCCTTCACATAACGACCAACGTTTACAACGACATCTACGACACCTTACAAGGTGCCGATAACGAAAAGTCGAAAGAAAGCGAATTCAGCGGAGGGTCGGGTATACTTGTGGAGCATCCTGACTTACTCTCTACGATGTTCAGGATCGCTAGAGGGGGGATAGTAGTTGGAGTGGTAAGCACCTCCCTACTGATGTTCTTCATAGATCGAAATCTGTGGATACCGCTCTGGATCGTGATCGGTCTGTCCATATTTTTCAGCAAATATTATACAGCGAAACCGTTCCAGTTCGCCTATAGAGGTTTAGGTGAAATAGTGGTCTGGTTGGGCTTCGGACCCTTAGCGGTTTTACTCGCGGGTTTCGGCCAAAATCTAGGTTTTCATCCCGTGTTATTATCAATTTCTCCTATTACCGGACTCGGTACTTTATTCATCGTATGGATGGGAGAGATGGTCGATCTACCGACCGACGTAAAAGGCGGTAAAGTCGGGTTGGTAGCGAGGATTGGTTTCGCCAAATCACGATTCGGTCTGATCACTATACATCTTTTGGCACTGGTAAATGTAGGTCTAGTGGGACTATATTTTTTAAATCCGGGCTGGCCTTTATTGATAGTCTTCGTCCCCTACGCGGTACTTTTACCGAAGATATGGTCCGGGATGAAAGGCATGAAAAGTTACGAAAGAAAAATAGAAGAAATATCTGCAATAAATTTCAAATGGTACATCATCTTCTCCACCCTTCTCATGACCGGATACGGTCTAGACCTCCTGTTAGAGGCCTATCTATAGTCACAGTCGTAAAAGAGCACCCTTTTCGAGTGAATGTTTCACGAGGGCCGGTATCGGTCCGGGAACAGCTATCGGAGGAGCGGAAAGTAAACCGTTCAGATCTCCTAAACTTATAACCAACGGACTTTTGAAGCTACCGTAGGTTTTCATAGAGCGATCTTCCTTTTTTCTCAGCACGTTCTCGACGATAATCCTCGAGTGCGAATCGGCGGTGTGCCCGGTTTTCTCTTCGTCTATATCGGTAATATCTCCGCCGGCGAAGATATTAGGATAATTCTTCACTTGAAGATGCTCGTTCACCTTTAGAGCGCCGTTATCTGCAAAAGTGGATTCTTTTAAATCTTCGAATAAACTTTTATCATAATTGAGGCCAGTGCACCAAATACAAACATCGGCATCGATCTCTTTCCCGCTGTCGGTTCTGAAGATGTTTTCATCTCTGGAAACCACTTTTTCATCGAATATCAATTCGACCCCTTTACTTTCAAGGTACATCTCCGCAAAATAAGAAGCCATCTTGGGATTCCTTTCGATAAGCCGTTCGTGCGAATGAACTAAAGTGATATTTTTCTCGGTCTTCGAAGCGAGCTCTCCCGCGACCTCGGTACCTATCAAACCGCCTCCGACTATCAATAGTCTATCGGCGGTTTCCACTTTACCCGATAACTTTTTGACCTCTTCGCCCGAACTTATAGTGAAGATGTTTTGGTCATTCTCTAGGAAAATAGGATAGTCGGCCCCTAGTGTAATCACCAAGATATCGAATCCAAACGTGTCGGTCTCTGTAGAGACGGTTTCAGGTGTAATCTTTTTCAACTCTTTACTGATGATCTTCGTGTTCTTCAAGAATCTAGAATAGGGTTTGATGATCTTATCGTGATGGCCCGGATCGATGATCAATTTGGGTAATGAAGGATAATATTCGAAATACTCCTTTTCATCTATCAAAACACTCTCTATTTCATCCACATGATCTAGCTTTTTTGCGACCATCGCACCACAAAAACCGCCCCCCGCGATCACTACTCTCATCGGTCTTATAGTATCCTAGAGAGATAAATAGTTGGTGTTTTAAGTTATAGTGGAACTCGTAACTTTTTAAACTAAGTTACGAGCTCCACAACTTCTTTTAGGAAAGTTCACTTTCCTAAGAGCGCAGGAAAGGAAAAGTATCTTTCCTGCTTATCTACTGGAATTTCGAAGGAAAATATCATTTTCCTTCTTACCACAGGAATTTCTAATTCCTGTTAGGTTCTTTGAAATTCCATCGACCGTAGGAATTTGAAATTCCTACTAATTAGGAAGCAAAGCTTCCAACACTCACTCGAACAAAGTTCTCATGATAAATAGGAATCTGAGATTCCTATACCTCTCAGAAAATCGGAGATTTTCTAAGTAAATGAGAATTTCTTCAAGAAATTCTTATACCATCGGGAATGTAATTCCCGAAACGAGTCAAAGACACCAATAAGTTCAAGATGTTGTGTCTTTGACTATAACATACAAATTTTTTATACATAGTTTTCATTGATGACTCGATGGACAAAACCGACTCTTACATTCTAGCTCTGGACGAGGGTACCACGAGCGCTAAAGCTTTTGTCATAGGTCACGAAGGAAAAGTCGCGGGAAAAGGTCAGAACTCTTTCGAACAGCATTTTCCAGAACCAGGTTGGGTCGAACACGATCCAGAGGATATTTGGAAAATGCAGTTGAAATCGGCGAGAGAGGCCTTGGATGACGCTGAGATAGAAGCCAAAAAAGTATCCACCATAGGCGTGACGAACCAAAGAGAAACTACAGTACTCTGGGATGAACGAACTGGAAAGCCCGTCCACAATGCGATAGTATGGCAGGACAGGCGCACTTCTAAAATAGTCGATGAGTTGAGGGAAGAAAATTTCGATATGATCCACGAAAAGACCGGATTGATACCGGATTCGTATTTCTCGGCACCTAAGATAAAGTGGTTGATGGATGAGAAAAAGAAGATAGAGGAAGGGGTCTCTAAAGGAGAGATCGTTTTCGGCACTATCGACTCTTTCCTGATCTACAAGTTGACGGGCGGTGAGGTTCATGCAACGGATCCTTCCAACGCGTCTAGAACGATGCTCTTCGATATTGATGACCTGGAATGGGATTTGGAATTACAGGAGCTTTTCGATGTAGAAAAATCCATGCTTCCAGAAGTTAAAGAGTCCTCGGATTTTTACGGCCATACTGAAAAAGAATTGTTCGGAGAGGAGATTCCGATCTGCGGCTGCATAGGGGACCAACAGGGAGCTCTGTTCGGACAGTCCTGCTTCGAAAAAGGTATGGTGAAGAACACCTATGGAACGGGAAATTTCGTTTTGAAAAATACTGGGAAGGAGATGTGCAGATCCGATAAGCTTTTGACTACAGTGGGTTGGAGTCTGGATGGAAAAGTCAATTATGCATTAGAGGGCAGCGTGTTCATAGCCGGAGCCGGGATCGAGTGGCTGAGAGATTCTTTAGGCGTGATAGAGGAGCTCGAAGAGGCTGAAAGTTTAGCGAAAAAAGTCGAGGATCACGAAGACGTGTATTTCGTTCCAGCTTTAGTTGGCTTGGGCGCTCCCTACTGGGATCAGTACGCTAGAGGTACTATAACGGGCATGACCCGCGGAACTAAAAGAGCGCATCTAGCTAAAGCGGCTCTAGAGGCCATGGGATATCTCTCTCAAGATGTACTGAAAGTGATGGAGGAAGAATCAGGTATAGATATAGAAGAGATAAGAGCCGACGGTGGAGCCGCCCAGAACGACTTCCTGATGCAGTTTCAGGCCGATATTTCGAACAAAAAAGTTTTGAGACTCAAAAATCTGGAGACCACGTCATTGGGTGCCGCTTACATGGCCGGTTTGGAAGTTGATCTCTGGGAAGATATGAAAGAACTGGAGGAACTGTGGAGTATAGAGGAATCGTATAAACCCGAGATGAGCGAAGAAGAAAGGAATGAACGTTATAAAGGATGGAAAAAAGCGGTGGACAGATCGATGAATTGGGCAGATGATAGAGTAGATAAAGGAGGTTGAAGATGCAAAAAGTAGTCATAATCGGAGCCGGGATAACTGGCGCCTCTATAGCCAGAGTTCTAAGCAGATATGAAGAGTTAGAAGTGACTCTGATCGAAAAGGAGATAGACGTGGGATGGGGAGCTACAAAAGCGAATACCGGAATAATCCATCCTGGACACGAAGATGATCCAGAAAGATATCCTTTGAGAGCAGAACTGTGCGTGAAAGGAAACAGGATGTGGCACGATTGGACCGATGAACTAGACATACCGGTGGAATGGCCGGGAGAGTTGATGATAGCCGAGAACGAGGAAGAGTTAGAAGTTTTAGAAGAATATTTGGAGATCGGAAAGAAGAACGGTGTCACAGAACTCAGGATCGTAGATAAAAAGGAGTTGAAGACTCTAGAGCCGAGGGTTTCTAATAGTGCAGAATACGCCTTATGGGCTCCCAGCGCCGGCGTGATAGAACCGTGGGAAGCCGTGATCGCTCTGGTCGAGAACGCTGTCGATAACGGTGTAGATATCAAGTTGAATACCGAAGTGGAAGATATCGTGGTTAAAGACGGACAAGTTGATTCCGTAGCGACCGATAAAGGTGAAGTTAAGGCTGACATCGTGATCAACGCCGCCGGCCTATTTGCCGACGAGGTCTCCTCCATGGCGGGCATAGACGACTTTGAAATAAGGCCGAGGAAAGGAGAATATTACCTCTTCGACGAGGATGTAGAGAAAAAACCTGAGAAATTGATCCATCCCACTCCAACGGAGAAAACGAAAGGTGTGTACGCGGTCCAATCGGTCGAAGGTAATCTGATGCTGGGTCCGACCGCCGAGGGTTTGCCTCAAGAATGCAAAAATGAAAGATCTACTTCCGAGGAAGGTTTAGATTTTATCTGGAAGAACTCCAAAAGGTTACTGAAAGACCTTCCCAGTAAAGCTAGAATTTCAAAGACATTCGCCGGGTTGAGACCCGAGCCTCCCGGCGGGAATTACATAATCGAAAGTTATGACGAAACTAGAGGCTTTGTAAATGCAGCTGGCATAAGATCTCCAGGTTTGACTTCCGCCCCGGCTATCGCAGAAAAGATAGTCGATATCTTGTCTGAAGAGCTAAGTCTAGATCTCACAGAAAGAGATGACTGGAATCCCTATAGAGAAGGGATCGATAGATTTTCAGATCTGAACAAAAGAGAAAAGGACGATTTGATCGAACAAAACGAGGACTACGGGAAAGTCGTCTGCATGTGTAAAGAGGTGACAAAAGCCGAGATATTGGAAGCGATAGATAGGATGAAGATGTTAGGGGATGAGGTTTCGCTTGACAGTATAAAGTTCAGAACTTTGGCATTATTCGGTTTCTGCCAGGGTTCTTACTGCAGGGCGAGGATCGCCGAGATATTATCTGAAGAGCTTGACAAACCGATGTGGGAGATCAATACTAGAGGAGAAAGCACCGAGTACGGTATAGGTGACATAAAAGCACTGCAGAGGGAGGATGGTTAAGTTGAAGGAGAGAAGTTACGAAACAGTGGTGATCGGAGCTGGTGCGGCGGGTATAGCCGCGGCGGTAAGATGTGAAGAGTTGGGGATGAGCGTTCTTCTGATAGAAAGCAAAGATAAGCTCGGAGGTATCCCTTTACAGTGCACGCACCCCGGCTTTGGAAATTTTTATTATGATGAAAATTTGACCGGCACGGAATTCGCGGATAGACTGATCGATAAGGTCGATGAACTCGATATCGATTTCTTGACGGAAGCTCACGTCAGTTCTATCTCCAACGAATCCGATCTCAAGAAAAAAGTCGAGGTGATCACTCCCGACGGTCTTTTTTCGGTCGAAACTAAAACGATAATATATTCTACCGGAGCTAGAGAAAGACATCGTTATGAAACGGGCATTCAAGGAGACAGACTGAGCGGAGTATATACGGCGGGAGAAACCCAGACACTGATGGATATCTATGGAGTTATGCCCGGGGAGAAAGTGGTTATAGTGGGTTCTGGAGATATAGGTCTGATAATGGCTCGTAGGTTCGCCTTGGAGAACGCTGAAGTTGTTGGCGTGATGGAGATGCTGCCTTATCCGGGCGGTTTGACTAGGAACGTCGTCCAATGTTTACACGATTTCGATATCCCGCTTTATACTAACAGGATAGTCAAAGAGATAAGAGGTGAGAAAAGAGTTCAAGAGGTCGTCACCGCAGAGGTCGATGATGATCAAAACATCATACCAGACACGGAAGATATATTCGAATGTGATACCGTAGCTTTAGCCACCGGGCTCATACCTTACACCAAAAAATTGGACGAATTGAAGATAGCAAAGGATCCCGTGACTAAAGGACCGAAAGTAAATGAATATTTAGAGACGAGCGTTCCCGGTATATTCGCCGCCGGCAACGTTTTGGCGATAAACGATTACGTCGACTTTGCTGCTTATCAAGGAGAAAGGGCCGCCGAGGGAGCGAGAAAATTCATCGAGAACGAAGGGATCCCTTCAAAGGACTGGATCGATATCGAAAGGGGTAGGAATGTCAGGTTAGTCGTTCCCCAGCTGATAACTGGAGAAGATCAGGTCAGGCTTTACGCTAGAGTGGAAAGGCCGGAACCTAAAGTGGATATAGTGGTAAAGGAAACTGGTGAGAAACTCAGATCTACCTCGGTGAACCCGGGTGAGATGATTAAGTTGGATATCTCAAAAGGTCAGTTGGAGAATATAGAAAACAATCTGACACTAGAGGTGAGAAGATGAGTGAGGAAAACTCCGTAGTTTGCATAATGTGTCCTCTCGGGTGCGAGGTGAAAGTCGAGGTGAAAAACGGAGAGATATTGAAAATAAAAGGAAACGCCTGTAAGGATGGCGAGGAGTACGCAAGACAAGAGATTTCTTCCCCGTCAAGAACTGTGATGAGCGTTGTGAGATGCGATAAGGGAAATTTTCCAACCGTTTCAGTAAAAACCAGCGAGCCCATAGACAAAGAAAAGATTGAAGAGGTCATGAAAGAACTGAGAGATGTGAAAGTAGAAGCTCCCGTAATGGTTGGAGACGTGATTGTAGAAAACATTTGTGATCTAGGGGTAGATATCGTCGCGACCAGAAACGTAAAAAAGACTCAGGAGTGATCTTCGAGCCAATCTAATATCTCATCGTGAAATTCTTCCTCATATTCCGGATCGTTGAATATCTCGTGGTATGCTCCTTCAAATTTTCTAAATTCTTTTCCTTCTAGATCCAAACTCTCAAAGAATCGTTCGGCACCCTCTATAGGAGTTATCTTGTCGCCGGTTCCGGCTAAAAGCAGAAGAGGCGCGCTTAATCTATCGTTCTTCTCGTGAGCTTTATCTATATTTACAAAAAGGTCGCTCGCAAGTGCCAGTGATATCTTATCGTGGACATAATCGTCTTGCGTGTATTCCTTTCTTTCCTCTTCACTTCTGGTCACTTCTTTAACATCTATCGAGTTCGATATAGTCTTTTTAGGAAATAATTTAGCAAGAAGGGAAATGATCTTTTTCACGAATATTGATTCGGAACTCTTCAGTGCTGGAGAAGACGAGATAACACCTTTTACAGCCTCGGGATTCTCCTCGGCATATCTGAGAACGGTCAAACCGCCCAGACTATGACCGAATAGAAAGGGTTTTTCTTCTAAACCTTCCACCATATCGTCGATGATATCGATCGTTTTATTTATCCTAGCATGGCCTCTAGGACCGTCTGACTCTCCATGCCCCGGCCAATCGAAAGTATGTATTTTATAGCCTCGTTTTTTAGCCCTTTTTATTAGACGATATTGACGCCTAAAATGACTACCTAAACCGTGCACTACTATCAGATGACCGTTATCCGCTTCTCCGAACTTTTCCGTATGCAACATCGTTGGAGCATGACCGAATAGCTTTAAATATCTAACGTCTAGAGACCCAATCTTTATATTTCTCAGAAAGATAAAGAAGCTGGTAAATTGGAGAAAAAGGGATCTTATAAAGGCGTGATCTTCACCCTAGCTTTCCTGGGTTTCAGTCGGAGTCTCGGATTGGCTTTGAACAAGGGTTTCACTTTTCCTCTATTGAGCGAATACACTGGATCGGCATTTATCAGAGGCGTGGTTTTGAGCCTTCAAGGGGTAATGGGAGTCATAATACCGATTTTGCTTGGCTATCTGAGCGATAATATTAAATCAGAACACGGGAGGAGAACACCTTTTATTTTGGCTGGTGGGACATTAACAGGCATAGCCGTTTTGATGGTTTACACGAGCGTCAGAATGGGAGCACCGCTTTGGACCTTTACGCTCATCATAGCTTTATTTTATTTCGGCATTTATTCTTATATCAGTCATTTTAGAGCTTTACTGCCGGACCTTATACCTAGTGGGGATAGAGGTAAAGCTAGTGGTTTTATCACATTCGCAACGTGGGCGGGCAACCTCACTTTATTCGGTCTTTCAGCCTATCTGGTTGGCACTTACGATTGGGGTGAGATGTCCATGTTCGTGTTGACCCCTATCTTCATAATCGGATCCGCGGTATTTACATTCATAAAATTAAAAGAACCACGAGTAGAAAGTGCCGTATCAAAGCAGCGTCTAAAAACCTATCTAAAGAGTATCATAAAAGACAAGAACTTTCTCAATTTTTACACCGCTCAAATCCTTCTCTGGATAAGCTATCAATTTGTTGCTGTCTTCATGTTCGGTATAGCTGCATACATACTTCATGGGTCGGCCGCCGAACAGTATGTGGATAAAGTCCATTCATTCGGCCTGTTAGCTATGGCCGCATTCAACTTCACCGTCCTTGGAGGCTCACTAGCAGGTGGGTATATTTACGATAAAGTGGGTAGAAGATTGAGTATTATCATAGGTACTATTATCTACGGTATGCCCCTCACGCTGGCTTGGTTCGTCGGGACTAAACTTCATATATTGTTAGCTATGCTCTTCGCCGGACTGGGATGGGGCGCGGTTTTAGCGGGTTCCTTACCGGTTGTAGGTGATCTTCTCACCCAATACAAGAAGGAAGCATTTAATGGCAGATATTACGGTGTCTTTGCCGCCGTTAGAGCTCTACCTGTTTTCTTAGCTTCGGTACTAGGTGGTTTGATAATCGATCTAGCCGGTGGAAACTATAGATTGCTTTTTCCACTGGCGGCTGTTTTGGCGTGGATCTCTATACCACTGATGTGGTCTTTGGAAGAGTTGGAGGAAGAATCTTGATCCTGATCTTTCTTATCTTTGTTGGACTTCTGATCTTCTTTGCCTTTCTCATCTTCATATCTCACAAGATGACCAGACCTGAAAGGACAACAGGTGATTGGACTCCTGATGATCTCGGTCTGGAGTACGAAAAAGTATCTTTTGAAACTGAAGACGGGATAACTCTGAAAGGATGGTGGATGGATAAAGATACTGGGAAAACAATAATTTGTCTTCACGGTTATACGGCCAGCAGATGGTATGAAGTTTACATGAGACCCCTTCTAGAGATATTGAAGGATGAAGAATATAACGTCCTGTATTTTGATTTTCGTGCTCACGGCGAGAGCGGCGGAAAAAGGACCACGATCGGTAATAAAGAACTGCTGGATTTAAAAGCCGCGATCGACTGGTTGGAAGAGAAAGGTAAAAGTGAAAAGATCGGCGTGATAGGTTATTCTATGGGCGCGATGGTAAGTATCAAAGCGCTCGCTTCGGATGAGAGGATCGACTGCGCCGTAGTTGATAGTCCTCCTTTAGATGTAGACTCGACCTCCGCTAGAAGCCTGAAGTACTTCGCTGGTTTACCTTCGTTTCTTTACAAGTTCATAAAACCTATCGGTCGAATCCTATTTGATGTCCAAACAGAGAATATATTCGGGTTCGCCGAAAGAGTAAGAAAACCGCTGCTGTTGATAGGCGGTGAAAACGATCCTATAGTTGACACATCAGAGATAAAGAAATTTTACGAAACGAACAAAAAGAAAAATAACGATATTCATCTTTGGATCACCGAAGCCGAACATGTCAGATCTATACAGTTGAAAAAAGACGAATACCGAAAACAGATAACATCCTTTCTTGAAAATAATCTGTAGGTGGCGATATGAACACAAAAATTATCGCACATCGTGGTGCCTCCGGATTGGTAGAGTTCGAAAATACCATCGAATCTTTTCGTAAAGCGATAGAGATAGGCGCGGATATGATCGAATTCGATGTAAGGAAGACGAAGGACGATAGGTTGATAGCATTTCACGATCCCTCTATCGGGGGTAGAAAAATCTCAGATCTGACTTACGACGAGGTTTTAGAATTTTCTAAAAAAATAGGATATGAAGTACCGCTGGTCGAAGATGTCCTCCGACTTTGCAAAGGGAAGATAGGTCTAGATATAGAATTTAAAGAGATTGGATATGAGGAGGAAGTTATAGAGCTAGTTGAAAATTACCTAGATTATGATGAATTTTTGATGAAATCCTTTAATGATGAAACTGTCAGGAGAATAAATAAATACGATCCAAGTATCAAAACGGGTTTGCTTCTAGGGGTTGAAGAACCTGAAAATACGATAAAAACTCGATTTTCGGAATTGTTCCCTAAAAAGAGATTGAAGAAGTGTAGAGCGGACTTTGTCTCTCCAAATTATCGTTTACTACATTTATTTTTCCTGAAAAGGATGAGAAAAGCAGGAATAGATGTATACGTGTGGACCGTCAACGATAGCGAAATGATCAAAAAATTGTTAGGAAAAGATGTTACTGGCATAATAACTGATAGACCCGATCTGGCATTGAAGTTAAAAAAGAATGATTGAAACGGTTTCTATTGAAATTTTAAAAAAGAAATAAAGGGTTTTTATTTGGTCTGCAGGAATTTCGATACGTAAGGACTGACTCCGGGTTCTTTCCTTCTGAAGTGCCCTGAAGCTTCACCTGTAAGGAGTTCTTCGAACCAAGCCTCGTGCTCTATCTCTTCGTGTAAAATAGCGGAGCAGAGCTCGTAAGTTCTGGGGTCTTTGCCCTGAGTCATCTTGCAGATCTGTGTGTAAACACCGACTGCGCATCTTTCCGCGTGCAAGAGTTCCTCTAGTAAGTTATCGATACTCTCTTCTTCGGGCAATTTGGCGTCCTCGCAGGCGGCTCTGTTCGCGAAATCTCTTATATCGTGCGGTAGGTCTCCGCCCAATTCATATATCCTGGGCATCAAAGCCTCGAAATGATTCCTGTCTTCGAGACGAGCATCTTCCGCTATTTCCTTTACACTTTCACCCTCTAGTCCCGTGCAGTGGGTCCTTAGAAGAGTGTAGTAATAATACGTGGTGAATTCTGCTGCCGCAGCGTCCACCAATTTTTCGATCAGTTCGTCCACATCTACTCCCGCTTGCTCTATAAGTTTTACATTTCTTTCAGCGATTATATCACCCGTTGTCTCCATCTTACTCAATCGTTAAGTTATTTTCGGTATCGAAAAATACAGTATCGAAAAATACACTTTAAGTTCATCCGGTCTCTATATTCGATATTCATTCAAAATCGAGACGACTTTCTAGTTTCTAGTCCAAATAACCGTATCGTTCTAAAATCTCGGCGGTCCATTTCGCGGATTTTTTTACAACTTTAGGACATTCTTCATCTGGTCCTGTAGATTCACTAAAAGCTTCTACATCTTCTTCATCCCTGAAATCGAAGCTCCTTCCTATCGTTTTTTCCTGAATATCTTCACAGTTCACCGAACCGTATTCTCCTTTGAATTTGTCGATCATCTCTTTGCACATCTCGCTGCAATCCTCAGGAGTAGGTTCATTATAATTTTCAAATTCCCGTCCGCTCAGAAAACTTATCGTGAGGATAGAGCCGTTCAAGGCGCCGCACGAATTCCCGCTCAGACCAACCCCGCCGTAAAGACCACAGGACGACTTGAAAACTTCCTCACTCGGAAAGCCGTAAGTCTCTAAGAAAGCGCCACAGACAGCCTGAGCACAGTTACCGTGGTTTCTCTCGAATTTTTCGGCAGCCTCTTTCAAGTTCTCAAATTTCTCTACCATCGTATCTTGAAAAATTTAAGAAGCATTTAATCTTTTTGAGAGCTATATCTAGACCATGCTCAAGAATAAGGAATATTGATTACTAATTTACATTTGATAGATTTACACCACTCCCAAAACTGGGAAAATTTATTTAGGCACCACCTCTCACACGGAATAAAAGACCGGTGTTAGAATTGAATGGTATTCTCCAGCTTCTAGCTCCTATTACTATCTTCGTCCTCACATATATAGGAATAATCAGCAAACGGATGAACAGGACAGTTGCTGTGATGGTCGGATCGTTAGCGATGATATTACTCGGTCACGCCATGGGCTTCTACAATCAACATCTAGCCTTAGAGTACATCGATTTCAATACGATCGGACTACTCCTGGGGATGATGATGCTCGTAGGGATGTTGGGGGACACCGGTTTTTTTGGATATTTAGCTATTAAAACAGCTAAGCTTTCAAACGGCAGTTATTATCGATTGCTGACACTCTTCATCTTGGTGACAGGATTCGCTTCTGCATTTCTAGATAACATAACAACCATCCTTTTGATGGCTCCTGTCACTATCACTATCGCCGAAGAACTGGAGATCAATCCGGTTCCATTTGTGATAAGCGAGGGGATCGCCGCTCATATAGGAGGTACTGCTACATTAATCGGTGATCCGCCGAATATACTGATCGGAAGCCAAGCGGGCATAAACTTCGTACAGTTCCTGATCTACTTGGGACCGATAGTGTTGATCGTTTTGTTTTCCACTCTTTTGATATTTGAATTGATGTTCAGCGATATAATGAAAAAAGAAATGACTAATTTTGATAAAATCGCAAAGATGGACGAGTACGACGAGATAGAAGACGAGAGTATGTTCAAGAAGTCCATCATAGCTCTGCTCTTTACCATGGTCCTATTCACAGTCCATCACATTATAGGCATAGATCCTTGGGTCGTGGCCATGCTGGGTGCCTCTCTGCTTTTATTGATGTCTTTAGCCGAACCACAAAGTGCGATTTCTCACGTGCATTGGTCTACTCTATTATTTTTAGTCGGCCTCTTCATACTGATCGGAGGGCTCGATAGTGCGGGTGTCATGGACCTTATAGCTAGAGGTGTAGCCCGCGCAAGTGGCGGTAGTCTATTGATGGCTCTATTTCTAGTTATGCTGGTAAGCGGGACCTTCTCTATAGTGGTCGGTAATATCCCCGCGACTATAACATTGATCCCCGCGATAGGAACATTCATCGAACTGAGCGGACTGGGGACCGGTTACGTGGTAAATCCGATGTGGTGGGCTCTTTCTCTAGCGGTTTGTTTTGGATCTAATGGAACTCTGATCAGCGGTCCAGCAAATCTGATGGTTGCTAATATATCTGAAAGAATGGGATATCCCATTTCTTTCAAAGATTTCACTAAGATAAGTTTACCTGTGACCATCTTTTCCTTAGTCCTATCGTTCATACTGCTTTGGTTCTTCTTTTTGGTGCTGATGGGTTGAGGAGAAAAAAATAAACAAATACCTCACTATAGAGTCTCGCTTCATGATTGAAATGACCGTTATGATTGAAAAATAGTTTTTGAACGTAAATTTTTTATAAAGGCATTAATACATACCCCATCCATGCCTTCGAAGGGCGAAATAACAACCGCCGGAATCAAGTACAGAGGAACATGGGAAGAAATATGTAAGTTCGCCGAGTACCTATCCGAAATAATCAAGGATTATTTTGATAGTCTTAAAGATCTTTCAGACTACAATAACTGGAAACCTGAAAAAGAGGAAGATGAGGAAGAACTATCTGAAAGAACTGCCGAAGAAGCTTCTATCGAGAAAACAAAGATGGAAAAGAAATTCGACGGGCCGAAGGAAGAATTAAGCGATGCAAGTTCCGATATATTGGATTCGATCGAAAAGGTGGCAAATGGTAAGGACCCTAGAGGGAAAATTAAAAAAGCTTGTGAAAGAATAGGAAGAACGATGGGAGCGGGATCTATCAAATCGATAAGAGAGCTTGAAAAAAGGATCTACGAGAAGATGATGCTGCAGCTCAATCCGTATTATTTCGATGCTAGGGACTTCTCTATTAATCTAGAAAACGGAAATGACAGCGATATATATACCATGACGCTGAACATACCTGACGAAAAACTGAGAAATAACGTCCAAGAAGAAGTCAAGGAAGATCTCCAATGATCAATATAATAGCTTTACTCGCTTTCTGCGCTTCTATTTTCATGGGCATATCGATCGGTGCATCTTCAGTACCCCCGGCTTTCGGCCCAGTCAGATCCTCGGGAGCTTCAGGGATATTGAAGTCCGCTTTGATCGCCGGTATAGCCGCCAGTTTGGGTGCAGTTCTGCAGGGTCAAAGCGTCACCGATACCGTGGGTTCTGGCATAATATTCGGTGAAATACAGGAATTACAGGCCTTCTCCATCCTGATCGTAGCCTCTATACTCGTGATAGCTAGCGTCGTGACAAAATATCCGATGCCAACCGCCTTCACCGTCGTCGGGGCCGTTGTGGGAAGCGCTTTCAGTTTTGGAAATCCCGTGAATTGGTCCTCTTTACAATATATAGTGGGTTATTGGTTGGTCATACCTTTTCTAGCCGTCGGTATAGGCTTCACCATCTCTAAGATCCTGAGACGTTATCTATCCAAAAGCGAATCTAAAAAATCGATCAGATATCTGACACTAAGCATGGGGTTATTAGTTGCCTATACCTCGGGAGCAAATTCAGTAGGGCTGGCAATCGGCCCTCTCAAGTCTTTAGATCTGCATATCTTCATCCTTCTAGCTCTGGGAAGTATCTCCATCCTGATGGGTGCATGGTTCTTTTCACCCAAGATAATAGATGCGGTCTCTTTCGAGTACTCTAACGTAGGTCCGAGAAGGTCGGCCGCTGCATTGGGTACGGCGGCTCTTCTAGCCCAAATAGGGATATTGTTAGGAATCCCTATATCTTTCAGCGAAGCTATTATCGCCTCGGTCATCGGAAGCGGACTGGTAGTGGGAAAATCGAACGTCGGTAAAAGAAAATTGGCCTTCACGACCGGAGCATGGTTCGGAGCTTTCTTTCTATCAGTCGTATCGACTTTTCTTCTAGGGACCGGTCTGCAGTACCTGATAGGATGATCGATCATATCTGAATCAGCGATCCGATCTCATCTAAATTACCGGTAAACGCCGCTCAAATTCCCAAAAATAACTCCAAAAACGAACATGATGATCACTAGTAGGACGAGTATCAATTTTACCCACCTTTTGATCTTCTCTTTTTCCATTTTAGATGACTACAAATAATAGTTTCAAATATTCTATTAAATACTTGGGATGCGGCTTAGACAATACCATCCTCATCTCAAGAGTACAAATAATATAAATAAAAAGATGATTATATCAAAAATGAAATGTTAGACCTCATCGGTAAATTCATGATCATCCTCGGAGTTTTAGGGGTCGGTCTTCTCGCCTTTCTCGTGATTGCCTATTATCTAAGTATATCTCTCGGTCTCCTAGTCGGAGGGGCCATACCTCTAATTGTTTTGAGGATATTAGGTAAAAAAAGTGGGGGTTGGCGGGAAAAAGTCTACAAAAGTCCAGGCAGCGGTGCGGGTAACCGACGCTGAATTCCTTTAGTTTTGATCTTTTCACCTATCTAGAGTCATTCTTTATATCTGTAAAAAGCCAGTACACCTAAAAGTGAGATCACAGCGAGCGATAAGAGTCCTAGATTGTAGGAGTCGGTAAAAGCCACGATGAAACCCAGAATTACTGGTCCGAGAACACCTACTCCGTTCCCTATCCCGTTCATTATCCCGGTAGCGGAGCCGACGTTTTCCTCAGGCACCCTAGACTGCAGCACCGTAAAGCACAGCGGCGGAGCCATCTGTCCTCCAAAGAAAGCTAAGAAAAGCAGCGTTAGGGCCAGCGTCAGAGATTGGATCTCTAAAAGTGTCAAGATCGACAGCAAAACAGCATTCATCAAAAGAGCGAAGATTATCACCCATTTCCTATGACCGGTTTTATCACTCACAAATGAACCTAGGTACATCCCCAGTATAGCCCCGACGTATGGAAAACTCGCACTGAAGGACATGTCATCTATAGGTAAACCCTGAGCTTCGACGAGATAGGTGGGTATCCAAAGACTCATACCCCACCATACCGTGGTCATAGCGGTGAAGCCGAAAAGTACGAGCTGGAACTGCCTGTCTGCTATCAGTTCCTTCAGGCCCTCTTTGATTTCTAGAGAGTCATTTTTTTCTTCATCTTCCGCATTTGGCGTATTACCCTCTATCACGAAGAAGATCGGTATAGCAAGCAAGAATCCGAGGAGTGCTAGAAAGTAAAAGGAAATTTCCCAGGAGGTACTCAATATGATAGGAGTCATCAAGAGCGGGGCCAACATCACCCCGATCGGTCCACCACTCATATAGAGAGAATTCGCTCTACCTCTCTCCTTAGGAGAAAACCATTCCGCCGTGACTTTACTCGCGCAGGGAAAAAGAACACCTTGACCCAATCCCAGTAGAAGTCTTGAAAGTAAAAACGCCCAATATACTCCTCCGAAATAAGCACCTATCATTATCGCTACCGACCAAGTTATTATCGAGACGGTCAGCATCTTCTTGGGGCCGTATATATCTATGAAGGGACTGAAAAATATGTTAGAGAAACCGTAACTCACCAAAAATATGCCCATCAGTATACCGCCTAGACTTCCCTTTTCAGCGGTAGTCCAATCAAAGCCTCGAGATATGAACGGAAGTGCGACGGAAACGCTCATCCTGGCCAGATACCCTACAACTATGGAAAGCACCACCAAAAACAGAATCAACCAGCGGTGCTTTTTTCCTAGATCGATCATCCTTTTTTGGGCGGTCATTATTCCAATTTGAAAAAGCTGGGGTTTGATTAAGTTTTAGGACGTATTACAGCAAACAAAAACCACACTGTTTAACTTTAATTCTCACACTAAATCACAGAAGGCAATAGCTCCCAGAGACTGATAAGTATATAGACCAAAATGAATGAAAATATACCTAAGGGAACGAATGGAATCTCTTCGTCAGTTAGTATGGCCGATGAAATGCCTAAAGTTCCGAAAACTATCAGATGATCTAGGTCGTTGAATATCAATGCGGGAAAAAGCGAGACAGTTAATAATATAACAGTTAAAATATGATTTGGAGAAGCGGTCCATTCCGATAAAATCTCATTTTCTAAGAGATAGTTTATAAGTAAGCCCATAAAAAGAAGGAAAACAATTATTATCCCGACTTGTATGATTTCAAAACTTAATTCCGGCCTTCTAGTAATATTTACGATATCGTAACCGTCTCCTTCAGGATTATATTTTTTAGTTTTCCAGATTGTCGGTGTGTAAACTCCAAGGAAATATACGATTATACAGCTGCTTGCAAAAACCCCACTGTTCAAAAGGTTCCACGTTTCTTCTTTGATTCTGAAAACGATGTAAACAAGAACTGCAGATAAAACGAAGATCAAAGATATCAATATCGGACCCATAAGAAATGCCAACGAACCACCTGCTAAAAGTGAAACTATCGACATATTCTTTGAGGCTTTTTCTGATAAAATTCCATCGCCCTTGTGATAATCCAAAACGAACGAACCAAATGTGCCCAAGAAGAAACCTACAGCCCCTATAGAGAAGAGATAAGGCATATGAAGTGGATAAGTTGGATCTAAAGCCCAACCTTGAGTAAAATTGGGATCAGTTAGATGAAGAACCGCGTTTCCTAGAAGAGCAGAAACAGTCAAAGGGAGTACTATCGTGATTTTTAAAGAGGAAAATATTTTCTTTAACAGGGAAGGATATTTCAACCACATAGATAAGATCATTAGAACATTAGAAAAGGCAAAGAAAAAGGTAGTCAAATATAAAGATCGCTGTTGAAGTATCATAAGTTCCGCAAGATGACCTGCATTTTGATAACCTTGTTCACCTATAAATAAATAATACTCAGAGAGATCTCGTAAATAGAAGGTGAAATAGTCAAAAACGACGATCCTTGAGTTTAGGCCCTGGCCCATCAAAGAAACCACAGTGGGAACTATAGCCACAATGAACCATACCACTACCCAAATGCCAAAAACGCCAAAAAATATCGAACATATTTTCTTAGCGATGGATTTGAACTTTCTCTCTGCATACAGATGAAGTGATTCACCGATGCGAACTTTCACTGCCACATACAGCCCGCTCAAAGCCATTATAGAGCCTACCATGATCTGAAGTCCAGTACTTATATCACTTGTAAGTAACATATTTGGAGGATAAAGATCCCCTATCTTCTGGACAAAATTTAAACCTTCAGCATGGTAAGCATACAAATTTGATCTTTCACCTCCTGTTTGACCCAAAAGTAAGTCAATCAAAGGAGGTAAAGTTACTATTGCAAATCCTGGTAGGATCGCATTATAGACCTTTCTCAATGGCGCCTCAGCCGCTAATGATAACACTAAGGAGCCCATGATGAGTACTGGGAAGTTAAAAGCGGTGTGTTGAGCTACAAGATAAATCGAAAAGGTTCTTTCAAATTCAAATAAAAAGGATTCAGAGACAGACCGTATCACACCCACTATCACTAGAAATATAAATGCCGTCAAAGGAGTAAAACGGTTCTTTTCAAATATTTCTATAAGTTGCTCTAACTTTCTAGAGATGAAACCAACTTCCCTTTCTTGAGCTTCTTTCTTACTCTTACTTTTATTCAATGTTCTAGTCTGTTCATCCCCATCTTCTCTTTCCTGAGCTTTTTTCTTTTTCATGGCTGGACCCTTTTCTCTTTTTACTTTAAGCGTTCGTTTTCGATAGTCGAGAGATACGAGATCCTGTAAGATCTAAAGTCTCTTAATACCAACATAGGATATTATCCAGAGGAAAATCAAAATCATTGCATAATAATAATCATTAGATATGTCTCCAGCCCCCAAAAAGATCCCACTCTCAGAAGTTCTATCTTCGTCAGATCTTTCAACTGTTAGAGTATAGGATCCAAAATTTCCTTCGACCGTCCTATCCCCGTTCTCTGGACCATATATGCCGATATAGAAGGTCTCTTCTCCATCAGGAACAAGCACAGCTTCTTTTCCCTGATATCCATCGGGTTCATCAAACGGATATCCTTTTAAAGCAGTAGGAATGGAAGGATACTCTTCATCAGATACATACAAGTTAGCCTCTTTTTGAGGAGGTGTTTCCAGTGATAGCTTAGTTGTTTCATTTATCTCCAGTTTGTATAGATCACCCCCACCTCTACTCAAAAGTTTAGTAACTGATCCATAACGGAGATTGTGTTCTTTCCCATCTACATAAGCTTCTGAAACTTTTATAGGTTGTGGTATATCTTCATTTTTAGAGCCCACCACATAGATATCTTGTGTCTTCCATCTCTTTCCATATTCCCCTTTGACCCACTCCCCTTCGAACAGTTTTTCAACGGTTCTCAAATAGGTTCCTCTCGAAGTTATCGTTTCACCAACAGGCATGTTAAAAGAGGGAAGTCCTCGTATTCCGGATGGGAATTCGACGTTCCATTCGTCTGCATCTAGAACATGCCATCCTCCTTCGTAAGAATTTCCTTCCCAATCTGTATCGTATAGGGATTCCTCAAACCAAGCTTCCGCTATGTAATGAGACATCAAGTCTTTACTTACGTCAGGCTTAGGATGTAACGAAGCTACTCTGCTGGGTATACCGATAGAGCGAAGTAATCCGACTAGAGCAAACGAAACTTCATCACACCAACCATTGATCACCTTAGATCTACCCTTCGATTCTAGATCATGGATGGAAACTCCATTCATGGACAATTTTTTAGCATCTTCCAATGTCAAACCTTCAACGTCTCTAGCTTCCCCTTCAAGAACGGTTTGAGTCAATTCACCTTTGTAGATCCTTATAATTTTTTCATTATTTATTTCATCCTCCATGATCCTAAATTCTTTCTTCTCTCCAATCTTTATCCATGTCCAATTTTTCGATTCACATATCTCTGCGCTCTCTTTCAAGTCGATCCCTTTATTTTCAATTGGCTTTCGGATCCATTCAGGTAGTTCACCTTCTGTTAAATTGCCCTCTTTCTTCAAATCCGCGACATGAAATGAATGATGTATGGATGGACTTTCTTTACCATAGAAAAGGATATCAGAGGCATCTCTGATTAGAGGCTCAAATCCGGGTCTAGCATCATTCCTTTGTGAGACTATTCTGAATAATTTTGCAGCGCTATTTTGGGGATCAGAAGAATTGCCCGCACCTGCCAAAGCAAATTCAAACATGCTCGGTCTATCGTCATAATCATCTCCAAAGGGGTGTAGATTTGGAATGTGAGTTTTACTAGGCAGTATATTACCTCTAGTCGTAAATATGTAGGCAGATTCATCTCTAGTTCCTTCTTCGTCATATGCATATTTCTTCCTTTTATCCTCTGGTATATCGAGTTGCCAAGGATCAAAAATAAGAAATATATCGATGCTCTCTTCCCAATCTCCTTCAGATATTTCGAAACGATACTTCCCTATACTTGAGTCTTTAGGAATCTCAATCCCCCATCCATTTTCTTTTTCATTTACATCTAGCGAGTCCATATCCTCCTTTGAGGGAATTATATCGTATTCGGCATCCGTGTAACCACCTATCAACAATGTAGATCCCCTTCTTATGACCACTTTTTCCATAGCTATTGTTATCTCCTCATCATTATTAGTGTAAGTTTCCCAGCCCTCATATTGTTTAGTACGATATTCTTCGCGATATCGGATATATAACCCGGGATCTTTTTTATCTTCGATATCACTGCCGATCAACTTCTGCTCTTTTTCAGAAAGAGGTTGAATCTCACTGTCGTTATCTCTTCCAAAAGATAATGCAGGTATGAAACTAGAAGCGATGATAGTTATGACGATAGCTAAAGTCGGAATCCAAATACGGATTTTTCTACCCATGTCCTCTCCTCTTTAGAGCGCATTTTTCGTATAAGTTATTTGGGTTAAACCATAAAAACATCATTCGAACATGTGCTACTCTTAGATATATTATATGCCAATTTTCTATAATTCTGATCGATTTTTTCTTTATAAATGGATCAATTGTTTTATCTAAATTCAAATAGGAAATGGAATTTTAAATGTTGTTAAGTCATTCTCCAAGAGCAACCTTTACCGACGATCGCTTTTTCAGGATCTGTTTGAGTAGATATTTTGAGATAGGGTCAAAGTAGCACATGTGCCCCTAAGAAATACAATTGTAAACATATAGATATAAGTAAAGGAGTAGAGTAAAATGAAATTAAAAAAAAGCATTGTATTTTGTATAGTACTTTTATTGGTGTTTAGTTTATTTAGTGGAGTTCTAGGAGCTAGAAGTGTAAATGAAACTTCCGATGAACAATCCGAATTAGAAAGTAAAACTGATGATCTTCCAAAAAATGATGAAAAAGATGTAGAGAACTCTACCTCTTTTGAAGACTACTCGTCCGTTAGCTATGAACCTATAATTCACCATATGCTGAACAAAACCAACGAAAGCAAAATAGAAGATAACATCGATACTCTTCAGAACTTTGAGAATGATCAGGGAATTAAAACCAGAAGAGATTCGACCTCTGGATTTTGGAATGCGACCGACTGGGTTTATGAAAAATTCGATTCGTACGGTCTCGATGTTTTTAAACAAAATTTCACGTATTCTGGAAAGGAAAGTACGAACGTGATAGCCGAGCTTCCAGGAACTGACTCAGACGTAGAAAATGAAACATACATGATAGGGGCTCATCTCGACAGTATCAATTCCTTAGGGGAGAACGAACCTGCCCCAGGTGCGGATGATAACGGAGCAGGAATCGCGGTAGTCCTAGAGAGTGCTAGGATATTATCTCAGTATGATTTTAATCGAACGATTCGTTTCGCGGCATGGGGTGGTGAAGAATTTGGCCTCCACGGCAGTGATTACTACGCCTCAAATATAGATCCTGAAGAACAGGACTTGAGAGGTTATTTAAATTACGATATGGTGGGATACGAAGAGGATGGACTAGCCATCACCCATCACGCCAACACACCATCGAATTGGATGTTAGATTACAAATCTAATGTTACGGAGACCTACGATATAGACGGCAATTTCACTTATGTATACGATAGTGATACTACAGCCTCCGATCATGCTAGTTTTTGGGATGAGGGATATAATGCTACTCTAAGTATAGAAACGGATTTCAACCCATATTACCATACATCAAAAGATACTCTAGATAAATTGACTATACCTCAGATAAATGAAACAGCTCAGCTCGCTATGGGCACCGCCGCTCACTTGGCGGAACTAAATATAGAGGAGGAATATCCCTTCCCTGAGGAGTATCCTTCAATCGAAGAGTTATATGATTGGTATGATGATCTAGAAAATTTATATCCTAACTTGGTCGAGAAACATAAATTTGGACAATCTTATAAAGAAAAAGATCTCTGGGCCCTAGAGATAACTTCAGATAATAATACCCAAGTAGATGAAAAACCAGCGGTTCTCATAGATGGAGGGATGCATGCTAGAGAATGGTCGGGACCTCAAGTGTCTTCATATTATGCATGGAGGATACTTAACGAATATGACAGTAACGAGACGATTCATTGGCTTGTGAATAATAGGAGGATATTTATAGTTCCAATGACGAACCCTGACGGTTATAAATTCGACGGAAATGGAGATTATGGCGAACGAAAATGGTGGCGAAAAAATCGGAATACGTCTGTTGGGTCGTATATTGATATTGGAGTTGATCTCAATAGGAATTGGGATATAGTATGGGAAGAAGGTGATGACGATCCCGGTTCAAGTACATATCATGGAGAATCTCCTTTTTCCGAAAATGAGACTAATTATCTCAAGGAATTCATATTAGAAAACGATATCGATTCTTACCAAAATCTTCACAGCTATGCCGGAACTCTACTCATACCCTACTCACATACTGGAGATCCTTCACCTCACGATGATTGGTATCGGGGGATGGCAGAGAACATGACATCTCTCACATCTAAATATGGCGATGAGGATGACCATTACTCATACGGTCAAGCTGACGAGGAGATAGGTTATACCGCACCGGGAGGGGCTGCCGACTGGGTTTACAATGAAACAGGAGCTCACGGTTTGACTTTCGAGATCTATACTGGTGGGAATGGGTTTTATCCTCCAGAAGAAGATATAATGACTATAAACAAGGACTTAGATGATGCTCTGATATATCAGACAAGAATAGCGGATACCGATTTAGGAGATGGTGATAATAAGAGTTATCCTCCAGTCCCTCATCTGATTTACGGAACCGTCAAAGATGAGAACAATAAATCGATCAAGGATGTCGAAGTTGAGATTAAAAGTCAGGAAACCGGTGAAAATATATCTATAACCACCGATAGCAACGGTTACTATGAGTTAAACTTCGGCAATCTAGTTGAGGAGGGCTATGAGATTGGAGATGAATTTTCGATCAAGGTTAACTCAGAGACCCAGACCTATTTTACCGTGGACGATACTTGGGGTCAGAAAATAGATCTCGAATATTCCGAACCATCTGGGCCTTTCCCAGCGGATGTACCTACCTGGGAGATCGGATCCTCATGGACATATTCTCAAGACGGTTGGTACAATGATACTGAGAGTGAAGAATACATGTATTTGGAAGAAGAGCTCACATACACAGTTGATGATATTGGATATTACACTTTGAATGAGACAGATTATTATGGCTACAATCTAAGCTTGGAAGGGGAAGTTTTGAATGGAGAAGGTCAGATGGAAACGGATGATTTTGGAACGGTAGAGATCGATATCGATGGAGGGACAATAAGCGGCTACATGTTCTGTAAGATGAGTGATCTAGGAGTGGTAGCGGACGACCAATTTAGAAATATGGACGGAACGGCTGAGATAGTAGGGTTGACAGTAGATTTCGAATCGTGGACAAAATTGACTACTCTTTCTGATCCACCAGCGGAAGAATATGACTTCCCATTGGATACTACTGAAGAAAAGTTTTGGTCCAATACTACCGGCTATTCTTCTGGGTATAATTCATATGTGATAGAAGGTTTTATTGAGAAAAATGAAACTATCAATGAAACAGTTGAAATGAGTAGTGAGAGCGTTTCTCCATATACTGAAGAAATACAGGTCCCAGCTGGAGAGTTTGAACCAATATATATCAATTCAACCCAGTCTGAAGAAGGATCATATAGAGATCGGTGGTATGAACCAGAAGTCAAGTCCTATGTAAAAGAAGAATTAGAAAGCCCAGAAGTCGATTGGACAAGGGAATTAGAGAGCTACAATGTTTCAGAAAATCCCAACAATTTATCGTTCGAACCCTCAGAGCCGGATATCGAAGAGAACTTAACGATCAGTGGGGAGTTCCCAGATCATGCTAACAAAGAGGTAACTATCCAAATTCCAAAGGGGGCTGAGCCGAAAAGTGAATGGAACACTACTTTAGATGGAAAAGGAAAGTTCGAGAAGACGATAAAAGTTCCAGCGGCTACGGACATGACCGAAACGAATATCGACTTTTCATCCGTTGGATTTGTTGCAAAAATCAAAAATGAAACAGAATACGCTGTAGCCACTTTGGTAATTCATCATGATAATAGCCCAGTATATCCTGATCCAAAAGATGGTGCTAAAAACGTTGGTTTAGATGTTGAATTGAGTGCGGTAGTTGCACACGACAAGGCGGAAAAATTGAACGTGACCTTCCATGATGCGTCGGATGATAGCATCATAGGTTCTGAGAAAAACGTATCTAACGGCAACTACGCGAGTGTTATGTGGAATGATCTGAAGGGGAATACTACCTATAAGTGGTATACAAATGTAACTGCTTGGGGAAGTGATGGTTATTGGAAATCCGAAATATGGACATTCACGACTTTAGCAACATATGAACTTTCGTTAGATTCTGGAGAAGGGGGAGAAGTGAAAGAGCCCGGAGAAGGTACCTTCGAATACCAGTCAGGTGAAGTAGTCGATCTTGAGGCTGTATCGGATGAAGATTATGATTTCGTGGAATGGACTGGGGATAATGAAACTATTGATGATCCAACTTCTAATCAAACCACTATTGAGATGCTGGACGATTATTCGATAACAGCAGTCTTTAATGCCCAAACTCACAATTTGACTATAGATTCAACTGAGGAGGGGTCAGTTATACAGCCTGGTGAAGGTACTTATACCTACGAGCATGGAAAAATCG
This sequence comes from uncultured Thermoplasmata archaeon, assembly GCA_964585175.1. Classification (GTDB taxonomy): domain Archaea; phylum Thermoplasmatota; class Thermoplasmata; order Halarchaeoplasmatales; family Halarchaeoplasmataceae; genus Natronoplasma. The sequence goes on from CAZPCW010000011.1 coordinate 41,312, forward strand.
TCGACCTTGAGGCAAAAGCTGACGAAGGCTATCATTTCGTCGAGTGGACAGGCGATAATGAAACTATTGATGATCCCGGGTCCAATCAAACTACTATCGAGATGCTGGACGATTATTCTATCACCGCTGAATTTGAGATTAATACATATGAATTAACTGTTGATTCTTCAGAAGGTGGGTATGTAGAACAACCAGGTGAAGGTTCATTCGAATACGAGCATGGAGAAGTTATTGATCTAGAAGCTGTCCCCGATGAAGGTTATCACTTCCTCGAATGGACAGGAGATAATAACACTATTGAAGACACTACTTCTAATCAAACCACCATAGAGATGCTGAACGACTATTTTGTAACTGCTGAATTTGAAATCAATACATATGAATTAACTGTTGATTCTTCAGAAGGAGGATTTGTTGAAGATCCTGGGGAAGGTACCTTCGAATACGAACATGGTGAAGTTGTTAATATAGAAGCAATACCTGACCAAGGTTATCACTTTGTGGAGTGGGCAGGGGATAATGAAACTATTGATGATCCAACGTCTAATCAAACTACTATAGAGATGCTGAACGATTACTCCATCACTGCTGAGTTTTCTACTACCGAGTATGAACTAACCATAAATTCTACAGATGGGGGTCAAGTAGTAGAGCCTGGAGAAGGTACTTTTGGATATCAAGAGGGTGAAATCGTTGAATTAGAAGCTGTTCCTGATGAGGGATATCACTTTGTTGAATGGACAGGTGATAACGAAACGATAGATGACCCTGAATCCAATCAAACCACTATAGAGATGTTAGACGATTATTCTATCACTGCTGAATTCAATATCAACACATATGAATTAACTGTTGATTCAACTGAAGGTGGATATGTAGAACAACCTGGTGAAGGTTCATTCGAATACGAGCATGGAGAAGTTATTGATCTAGAAGCTGTCCCCGATGAAGGTTATCACTTCCTCGAATGGACAGGAGATAATAACACTATTGAAGACACTACTTCCAATCAAACCACTATAGAGATGCTGAATGACTATTATATCACTGCTGAATTCAATATCAACACATATGAATTAACTGTTGATTCAATTGAAGGTGGTTATGTAGAACAACCTGGTGAAGGCAACTTCGAATACGAGCATGGCGAAATCGTCGATCTTGAAGCTATTCCTGATCAAGGTTATCATTTCGTCAAGTGGACTGGCGATAATGATACTATTGATGATCCAGGGTCCAATCAAACTACTATCGAGATGCTGGACGATTATTCCATCACCGCTGAATTTGAGATCAAAACATATGAATTAACTGTTGATTCAACTGAAGGTGGTTATGTAGAACAACCAGGAGAAGATTCATTCGAATATGAGCATGGCGAAATCGTAGATCTTGAAGCTGTTCCTGATGATGGCTATCACTTCGCCGAGTGGACTGGCGATAACAACACTATTGATGATACAACTTCCAATCAAACTACTATCGAGATGCTGGACGATTATTCTATCACCGCTGAATTTGAGATCAAAACATATGAATTAACTGTTGATTCAACTGAAGGTGGTTATGTAGAACAACCAGGAGAAGATTCATTCGAATATGAGCATGGCGAAATCGTAGATCTTGAAGCTGTTCCTGATGATGGCTATCACTTCGCCG